>RFGV01000658.1 GCA_003696605.1 Chloroflexota bacterium | reverse complement strand
TGGGAAAGGGTGTGTTTGGGCTGGGAAGGAATGGGGGGTGGAGAAACGGCCGTGTCTTCTGCGATTGGTTTACGCTGATAGATTTGTGTTTTTTGTTCAGAAACAGGGGTTGTAGCTGGGGATTCTGTTACTGTGTACACAGGACCCGTATCAGCCAAACTTCGTTCCCGGTAGGTGCTCAGGATGCGCCCCAGTTGTCCGGCTGTGCGATAACGACCGGCCGGTTCTTTTGAAAGTACTTTATCTATAATCAATTCCAACTGGGGTGGCACTGTTGGATTAAATTCAGAAACGCGAGGCGGCCGTTCCTGAATATGCTTGAGCGCGATAGCGGTAGGAGATTCTCCCTCAAAGGGAAGGCGCCCGGTAAGCAACTCAAACAAGATGACACCAATTGCATACACATCAGAAGCTGGTGTGGCTGGCTCACCAGCAGCCTGTTCTGGCGAGAAGTATTGAGGGGTGCCCCAAACCTGGCTTTGTTGTTGTTGGGTGGCTTCGCTGATAGCGCGGGCTATACCAAAATCGGCTACTTTAACCCGATCGTCATGGGTGACGAGTACGTTTTGGGGCTTTACATCGCAGTGGACAAAGTTGGCACGGTGGGCATAACCAATACCGTTGCAAATCTGGATGGTGAGGTCAAGGGCACGACTAATGGGCAGAAAACGGCCGTTTTCCTGTGCCTCCCGAATAATTTGCTTGAGCGTCCGCCCTTCGACATACTCCATCACAATATAATGTCGGTTGCCATCCTGACCAATGTCATGAACCGTCACAATATTGGGATGACTCAAATTGGCTGCGGCATGTGCCTCATGCCGGAAACGCTGCAAAAAACCGGGATCATTTGTAAAACTTTCGTGGAGCATCTTGATAGCTACAATACGCCCCAAAGCCCGGTCTAGCGCCCGATACACAACAGCCATCCCCCCGCTGCCCACGCGCTCCAGCAACTGATAACGGCCGTTTAACAACACTTCACTCTCCTGCATACTCGAATTGTAAAACGGAACGCCCAAAACGCAAACACCCATAAAAACAGACTTGCCGCATCCTGCCAATTATGATAGCATTCCAATACACACATGGCGGGTGTGGTGTAGGGGTTAACACGTCTGGTTGTGGCCCAGAAGATCGTGGGTTCGAATCCCACCACTCGCCCAGGGCTGATGGCATCCGTCATCAGCTTTTTTCGTATGAAAAATAGCATAACTTGTGCGCCCGTAGCTCAATTGGATAGAGTAACTGGCTTCGAACCAGTAGGTTGGGGGTTCGAGTCCCTCCGGGCGTACCAAATATAACCATCCTGTTATTGTGTCAGGATGGTTTTTTTGTGCCACAAAGCAATAACCCATTCACCAAAACATTGGCATAGCGCATAATTTTCGTTATATTGCTAAAAATCAGGCAAGTATTCAGAAAAACACAAAAATATTCTTCACATAACCGAACAATTTCATGGAGCTTTTATGTCATCAATAAACATTCCCGGTCTCAAAATTGGTCATGCAACAAACGAAAAATATCATACCGGTTGCACGGTTTTTCTTTGCCCGGAAGGGACAGTGGGCAGTGTGGACGTGCGTGGCCCTGCGCCCGGCAGCCGTGAATCAGCCTTGTTGCAACTGGACAAGCCTATTCAATATGTCAATGCTGTGATTTTGACCGGTGGCAGTGCGTTTGGATTGGCTACGGCCGATGGTGTGATGCGGTACTGTGCCGAACAGGGGATTGGCCACTATACCCCTATTCGCCCCATTCCTATTGTACCGGCTGCTGTGGTGTACGATTTGTTCATGAGCGGCGGTGAATTCTTGCCAGATGCAGAAATGGGATATACAGCCTGTCTCAATGCCCGTGAAAATAATGACGAGCAGGGAAACGTGGGGGTAGGGGCTGGTGTGACTGTGGGGAAATGGCGTGGATTTCAGTCCATGATGAAGGGGGGATTTGGCCTGGCAAGTGCTCAGGAGGGGGATTTGGTTGTGGGCGCGGCGGCAGTGGTAAATGCGGTGGGGGATGTTGTCAATAAGGATGGGTCTGTGTTGGCTGGAGCGCACCGAGATGGGGTATGGTTGGTTTCAGAGGATCCGTGGCGGCGTTTTCCGGAACGGCCGCCTGCCCAGATTGGCACAAATACAACGCTGGTGGTAGTGGCTACAAATGCGCGGTTGTCCAAAATTGAGGCGCATCGGTTGGCACAGCGGGCGCATGATGGAATGGCGATTGCTATTCGTCCGGTGCATACAACCCATGATGGTGATACAGCGTTCGCGTTGGCTACAGGGCAGGTGGATGCCCCGTTTGATGTGGTGGCGAATATGGCCGTGGAAATGGTGGCGGAGGCTATCCGCAATGGCGTGCGCCATGCGAAAACGGTGGCGGGTGTGCCAGGGTTGGCGAGTTTGGAGGTAAGGGAATGAGTGGAACGGTTTATCCGCCTTTGCCGCGGCGGTTTGTGAGTGCGTTGGGTATTCGGACAGCGTATTATGTGGCCGGAAGACCAAACGGCCGTCCTGTGTTGTTGCTTCATGGGATGTCTACTTCTGCGGATAGTTTTCGGGAGACGATGCATGCATTGGCTGATTCTCACTGGCTGATTGCGCCAGATATTCCGGGTTTTGGGTTTAGTGAGCATACAACGCCTTATACATTGCCGCATTTGGTAGAGTGGTTGGCGGCTTTTTGGCAAACGCTGGATTTACCACCGGTGGCGTTGGTGGGGCATTCATTTGGGGGGATTTTGGCGGCCAGTTTTGCAGTGGCTTATCCGGAAGATGTGACTCATTTGTTATTGGTGGCGCCGGCGATTTTGAGTCAGGCGGCGTTTCCGGATGTGGTGAAGAAGATGGGGATTTCGTTGGGGTTGGTGGATTTGGGTTCGGCCGTTTCTCAGTCGAAGGTGTGGCTCAATCGGCAAATACGCGCCCCGTTTTTTGCGCCGGATAAGCAGGATGAGAGTGTGTGGGAGCGACGCCTGGCTGATTATGAGCATGCGCGTGCTTCGGCTGATGTGCTGAAGGCGTTGGCATTTCATGATGTGCGCCCGCAGTTGGCCAGGCTCACGCAACCGGTTTGTCTGGTCTGGGGGGAAAATGATCCAGTTGTGCCGGTTACAGATGCAGATAAATTGGTGACATTGTTACCGAACGCGCCTGTTTCACAATATGTTTTGTCTGAGTGTGGTCATGTGCCGATGTTGGAGCAGCAGGCAGTGTTTCAGGGAATTGTTCGTGATTTTTTGGCAGGGAAAACGGCCGTTTCGGATGAATAGCCTTTTCTGATGCCGAGAAGCAGGGAGGATGAACATTGAAAGTGATATCCGTGTTTGGAAGTTCTGCGCCTAAACCAGGTACTGCGGCTTATGAGCAGGCGCGCATGGTGGGGCAGTTGTTGGCTGAGGCTGGCTTTGCGGTGGCAACAGGCGGATATAGTGGCACAATGGCGGCCGTTTCCCAGGGGGCAGCCGAAGCGGGCGGCCATGTTATTGGTGTTACCTGCAACCAAATTGAACGATTTCGTCCTTTGGGGCCTAATCAGTGGGTCAAACAGGAAATCCGGTATGAGAGTTTGCGCGAGCGTCTTTTGCACTTGGTAACCCAGAATGATGGGATGATTGTCTTGCCTGGGGGGATTGGGACGCTTTCGGAAATGACGTTGGCGTGGAGTTTTTTGCAAGTGGGGGAAATATCGCCACGGCCATTGGTGCTTTTGGGGGCGTTGTGGCGGGAAACGGTAGATGTGTTTGCCCGACCGGAGTATTTGCGGCCAGAGCATTTGGCGTTGCTGGTGTTTGCTGATTCGCCAGAAACGGCCGTTGCTCACATTCGTCAGCAAACAGGTGAATAGATATGAGACTGTTTCTCAAGCTGGGCGGCTCACTCATTACTGATAAAACGGCTGTAGAGGCCATTCGCCGGGATGTGTTGCAACGATTGGCTGCCGAAATTTATCAGGCAAAAACATTGCAGCCAGCACTGGAATTGCTGATTGGGCATGGGGGAGGTTCGTTTGGGCACGTGGCGGCTGCCCGGTACCAGACCCGCCAGGGGGTGCGCACAGCGGCACAGTGGCGTGGCTTTGCAGAAGTCAGTGCAGCCATGAATCGGCTCAATACGGAACTGATCAATACTTTTTTGCAGGCTGGTGTGCCGGCCATTCGCCTTCAGCCGTCGGCTTCGGCCATGTGTCGGGATGGCCAGTTGGTGCAATTGGATACAACGGCTGTTTTGACAGCGTTGCAGGCAGGCCTTGTGCCGGTTGTTCATGGTGATGTGGCTTTTGATGAAGTACGTGGCGGGACGATTATTTCCACAGAAGAAGTGATGGATTTTTTGGTGGCACGAATACGGCCGTTTTGGTTATTACTGGCAGGGGAAACAGAAGGCGTATTGGATGACGAAGGACGAGTAATTCCCCATATTCATCCGGATAATTTTGCCCAAATTGCCCCCTTGCTCGGTGGCTCGCGGGGGACAGATGTGACTGGTGGCATGGCGGCGAAGGTGCAAGCAATGGTGGCCCTGGCCGGGCGATTGCCGGGATTACAGGTCAGGATTTTTAGTGGGTTGGAGTCGGGTGTAGTGGCACAGGTGTTGACAAATCCGGAAACGGCCGTTGGCACACTTATTACTGGCAGTCTGTAAGTCTCGTCTGGGAGCTTTTTCCTTCACTCTGGTCAAATCTCAGGAAATGTGATGGTTCGTTTCCTCATCATCCTCATTCAAAACCCGCAAATTAATTGGGCCTTCGGGAGACACACCAGGATAGTATATGACCTGAGACTGACCAATAACGGCATCCCACACATCCCCCATTGTATCGGCCAGGGCAACTGGCCGGTTTAGCTGGTTAGCAACGTCCTGAGGGCTGATATTGTCCAGCGTGATGGTGTCGGGATGATCAAACATGACCCGCGGCAGAACGTACAAGTCGGCTAGTTCAGTTTGGGTTAGCTGTTGCAAAACATCTTGCCCCATAAGCAGCCCGGCAACGGTGATGGTTTCTCCAAGGCGATGGTTTACAATGGGGTGTACGCGGACATTAAGGCCGGTCTGTTGGGCAAATTCTGTGGCAGTGTGGGTGAGAACGGGGGCAAAGAGGCGAGCGGTAACAAGAGAAACGGCCGTTTGGGGGACAGCCCCCCCATAAGCCGCAATCTCTTCCTGCACCCCTGCCCATTCATCCAGGAAAAACCGCACCATACCCAGCCCATTCTCGTGCAACTCCTGCCCATCATACGCCTCATGAGGTGGCACTTCCTGCCCTGCTACCAAATACCACTCATCCGTGGCATACACAAAACGCACCCCAAAACGAGACAAATAATCCGCCTGCACCTGTTCCACAAAAGCCAGCATCTCCTTCGCTTCCGCTGGCGTATGCACACGCATCCCGTATTTATGATGTTTTGTCAGCCCCACAGGCACCACAGTCACAGAGCGTACAGCTGGCCACAACGTTTCCAGGTCTTGCAGAGACTTCTCCAGCCAACGGCCGTCATTAAATTCCGGTACAATGACCAGTTGCGTATGTACCTCAATATCCCGCTCTGCCAACCAGCGTAACTGTTCCATAATATCGGGAGCCGTCTTATTGCGCAGAAAACGCCGCCGCATTTCCGTATCAGTCACGTGCACCGAAACATAAAGCGGCGAAAGCCGCATCGTTTCAATTCGCCACCAGTCATGATCAGACAAATTAGTGAGCGTTACGTAATGCCCAAAGAGAAATGAATAACGATAATCATCGTCCTTAATGTAAAGCGTACGGCGCAAACGGGGTGGCATTTGCAACACAAAGCAAAACTCGCACAAGTTGTTGCACCGCCGAATATCCGTATCAAAAGTAGGGTGGGCAAATTCCAGACCAAGCGGCTGATTGTATTCCCGATCCGCTTCAAAAAGCAGATATTCATCACCTCGCCGCACAAGCAGTTCCAGCGACTCATCTGCACCGTAAAACTGCACATCAATGACATCCTCTACCGGGTTGTCATTGATTGCCAGGAGTTCATCACCAGGCTGTAAGCCGATTTCAGCCGCCAGACTGCCCGGCTGTATGCCCGTGATGCGCCCCCCGGCGAATGTGGTCAGGTCAACTTCCTGAAAGAGTGCCATAAGTAAAATCCTTCTATTAGCGGCAATGGGTATGAGCGAGTTCGAGAATTTCTTGCAAAATGGTTTCTGCCGGTTTTTGAGTGGTGTCTATCAGAATGGCATCTTCGGCAGGGCGAAGTGGGGAGTGTTTTCGGTTGCTGTCTATTTCATCTCGGCGAAGAACATCGGCAAGGATGGTTTCATAGTCGGTGTTGTGTCCTTGTTTTTGCCGGTCGAGCCAGCGGCGACGGGCGCGTTCGGCTGGGCTGGCGGTGATGTATAGTTTGAGTGGGGCGTCGGGCATGACGACTGTGCCGATGTCGCGGCCAACCATGACGACGTGTCCTCGTTGTCCGTATTGGCGCTGGTGGAGGACCATTTCTTCGCGGACGCCGGGGTAGCTGGAGATGAGGGAGACGTGGGTATCAACAGCAGGGGAGCGGAGCTCCCAGGTGACGTCTTTTCCGTTGAGGAGGACGGTGTAAAGACGGCCGTCTTGCATGTTGCCAGGGGGTTGGATGTCAATGTCAATCTGGCGAGCGAGTTGGGTAACGGCCGTTTCGTCCATCACATCAATATTGGCCTGCAATGCCGCCAATGTCACAGCCCGGTACATCGAGCCAGTATCCAAAAACAGATAGCCAAGTGCCTGGGCCAGCATATGCCCAATTGTTGATTTGCCAGAGGCAGAAGGTCCATCAATTGCAATCACTTCTGGTAAACACATCAGTAAACACACCAATTACGAATTTTAGCAAACTTGAATTTTTGAACAGTCACAAACAAGTTCTCTCTGTGATTAATTGTTATCGTTTCTTTCGAGTTTTGAGTGTTGCCTTACGTGTTGGTGGGCGTCTTTTGGCAGCCTGCTTCACGCTTTTTGCCACTTCTTGTCGCAAGGCTGCAATTTCACGCTCACTCAAATATCGCCACTCTCCCGGCTTGAGTTTACCCAACTCAATTGGGCCGATTTTCTCCCGCACAAGCTGCCGCACGGGATGTCCGAGCATGGCGGCCACTTTGCGAATTTGTCGCTTGCGGCCTTCACGCATGACCACACGCAATCGGGTTGCTCCCCGTTGTCGGTCAATCACATACACTTTGGCTGGACGGGTTCTTTTCCCTTCCAGCCAGAGGCCTTTTTGCCACTTTTGTATTGTTTCTTCTGTAATTTCTCCTTCAACCAGTACATTGTAGGTTTTTTCATGCCCGTATCGGGGATGGGTCAATTTGTGGGCCAGGTCACCGTCATTTGTCATTAGCATCAGCCCTTCACTTTGCTTGTCCAGGCGGCCAACCGGGTACAGGTGGCCAGGTAAGGGGATGAGGTCGCGTACTGTACGGCGCCCTTCTTTTAGTTCGTCTTCCAGGGATGAGATGACGCCTTTTGGTTTGTTTAGGGCAATGTAAACGTAGTCGGGTTGTTTGATGCGTACCCGCTGTCCATCTACTTCGATCTGGTCAGTGGCGGGGTCTGCCTTGTCGCCTAGTTTGGCAATACGGCCGTTTACCTTCACCCGCCCCATTTCAATAATTTCTTCACACTGTCGTCGTGACCCCCATCCGGCACGCGCCAGCAATTTTTGCAATCGTTCTTCCATAAGATTAATCTAGCTCCAGTTTCTCATTTCCGAAAAAAGCCCCCTTGAGAATCTATCAGGGGGCGTTGAGTTCGTTATTCTTCCTCATCATTTGCCAGTGGTGGCAATTCTTCCAAACCTGATAAGCCAAAATATTGCAAGAATTCCGGTGTAGTCCCATACAAAATCGGCCGTCCTGGCGTTTCCATGCGCCCCACTTCCTCAATCAATCCTTTGCTCAAGAGGGTTCGCAATGCCCCATCCGAATTGACGCCGCGAATCTGGTCAATTTGGGGGCGGGTAATTGGCTGCATATAGGCAATGATGGCTAACACTTCCAGAGCGGCCTGGCTTAATCGGCTGGTTAATTCCAACCCCAAAAACCGCTCAATAACGTGGCTGGCAGCCGGGGCTGTTGTCAATTGTACACCGCTACCGGTGCGTTGCAGACGCAACCCACGAGTTTTGTAATCTTCTTCCAGTGAGCGTAGCAATCCTTCCACCACTGCTGGTGTTGTTTCCAGCGTTTTTGCCAGTCGGGATGTGGATACTGGCCCACTGGCGACAAACAAAATGCTTTCCAGCAAGGCCGTTGGGCTAAGTGTTCCGTTTTTTGAATGTGTGTTGGTTGTACTCATTGCCATTGTTCCTGGGATAACTCCCGTTATAATCTGGCAATAGTCTGGTCAGACGTTTGCCAACGTGTGATTATACCCGCAAATTACCATATGGTGCGAATGGAGAGGAAAAATGAGTGACCCAATTGAATATGCGCGGAACAATGAACAGCGACATTTGGCGGAATTGCAGGCGTTTTTGCGGATTCCCAGTGTGAGTACACAACCTGCCCATGATGCGGATACGCGGGCGGCTGCGGTGTGGTTGGCGGAGATGATGCAGCAGGCTGGTTTGGAGAATGTGGCCGTGATTGATACGGAACGGCATCCGTTGGTGTATGCGGATTGGTTGCATGCTGGTGCAGATAAGCCAACGGTGTTGATTTATGGGCATTATGATGTGCAACCGGTAGAGCCGCTGGATCTGTGGAAATCGCCCCCATTTGAGCCGACGGTGCGGGGGGAGTATTTGTATGCGCGGGGGGCGTCGGATGATAAGGGGCAGGTGTTTGTGCATGTGAAGGCGGTGGAGGCGTTATTGCAGACAAACGGTCGTTTGCCTGTTAACGTTAAATTTATTGTTGAAGGGGAGGAGGAAAGTGGGGGGGAAAGTCTGGCTGCATTCATTCCGGCCAATAAGGAAAAGTTGGCTGCCGATGTGGCCCTCATTTCTGATACAGCGATTATCAGCCCGGAACAACCGGCCATTGTGTATGGGTTGCGGGGTATCTGCTATATCTTGCTGGATATTACCGGTCCTTCTCGTGATCTTCATTCAGGCAGCTTTGGTGGCGGGATTAATAACCCGTTAAATGTGTTGGGGCATATTATTGCCCGGCTGAAGGATGAAGAAGGACATATCCTGATTCCGGGATTTTATGATCGGGTACGGCCGTTGACACCTCGTGAGCGGGAATTGTTAGCCCGTTTTCCGTTGGACGAAGAAAAATGGCTGGCTGAAACTGGCGCACCACAGGTTTGGGGTGAGCCAGAATACACCCTGGTAGAGCGGTTAGGCGCACGGCCTACGCTGGATGTTCACGGCATCATTGGTGGGTACACTGGTCCCGGCGCCAAAACGGTGTTGCCTTCTACTGTTCATGCCAAAATATCTATGCGCCTGGTGCCAGATCAGGATCCTGAGGAAATCGGCCGTTTATTCACCCAATACGTCCACCAGATAACCCCGCCCAGCGTCCGAATCAACGTACAAGTCGTGCATGGTGCCCCAGCCAGCATAACCAACCTGGACATCCCTGCCATGAAAGCAGCCGCTACTGCCTACACCAAAATTTTCGGGCGAGAACCAGTATACATGCGAGAAGGCGGGTCCATTCCCGTCGTGGCCGAATTCCAAACCCACCTGGGGCTGGAAACCATACTCATGGGCTTTGGCCTTCCCGACGACCGCATCCATGCCCCCAACGAACGCATTTACCTGCCCAACTTTTACCGTGGCATTCAGACAAGTATTCAATTTTTACAAGAACTGGCTGAAGAGTAGTAAAACCTGTAAAAGCAAACCAGCCGAAAGTTGGGAGTGACTAATTTTGTAGGCATACGAAATCAATGACATGCTTCTTGTCAAAGGGACGCGCCCGGTTGTGCAGCTGACGTTGGTTCCAGGC
>RFGV01000657.1 GCA_003696605.1 Chloroflexota bacterium | reverse complement strand
TCTCCGGCGGCAACAAAGATCCAGTCGGCATCTGTTCCCACCCGAGCGGGGACCTGCCGGCCGTTGATTGTGCTATCTCCTAGCTGCCCATAGTCGTTGTTGCCCCAAGTCCAAAGACTGCCATCTGTCTTGACGCCAACAGTGTGGCCGAGCCCAGCTGACACTTGGGCCCAGTCGGTAGATGTCCCAATTCGCACAGGAGCAAGTCTGTCAATCGTGGAACCATCTCCGAGTTGGCCGTCCGTATTGTCCCCCCAGGCCCACAGGCTGCCATCTGACTTGATGGCAACGGTGTGGGAATCGCCTGCAGCGACAAAGGACCAATCCAGATCCGTTCCAATCTGGGTTGGGACCAATTTGTCGTCGAACGTTCCGTCTCCCAGCTGGCCATGCAGGTTGAACCCCCAAGCCCACAGGCTGCCGTTGGTCTTGATGGCAACCGTATGAACACCGCCGGCGGCCACCTGCTTCCAGTTTGATTCTGCTCCTACCCTGACGGGAAGGCTGCTATTGGCCAGTGTGCTATCCCCAAGCTGCCCATAGTCATTGAAGCCCCAGGCCCACAAACTGCCATCACTCTTGATTGCAACCGTGTGAAAGCTTCCAGCTGCAACCTGGATCCAGTCAGTATCAGAACCAATTTGCACGGGAGTGTTCCGGGACGTTGTCGTCCCATCCCCCAGCTGCCCATAGTCGTTGTTCCCCCAAGCCCACAGGCTGCCATCCGACTTGATCGCTACTGTGTGTGAATTGCCAGCAGCAACTTGCGCCCAATCGGTGGCTGAGCCAACCTGGACCGGACTGTAGGTATCTGCATAGGTGCCCGTCCCCAGCTGACCATCGCTGTTGTGTCCCCAGGCCCAGAGGCTCCGGTTTGATTTAACAGCCACTGTATGACTTCCCCCGGCACTGAAGCTGAAACCGTTCGCCGCGTTTGAGACCACAGGCGTGTGAAAGACGCCTGCCAGAGCGATGAGGAATAAAATGATAAAACGTTTGCCTTGCATGAGAGACGACCTCCGTCACTTGCCGTGCCCGAACGGATCGAGATGGCCTAAAGGCGATAGGTGATGTTGTTGTCTCAGCTATTTTCCATTGGTTGGAATACAAATAGCAGCACTGCGGAGTGCTGCAGAAAACGTGCCGCCACAAAACCAGCACCAGCACGTCCAACAATACGGATGGCACTATCCCCGATAGTGATGTATTTTGGAAATGAGTTGGGGCACTCGTGCCATAAAAGTGCCGCACCCGACCAAAATCCAGGCAAGTTTTCTAACAGGCTGTTGAAAAACTCAACAAGCTAAGTGGTCGAATTTACTAGGACTCAACCCCAAAATTTGCTATCATTTTGCGCCACTGCTGTCTCACAGTTTGATCAATAAATAGAAGGCCTGGAAACTCGCTTGTGGTATACTCAGTTCGCCAAAAAACAAGTAACTACAAGGAGTTCCAAGCCATGGCACATTGTAGCACTGTTCTTTCTCAAATAGTACGAATTTTCCCGAGACATGAATTTCAGCACCTCGCC
>RFGV01000007.1 GCA_003696605.1 Chloroflexota bacterium | reverse complement strand
CCATCCACCTGTATGCAATACCCCTGCCCGGGATTTAATCCCGTAATGGTATCCCTCGACATCAAGCCATCACCGCCATCATCATCACAGCCCAGCAGGGTGAATGAGGGTGTTGACGGACAACCCGTAACCTCATAGATGGCGATCTGGGAATCGTCCATTTCCCCGACATCGAAGGTTTCTACAATGACAGCACCGGATGGAGGCGCAGTAAAATAGAACCACACATCATGGTCAACCGGGTCAGCGCCAAACCAGCAGGGTCCGGCAGGACCATCGGGTGTGGCAGAGGTGTTGTCGAAAACCATCATCGGAGCATCCACGATGAGTTCGAACATGCCCGGGTCCACTGCACATTTGTCATCATTGCCCGGAGGCGGAGGTGGATAAGTCAGGCATACACCAAAGGTGCCTTCATCACCGCCACCGCCATTCCATACCTGCACCCAGTAATTGGTGTTCGGTGTAAGCCCGGTCATGAATACCGTATCATTTCCAAGGCCGGTGAGGCATCCCAGCTCCGTACCACCACAACCATCGTAGAGCGCTACTGACAGCGAAGTGGCCGTGCCAAGGGTGAATACCAGGTTCAGGCTGGTATCGGGACCTGAATTGAAGGTAAACCAGACATCCTGAATGTTGCCAAACGGATCACATGATGGATTCGCGGTGGCTAATGCGGCACATTCGTTGGTATAGTTGGTTGCACCGGTACAGGTAGCAATAGGTGTGAGGGTAACGGCATTGGCACAATCATCATTGGAGGGGACCGGCACACAGGGAGGTGCACACGAAAGCGTGAGGTCGAAAGTGCCGGTAGCACTGCCAAAGCCATGCACCAGGATGTAGTAATCGACCCCTGCCTGCGACTGGAAAGCAAATTCTGAGGTAAAGCCACTGCAACCCGAGCCGTCATCATTGCCTCCGACACAGGTCAGGCTGCCGCATGCACCGGAATACACAGTGATTTTGGTATCGAAACTCGCCTGATCGCAGGTGCTGACCGTAATGAAATCGCCATTTCCCGGAAAATGGTACCATACCCCGGGGGATGTTATGTCTGGCTGGCAAACAGGAGCTACATCGATATTGGCTCCCACCGTTGAACCGGAGATGGTGGTATCACATCCTATCGTAATCGCATTGGCGCAGGCATCATTGGGTGGCACCTGTGAACAGCTGACACTCAATTCAAAGTTGCCGGTCTCACTGCCAAAGCCTGAAACAAGGATGTAATAATTAACACCAAAGACACTGTTAAATGTCACGGTTGACTGGAATATATCGGTTGGACAATTAAAATCATCATCGTTTGCATTGAAGCAGGTCAAGGCTCCGCAACTGCCTGTGAAGACATGGATTTTCGTGTCAAAATCGGTATTCGGGCTGCAGGTGCTGAGTGTTACCGCATCGCCAGTGCCGGTAAATACATACCACAGTGCAGGCGAAGTGATCGATACCCCGCAATCACTGGCTGGGTTGTCTGCTGTGGTGGCAAATTGTGTGTTGCCTGTAACCATGGAGTTGCAGGTAACGGGTATCGCACCTGTACACAGGTCATTAGCCGGAGCAGGGGGAGCAGGGACAAGGCACAGGTCGAATGTTCCTGCCTGCACACCACCACCATTCCATACCTGTAACAGGTAGGTCGTTTGTGTATCGAGATTGCTCAAAATCACGGTATCATTGAAAATCCCTGTTTCACATAATATCTCATTACCACCGCAACTGTCATAAAGCGCTGCTGACAATACGGTTGCAGTTCCAAGGTTAAATATGGCGAGATGATTTTCAAATGAACCCGTATTGAATGAAAACCAGACATCATAGATATTGCCAAACGGGTCGCATGATGGGTTAAATGCGGCCGGATTGGCGCATGTATTGGTGAATGTTTGTGGCGTACAGGTAAAAGAAGAGACCAGCGGTGTGGCATCTGAACAATTATCATTTGCCGGTACCGGTGTACATGCCGGGGCACAGGTTAAAGAAAGGTTGAAATCCCCGGTTGCACTGCCGAATCCATGGACCAGGATAAAATAATCCTCCCCTGCCAGCGATTGAAAGGTGAATTCGGAGGTAAAGCCGGAACACCCGGTACCGTCATCATTTCCACCGATGCAGGTAAGGTTGCCACATGAACCCGACCATACGGATAT
>RFGV01000656.1 GCA_003696605.1 Chloroflexota bacterium | reverse complement strand
GTTACGGAAAAAAGCCACATTTTGGTTGGTTGGATCGTGTATAGGTTGTAAGTGATGTTGCTGGCAGTAAGCTTCAATTTCTGCACGGGAAATGGTAAGAAACGGCCGTGCCAGCCACAAATCTGATGCACCTGGAAGGTGGGTCAGGGGTAACATGCCACGCAAGCCAGTTAATCCACTGCCCCGCAAAATATGCATAAGCACTGTTTCCGCCTGATCGTCAGCCTGATGGGCTACCACGACCACTCGTGCCGCATGTTCTCGGGCCAGTCGGGTGAAATAGCGAAACCGTGCCATACGGCCGGCTTCTTCCAACGAAAGTCCTTCCTGGCGTGCCAGCTCGACAACAGAAATTTGTTCGATATAGCAAGGAATGCCCCAGGATTCGGCCGTTTTCCGTACAAATTCTGCATCCCGGTCGGCCGTAGGGCGCAAACCGTGATGTAAATGGGCAACAATTAAATGGGCAGGAGGGAACAGAACATGCAATATATGCAGCAAAGCAAGCGAATCCGGCCCGCCTGAAACCCCGACGATGATCGGAGCTGTCGGATGAGGATACGGCCGTAATACCTCATATTTTTGCCAAAACGCATGAACCTTTTCTTGTAACATCTCCCCCAGTTTACCAAAAAAAATAGCCCTTGCGGGCTTTTTGGATATAGGGCGGGTGGGATTCGAACCCACACGGAGTATTCCTCCGGCGGATTTTAAGTCCGCTGCGTCTACCGTTTCGCCACCGCCCCATATATAAGATAGTAACTTGTTGGCATGTATTGTACCTGCGATCACGTTGGACAACAAGAAAAAACAGGGGGATTGGCAAAAAACGGCCGTTTTCACCCCACAATAAGACTTAAGTATGTTTGACTTGCATTTTTACACCATGTATAATGCCCACGATCTAACATTATGAAAAGAGCCTCTTGTCGCGTGATCAACACAAACCATTTTGGAAAAAACGCGCAAGATGCCTAAAAAAACACAAAAGCAGGATAGCAAATATGGCCCTCAAAGGGAACCTGCGCGACTTTTCAACAACACAACTACTAAACCTGATTAACCTGGCACGCAAAACAGGTACACTCACCATCCAAAACAATAGTCAGGTTGCCAACATGTCTTTCCGCGAAGGCAAACTGATTTACGCCTTCATGGGCAACGAAGAGGGCAATCATCTGGCTGTTATTTTGCGAAATGCCGGGAAACTATCTGAAGAACAAGCAAACATCATCCAAACGCGCGCCAAAGACAAAAGCGACAAACAACTGGGGCATCTGCTCATTCAAGCCGGATACGTTACCCAGAGCGACATCATCCAGAGTGTCAAACAAAACATTTTAAACACAGTGTACAAACTGTTCACCTGGACAGAAGGAAAATTTCAATTTGATGCCAACGTGTTACCTCCCGCCGGGCGCATAACCATTCCCATTGACCTTGAGGGCGTCATTATGGAGGGAAGTCGGCGACTCAAGGAGTGGGAAACATTGCAAGAAGAAATTCCTGATCTCGATGTTTGTTTACGTTTTACAGATAGGCCAAATGCGCGCCTGCAAAATATCAACCTGACTGTTGAAGAATGGCGGGTTATTTCTTTTATTAATCCAAACAACTCAATTCGCCAGATTGCCCGCGCCAACAATTTGAGTGACTTTGAAATACGGCGTATTGTGTACGGCATGTTACAGGCAGGGCTGGTAGAATTTGTTCGGCCACCACGCCCAAAACCCAAGCAGGTGCCATCGGGTTCGCGGCCACGGCCTGCTATCGAACAATCGCCTGATATCAAGCGGTCTGTGGTTGAACGGTTAATTGATCGCATTCGTGGTTTATAAGGTGGTTTTGGGGAACCAAGTAACCACTTGTTGTTGTAATACAAATATAAATTTGGATATTTTATTAGTGTACGCTGGGTGAAGGTATTATCCGATGCAAGCAGTCAAGATGGTAATCACCGGTCCGTTTTCGGCAGGAAAAACACAATTTATTGGTTCTATCAGTGAAATAGATGTTGTTTCTACTGAGCGCAAAATTACCAGTAGCGCAGAAAAGATAAAAGAAACAACAACTGTGGCAATGGATTTCGGCCGTATTACGGTCGGTGATGATTTGGTGTTGTACCTTTTTGGTACACCAGGGCAGCGCCGCTTCGACTTTATGTGGGATATCCTCTCACAAGGTATGTTAGGCTTTGTGGTGATGGTAGATAGCACAAAGCCGGAAACTTTCCGTGAGGCTAAACGTATTTTGGAAACGTTCGAAAGTTATGCCTCGACACCTTACGTGGTAGCGGCTAACAAGCAAGATATGGAAGATGCCTGGGAGCCGGAAGATCTGCGGATTATTCTCCGTTTGCGGCCAGAGGTGAAGATCTTGCCTTGTGTGGCGACAGATAAGGAAAGTGTGAAGAACGTTTTGCTTGAGCTACTGTACTCCATTCTGGAGGAACTGGATAAGCAGGAGTCTTCTTAATCGACGATTAACGTGTCGTTTACATCACCTTTACTTGCTTTTCACAGTCTTCTTAAGAAGCCAATGTTACTATATTAATTAGAGTAAGTGTCTAAAACGGCCGTTTATGTACATCAAGGCCATCAATTTAACGTGCGTAACATCGGCTGGTAAATATTTGTGATAACAATAACTGTGACGGCAGGAACGCAAAACGGCCGTTTTCGAGGTCGAAGTGAGTTCAATTGTTACCGAGCAAGGAATCCTACACTACGAATCAATCGGGCGTGGACAACCCATCATCCTGCTTCACGGGTGGATCAACTCATGGGATGTCTGGCGCGATTCCATGATCGCTCTTGCCAAAACCGGACGATACCGCGTATACGCCCTCGACTTCTGGGGATTTGGCGACTCAGCCAAAGGCACACGCACAAGCAACACAGCCTTCCGCATCTCCAGTTACGTCGAAATGGTTTACCAATTCATGGAAACCCTGGGTATCCAAGAAGCCCCTGTATTTGGCCACTCAATGGGTGGCACAGTCTCCCTGCAAATGGCACTCACCCACCCAGACCGTGTCCGTAAAGTAGCCGTAGTCGGCTCCCCCGTCGTGGGCAAATCTCTCAACCCCTTCTTGCAACTAGCTGGCTACGGCGCCATCGCCAAACTCGTATGGCGCTATCCCATCATCCTTCATTCCATCATGCGCATCCTCCTGGCCAAAGACTCCAAAAAAGTACGACGCATGATCTTCCGGGATGTACAACGAACAACAATGGAATCCTTCTTCCGCAGCATAGGTGACTTGCGCGACACCGATCTGCGCCAAAAATTAGGCGAACTACACATCCCTACCCTGGGCATTTACGGCACCAAAGACAACATTGTTTCCCCAAGCAATGCAAAATTGCTTCAAAATGGTGTAAAATCAGCACATATCGCCATGATGACTCGTTCTCGTCATTTCCCTATGACAGATGAGCCACAGCGATTTATAGAAACACTAACACACTTTCTCAACAATCAAAATGGAAAAATAGACGGCGAAACCAGTGAGTGAAACAAATAATTCTGTGACACGTACCCACGAGGCGCAGCAGTACTACTACCCCAACAAAATGGGGCGCATTGTCCTGACAGCAATGGAAGAAATTATGGGGCGACACGGAGTAAATGCTGTCCTCAACCTGGCCCATCTTCATCATCTGGTAAACAACTACCCCCCTAACAACCTGGAACTAGGTTTCACATTCGAAGAATTAAGTGCAATCCTTGGCACACTCGAAGACATGTACGGCGTTCGAAGTGGCCGCGCTCTGGCACTACGCGCTGGCCGCGAAACATGGAAATACGCTCTTAAAGAATTCATGCCTGTCCTGGGCATCACCGATCTGGCTGTGCGTAGTCTGCCCCTGGGCATCAAAATCAAAATTGGACTGGAAGTGTTTGCCCAAACATTCAACCGATTCAGCGACCAAAAGGTCAAACTGGGGGAAGACCATCGTGGCTACCTTTGGATTATTGAGCGATGCCCGGTTTGTTGGCAACGAAAATCAGAAAAACCCTGTTGTCATCTGGCTGTTGGTTTACTGGAACAGGCTATGGATTGGGTAAGTCGAGGACGGCGTTTTCTGGTTGAAGAAGTCTCTTGTGTGGCCACAGGAGATGAAACCTGCACGATTGTTATTTCTAAAAAACCATTGGTTTAATTTGAGACATTATGCGTCGAATTATTCTTCAAGAACGGGAATATATCAAGCCGTTTAATGAACCAGCCAGAGACCTACGGGTGCAGAATAAGCCACTCTGGCTATGGCAGCGTGATCTGTTGGTGAAATACACAACTGATGAACGTGAGTATAAAAATTGGGAAGAAGCTCACCAGCGGGAAACAGAGCCTATTGAAATGTTGGTTCATCGAGATAACTTGTTTTTTAACGAGTTACTGATTGATGAATTTGTGGAACGGGCGCGTCAAGGGAAAAGGCCAGTACGGTTAGCTTTTCGCAAGGATGATAAGGCAATTGCCCAACATGTTCTGCCATTGACGCACTCTTTTTTTGAACAAGGGGATTTGTTGCTGGCAGATATGTGGTATTTACCCAAAGGTGTTGCTCAAAGTGTAGAAGCGCGGCCACTGGTTATTGATACTGAATCACGAGAGCGGGGTTATTATCATATCCCGCCCTACATGGCTACTGAGTTTGGTGATTTGGTGTATCAGTTACCACGAAAGGCTTTTGTGCTTATTGAAAATTGGGTGCATTTGTTTATTGCCGATATTTTGTTTGGGGTGTTTGCGCGTGGTGCGAATGTTGAAGATCAAATTAACATGGATTGGCGCACCAAGTTAAAGGTTTTGTTTCGTTCTGTTGTGGAACAACGTCAGGTACTGTCTAATTCAGAGTTGGTAAAGATCGGGAATAATGTCAATATTGACCCGTCCGCAGTAATCCATGGTCCGACTACGATTGGGGATAATGTAACGATTGGTGCGGGTGTGGTGATTGATAATTGTATTATTGGCAATAATGTGAATATTTCACAGGGTTGTCAGCTTATGCTGAGTGTTGTTAGTGATGGTTGTTTTTTGCCTTTTCGGGCAGCTTTGTTTATGACCACCATGATGGAAAATACAATGGTGGCACAAAATACTTGTTTGCAATTGTGTGTTGTTGGTCGTGATTCATTTATTGGTGCGGGAACAACATTTACTGATTTTAATGTGCTTGGTGGGCCATTGCGGACGTTGAGTCAGGATAATGTGTTGGAAGAAACGAATTTGTTGATTTTGGGGGGGTGTGTTGGACATCATTGCCGTTTGAGTTCTGGATTGATTATTTATCCGGCGCGAACGATAGAATCGGATGTGGTGTTGTTGGCTTCTCCTGAACGGCAGTATATTACGAAGAATGTTTCTTATGAGGAGAGTGATCACCACAAGCATAAGCATAAGTATCCTTACCCTCGCTTGTATCCACGAAAGGGTGAGAAAACGGGGGAATTGTTTTGAGTGAGTTTGTTGGCAGGACAGACATGCTATTGTTTTGGCGTATAGGTGCGGTACACTGTTAGGTGATGGAAGATACGTTTGCATTTATTATTCACCCGATTGATCCGAAGCGGGATGTAAGTCGTAAATATCCAACGTTGGGGAAGTTGCCGCGTTGGTTGATTGATTTTTTGTCGGTGTTTTTCCCGCCTGTGTATATTTCGGAGATTACAGGGATACGGTCGGAAGCAAACGGCCGTTTCTTGCGTGGCTGGTTTGTTGCCTGTCCGCTTACCCCTGCTCGAATGATGAGTTTGCCCCCCTCCATTGTTTATAAAAAGATTGTTCAAACTGGACGCTTGGCGGAAAAATTAGGTGCTCGCATTTTAGGGTTGGGGGCGTTTACCTCTGTGGTAGGTGATGGCGGAATTACCATTGCTAAACAGTTGAATATTCCAGTCACAACAGGAGACAGTTATACAGTAGCAACGGCCGTTCAGGCCATCGAAAAAGCTGCTGAAATCATGGACATCCCCATCCAAACTGCAACTGTAGCCGTTGTTGGTGCCACAGGGGCTATTGGAGCCGTTTGCGCCCAACTCCTGGCCCCCAAAACCAACAACATGCTTCTTATTGGGCGACGACAAGACAAACTGCAAGAAGTAGCCAATCGGGTAAACCAGCTTGGTTGTTCTCATGTCAGTATTACAGATGATCTGAGTCGCCTCACTCAAGCCCATCTCATCATTACTGTTACCAGTGCTATTGAACAAATTATCCAACCCCAACATCTACAACGCGGAGCAGTCATTTGCGATGTGGCCCGTCCGCGCGATGTCTCCCGTCAGGTAGCCCAGGAAAGACCCGATGTTTTGGTCATTGAAGGTGGCATGGTAGAAGTTCCTGGCAACGTTGACTTTCATTTTGATTTTGGCTTGCCACCACGCATGGCCTACGCTTGCATGGCCGAAACAATGGCCCTGGCCCTTGATCAGCGATATGAATCATTTACACTTGGGAAAGACATCACATTGTCTCAAGTACAGACAATTGATAAAATCGCCGCTACGCATGGCTTCAAGCTTGGTGGCTTTCGCAGTTTTGAACGGGCAATTACTGAAGAAGAAATTAACACCATCAAGCAAATCAGCCAGCAAGCGGCTAAAATATTGGTGACCAAGAGTCAACCTAAAAGTGGCTCTGTATCCTTGTAAAGTAATCAAAGGGAAAAGCTCATGAGCAACGGCCGAATTCTAATAGTTGAAGATGATTTTGATATCTCCAACATGCTACGGATCTTCTTTACCGGGCAGGGATATCAGGTAGAAGTTGCGGCCAGGGGTAGTGATGCCCTGGAAATGTGTCGCAAACGACTGCCCGATCTCATTGTGCTGGACATTATGTTGCCCGATATGGATGGTTATGCCGTCTGTCGGGCCATGCGCACCACGACCCGTACCAGCCATATCCCCATCATTTTCCTGACCCAGAAAGATGAACGTAGTGACAAAATCGCTGGTTTGGAACTGGGTGCGGATGATTACATCACCAAACCGTTTGACATTGAAGAATTAAAGCTGCGTGTGCGTACAGCGATTCGCACCCACCAACGGTTAAATATGACCGACCCCCGCACCGGTTTGCCCAGTGCGCGCATCATCGAAGACCAGTTACGAAATCTAATGCGAAGCAGTAACTGGACTTTTATCCTGATCGGCATTGATAATTTCTCTCCGTTTGTTGATGCGTATGGGTTTGTGGCTGGCGATGAGGTGCTACGTTTCACCGCTATCCTTCTCAATGAAGTGGTTGATGAGATGGGTACGCTGGATGATTTTATTGGTCATGCCAGTAACGATACATTTGTACTCATTACAATGAGTGAGAATGTACCGGCGCTGGTTGATCGACTGCGGGAACGGTTTAATGAAGGTATTTTGTCCCACTATAACTTTATGGACCGAGAGCAAGGGGGAATTTCCTTGCCAGATGGGTCATTGGCGCCTCTGATGCGGCTGTCGTTTGGCATTGTGTCGGACAAAACGCAACGGTTTTCTGATATTCGGGAGATTACTGAAACTGCTGCTGAGTTGCGGCGGTTGGATCAGGAAAACGGCGCACGTTCATAATGTAATGGCTGAAATGGTGTTGATGGAAATGTTTGCTTTTGGGAATTCGGCCGTTTTGTACCGCAGGTTCCATTAACAACCATTGCAGCAAGTGTCTTGAATTGTATTGGTAGCGAAAGCTGAGGTTAGAGATATTGGGAATGGAAAAACAAGCCACCTCGGCAGTAACCTGGACATTTTTGGATAATCTTCATGAGGGTGTTATTTTGACCAACCCTGAGGGCAAACTGGTATTTGTCAATCAGGCAGCAAAAACACTCTTGGGGCTTAATAGCAAAAACCTGAAACAAACCAATTTTTACCAGGTTGTTGCCGACACAGAATCACACAAACAACTTCTTGATGCACCGGCCCAATCATGGTTGCGCACAAAGGACGGCCGTATTCTGGAAGCTCATTCCCGGTTGGTCTCACTGGATGACGGGCAATATATCCAAATACTGCTGAACCCCCTTGTCGAAACTGGCACCACCGCAACCATTGAACAATTGGCCGCCCTGACACGCATCAGCAATGAGCCAGATTTCAACCGAAAACTACAACTCATCGTTGACGGCTTGCGAGCCACCGGTTGGAATCGGGTTGTTTTGACATTGCGAGATGCAAACTTTAATCCTACCCATATCATCACTTCAGGTTTTACACCAGAAGAACAAGAATTCCTGAAAAACAACCTCTTGCCAGCAAAAGCCTGGCTAGATCTATTTAACGACGAAGAGTTTCAAAAATTCCGGCGTGGCGCTTGTTACTTTGTGCCTGGCGATAGCACCTGGGCACAAGAGAATTTGGGGAGCACAATTCTGCCAGACAACACAGCCACAGGTAAAGATCCGGAAGCATGGCACCCTAAAGATGTACTTTGCATTCCCTTACTAGACAGGCAAAAACGGCGCATAGGCTTACTGGGATTAGACCAACCCACAAACGGCCGTCGCCCCAGCCCGGCCGCCCTGCAAACCATCGAACTCTATGCCCAGTTCGCCGCTGCTGCCATCGAAAACTCACAACTGGTAAATGAAACCCTGGCTCGTAGCCGCGAATTAGAAACCCTCTTTGAAGCCAGCAATGCCCTCTCTGGTACGTTAGAGCCAGACACCATTTTCCACATCCTGGCTGAACACATGCTCAAGGCCATAAACGGCCGTTATATCATCATCAGCCAATGGCACCCACAAAACAACACCCTCACCATCCTAACCAGCAACACCCCCCACCCCCTCACCAATACAACCATCCATCTCACAGAAGGCAACCTGCTCCACAACACCCTAACCACCCTGCAACCAATAACACAACAACTCACATCCGACTCACTCCCCACCCACCACACAAACTGGCTAGAAAAAAAAGACCACACCTACATCATCATTCCACTCACCCTTTCCGACGAACCATTCGCCCTCATCGAAATCTTCATCCCGGAACACCGCCCCATCGAATCCCGTGAATTACAACTACTCACAGCACTAGCCAACCAGGCCAGTGCCGCATTAGAAAACGCCCTAATCTTTGAAGACACATACGATCGAGAGCGATTCTACAACGCCCTCGGAAACGTAAACCTCGCCATCAACTACACACTCGATCTGTCAAACGTCCTAAACCTGATTTGCAGCGAGAGCATGGGTCTTTTCAACGTAGATGGCGCCTACATCTGGTTACTAGAAGAAGACAGTGTCGTTGGTAGTGCCGCAAAAGGACATGGTGACAAAGAATTCATAGGAACCAAAATCCCCCTTACCGACAACGCTGCTTTCGTCAATCACATCATTCAAAGCGGTCAGGCCCAATACATCAACCACATTCAAGAAAACAAACAAATAGAACTCCGCCTGCCCCAAAAAGAATCCATACAAGCCGTACTAGGCGTACCTCTGGAACAAGAAGGCAACATCATCGGCATTCTCGTCCTCGTCGACAACCACCATCCCGACCGCTTCACCGAAAAAGATGTCAGTCGTGCAGCAATTTTTGGCGTCCAAACCTCCATTGCCGTACAAAATGCCAAACTATTTGCTGAACTCCGAACATTAAACGAAGAACTGGACCTTCGTGTGGCTGAGCGTACACGCGCTTTACATGAAGAAAGCAACCGTGTCAAGATTCTCCTAAGAATCACAACCGAACTCTCCGCCAGCCTTGATCACGATCGCGTGCTTCACCAAGCACTCCATCTCGTCAACGAGGTGGCCAATGCTACGCAGGGAGTTATCCTGCTTATAGACCAGGAAACAGGAGAACTGGTTTTCCGCTCCGCCTTTGGAACCAACAGAGACCTTTCCTCTGAAAGTGGTGTCCCCAGTGGGCTGATGCGCCACGAAGGCCTGGCCGGATGGATGATCTCTCATCGTGAATCAGTCATCGTACATGATACGCTTCAAGATGAACGTTGGGTACAACGCGAAACCAGCGCCAATATTCGCTCTGTGCTAGGTGTACCACTGATCACTAGCGAAGAAGTAATTGGGGTATTGATGCTTTTCCATACTGAACCAAATGCTTTTACCCAACAACAGCTCGACCTGGTAGAAGCGGCTGCGGTTCAGGTAGCAAATGCTATTAGTAATGCCAATTTGTTCTTGCTGATTCGCGATCAAGCAGAACGCCTGGGTTCATTGTTACGCTCAGCCCAAATTGAATCGGCTAAAAGCCAGGCCATTCTGGAAAGTATTGCCGATGGTGTCATTGTAGCCGATGAACATAGTAAAATCATTCTGGCAAACATCTCTGCCAGCAATATTTTGGAAATTCCTCGCCAGCAGTTATTAGGAAAGTCTGTCAATGAATTGCTGGGGCTTTACGGGCATTCAGGTGATGCCTGGATCAAAACAATTGAGGATTGGTCCAAACATGCCGACCGGCTGGAACAAGGGACCTTCTTGTCTGACCAACTCGAAGTAGAAAACAAGGTTATCAGTGTCCATCTGTCACCTGTGCTTTCAGGGAAACAATTTTTTGGCACGGTTTCTATTTTCCGGGACATTACAAAAGAAGTAGAAGTGGACAAATTGAAGAGTGAATTTGTTTCCACGGTTTCTCATGAGTTGCGGACACCGATGACTTCTATCAAAGGGTATGCTGACCTGATGTTGATGGGGGCAGCAGGGCCAATGAGCGAGGCTCAATCCCGATACCTGAAGGTTATTAAGAATAATGCTGATCGTTTACACATGTTGGTAAATGACTTGTTGAATATTTCGCGCATTGAAACGGGGAAGATTAGCCTGGATTTACGGCCGTTAGATGTTCCCCAACTCATTGAGCAAATTGTAGAAGGACATTTGCGTGGTCGTATTCAGCATGAGCAAAAGCAACTGCAAGTAAAAACGGATATTGCGCCAGCTTTGCCGTTGGTCAACGCTGACCATGCCCGTGTTACTCAAATTCTCACTAATTTGCTGGACAATGCTTTTAACTACACACCAGAAGGTGGGCAAATTTGCATACGTGCCAGAGCCAAAGGGCAGTTTGTTTATATTAGTGTAGAAGATACGGGTATCGGTATTGCTAAAGAAAACTTGAATAAGATATTTGATCGTTTCTTCCGAGCGGAGGATGAAGCTGTTCAGCGTGTGCCTGGCACAGGGTTAGGATTGGCGATTGTACGCAGCTTAATTGAAATGCATGGTGGCAAATTGTCTGTTGAAAGTACAGTGGGTAAAGGAAGTACATTTACATTTACTCTGCCTGTAGTGGTAGAAGATAGCGATCCAACATGAGTATAGACTGGATTTGGTAAGAGACGAGAGCGAAAATGACCAGAATTCTCATTGCAGAAGATGACAAAGATATTCGAGAGTTGATTGTAATCACTCTGCAGTTTAATGGTTTTGATGTGGTCAGTGCAGAGGATGGTGCAGCGGCTGTCAGTAAGGCAAAATCAGAAGGGCCGTTTGATCTGATTTTGATGGATGTACGTATGCCGCGTATGACTGGCTATGAGGCTTGTCGTCATCTGAAAGAAGATGCGGCTACCCGTGATATTCCGGTTATATTTCTGTCGGCAAAAGGGCAGGAGTCGGAAATTCAGACTGGTATGGATGCGGGTGCATCGCAGTATATTTTGAAGCCGTTTGCGCCTGATGTGCTGGTAAATACGATTAATGATGTGCTGAATAAGGCACAAAGTTAAATGAGTGGTCTAGAAGTTTGAGCCAGATGAGTATTACGACTGTCGGCAATCAATTAATTCATTATGAGGTGCTTGGCCGTGGTGAGCCTTTGATTTTTATTCATGGCTGGCTGGGGTCCTGGCGGTATTGGTGGCCGTCTATGCAGGCTATGTCGGCAGCACAGCATCGGGCGTTTGCTTTTGACTTGTGGGGATATGGGGATTCTAGTAAGGCGGAGCATTTGTATTCGATGGATTCGTATGTGGAGATGCTGAAGCTGTTTATTGATCAGCTGGGCATTGCCACACCGGTTACTTTGGTGGGACATTCGTTGGGGGCGGCTGTTGCTGTTCGGTATGCGAATGAGAATCCAGATGATGTGGGTAAGATTGCGGCTGTTTCGCTGCCGTTGCAGGGTGAATATATTCATAATCGGTTGTTAAATACTGATCCGGTGACGTTTTTGAACAAGGTGGTGGGTAAGTCGAATAGTTTTAATGAAGTGGATTCGGAAATTGGCAAAGCTGATCCGGTGGCGGTGCAGCGGCTGGCAGAGGAATTGAATCGGCGGGATGTGTTGATGGATTTGGAGTTGTGTGAGTGCCCGGTGTTGATGGTGTTTGGGGGGCAAGATACGGTGGTGCGTCCACCAGAGGATGATTTGCCGGGCCTGGAGGGAGCGGAGAATAATCGGTATCTTGTGGCGTTGGATAATTGTCATCATTTTCCAATGTTACAGGAGAAGGCGAAGTTTAATCGGTTGTTGTTAGATTTTATTCATGCCAGTAGTTCGATGACGCAGTTGACGGTGAAGGAGTACTGGCAACGGCGGACTCGCTGATTGTTTCTTCTTTGTTTTTCCCCTTTTGTTTTTGAATAAAAATTATTTCTGGATGAGTGGAGTTTGTAATGAAGAGAGTGTTTGTTTTTTGCTGTGTGTTTTTGGCTGGTGTGGTTTTGGTTGGATGTGGAGGAAACACGGCCGTTTCGCCTGTCCCCACTCAAGTTAATGTGCCTGATGTATCCGCTAATGTAACAAATACACCTGTTCCTGAACCGGCAACACCTACCCCTCCACCCCCACCTGTGGTGGTAGTAACGGAAGCCGCCGTAGAAGGTGGAGAAACGGCCGTTTCATCCCCTACCCCCGCCGCAGTTCCTGGCCTCATTGGTCCTGACAATTTCCCTGAAAATGTTAATCCACTAACAGGTGAAACAGTTGACGATCCCTCCGTCCTTCATAGACGCCCAATCGCCATCAAAATCTCAAACGCCCCCCCCATTGTCCGCCCCCAATCTGGCCTGAATAGTGCCGACCTCATCTTTGAGCACTATGCCGAAGGCGGACTCACTCGATTTACGGCCGTTTTTTACAGCCACGATGCCAACCCCGTCGGCTCTATTCGCAGCGGCCGACTCATAGACCTGGAAATTCCCAAAATGTACGATGCCGCCTTCGCCTACTCCGGCTCATCAGGCCCCGTGCGCCTCATGATTCGCGATAGCGAGTTTTTCGACCGCGTCATCTCCCCCGACTTCGGACATGGCGGCTTCTTCCGCATCGAAGACCCCAACAAAGCCTTTGAACATACACTATTCACCAGCACTTTCGACTTACGAGCCATTCTAGAACAGCGTGGCCTGAACACCCCACCCCAATTCCAAACCAATATGGCCTTCAGCACCGAACCACCGACGGGTGGAACCCCGGCCAGCAAACTATCCATTGGCTACATTGCTACCAACGCCACCTGGGTATACAACCCCAGTGACGGCCGTTACTACCGCTGGACCGATGGCGAAATGCACCTCGACGCCAACACAGGCCAACAAGTCAACTTCAAAAACATCATCGTACTTGGCGCACACCACCAAGACACCGACATCCTCGAAGACAACGTCGGTGGCGGCCATTACTCCATCCAAATCCAAATCTGGGGAGAAGGCCCCGTCTCAATTTTCCGCGATGGCCAACGATTTGAAGGCCGCTGGCGACGCGAACACCCCAACGACATGCTCACCTTCTACGACCAGCAAGGCAACATCCTGCCACTAGCCATTGGCAACAGCTTCTTCCAACTCGTCCCCCTCGGATTCGACCAACTCACCGTCACCCCATAAACCCACAACAAACACCAACCACAAAAAGGAGATGCAAGCACCTTGTATCTCCTTTTTTATTTCCCCAAAACACCCAAATCCCCCCCTTCATCTGTTATAATACACACAACACAACTCT
>RFGV01000655.1 GCA_003696605.1 Chloroflexota bacterium | reverse complement strand
ATTGGAACTTTATCTTAATTATCCACATATGAAAAGTTATTTTAACCTGCTCGTTATCCTCCTGTCGTCACTCTTGTTTTCGACTGGCCTATATTCCCAATCCGGATGTCCGGGCTGTGTGTTAGATATACAATGCCCGGCAAACCTGCCCGGGGGTGGCATTTGCGATACGACACTTACCCCGGCTATGGCAAATCATTATTATGATGAAGATGTCAGCTTTTATATGCCGGCATACGTAGTTGATCCCAATACAGGTTATACCGTCAGGTTAAATACAATAACCATAACAGGTATAAGCGGTTTACCAGTGGGATTAGGCTGGCAAACCAACGCTTCAGGGTCGCAATACCAGCCTGCCGGTGGAGATACACTCGGATGCATCAAATTTTGTGGAACACCCATTACACCCGGTACCTATAATATCACGGTATTCATCACGGCAGAAGTCACAGCGTTAAATACGCCTATTGGCGATGTCGATGAAACATCCTATCAATTCTACAACTCGTCAATAACCGTTCTTCCCGATACTGCTGGGGGAGTTGGTAGTTTCACCTTTACCCCCCAGGTAAATGCCTCCTGTGATCCGCTTACCCTTACCTTCGAAGCCACTGTTGACGGTGACCCTGACCCTACCCGCTGGTTCTGGAATTTTGGAAACGGGAATACCGCAAGTGGCAAGCAAGGGGGTATGCAAACATTTTCAAACCCAGGGACGTATCCGGTGGTGCTCACCACGAAAATTTACCTGCATGTCATCCGTGAAGTTATCGTTACCGATGTCTGGGATAACTGGTCTGGCGATATTGAAGAGTTGACAACCCTGCAAAACCCCGATCTTTATTTCGTAATCCCCGACCTTGGTTTACAAAGCAATACAGCTCCTTCGGGTACTTCTGCCGTATGGACTAACCGGAATGACACCTTGCCACCCGGCACAACCTCTTTTCAATTGGAGGTATGGGATGAGGATAACGGTCCTCCTCTTGGGTCACCTGATGACTACCTCGGCACAGCCACGATAAATGTCCATGCGGGAACTTTCTCCTGGTCAGCAGGCAATGGCACTTACGGCCAGATAACCATCGATACCGTGGTAGGAACGGTAATCCGGGATACCCTTCCGGTCACTATTTTTGAGCATCCCGCCCCTGCTGTCATCCAATCCCCTTATGATACCACCTGTATCGGTGACACCTTTTACCTGACCATCGCCTCAACCCCCCATGTAATACGCTGGATTCATGATACCCTTGAGGTGCCAAATGCAACCGATACGTTTTTAAAAGTCTATCAATCGGGTACTTATATGGTGGTATTGACGGATTCCAATGGCTGCCAATCCGTTTCTGCCCCCAGGCCGATTATCGTTGCCAATTACCCTCCGACACCGACATTTACCATTCAGGGAAATATTTTAACCGCACAATTGAGCAATTTCGACATTCAATGGTATTATGACAGCCTGCCCATCCCCGGGGCTAATTCGGTTACCCTGGTGGCAGATTCACCCGGAATTTATCAACTCGAGTATACCAACCGCTGGGGTTGCAGTAAAATTTCCCAGCCTTATTTTCACACACCGGTCGGCATTAACTCATATTCTTACCATGATATCATTACCGTATTTCCCAATCCAGCACGGGATGTACTGCATATCCGTTTTAATAATCCGTTGCCCTCCGGCTTCACTTTATCTT
>RFGV01000654.1 GCA_003696605.1 Chloroflexota bacterium | reverse complement strand
GTTACGGATGCCAATGGATGTACCGCATCCACCGTGGTTACGGTTAACCAGGCACCACCAATGGTACTTTCGCCTTCGATGACTCCGGTACAGTGTTTCGGGTTGTCCAATGGAACGGTATCGGTTGCCGTAAGCGGGGGAACGCCTCCCTACCAATACCAGTGGAACACCACCCCTCCTGCCACCACGGCTACGGTGAATGGTGTGCCTGCCGGCTTTTACACCGTCACCGTAACTGATGCCAATACATGTACAGCCCTTGCCAATATACAGGTTTCTGAACCCGCCCCCCTACAGTTGCAGGCTACGGTGAACCACGTTCAATGCAACGGTGCAGACAATGGAAGCATATTCCTGACAGTAACTGGTGGCATCCAGAATTATCATTTTATCTGGTCAAATGGTGATACAACGCAAAATGTTACTGGTCTGTCACCCGGGCAATATATCGTAAATGTCTTCGATGCGAATAACTGCCTGATATCAGATACCTTTCTCATTACCCAACCCACACCAATCACCTTGTCCACAACATCGACCGATGTGACATGTTTTGGCGGATCAGATGGTACAGCTACAGTTACCCCATCCGGGGGTGTACCCGGTTACACCTATCAGTGGAATACCAATCCTGCACAATTTACAGCAACAGCTATTGGATTGCAGGCTGGCACACATGTCGTAACCGTAACCGATGCAAATGGATGTACCGTGGCAACTTCAGTGGTAGTGAACGAGCCGCCTGCCATCGTTCCCCAGATTACCAGTGCAGTGGATCCTACCTGTAACGGAGGAAATGACGGGAGTGCCACGGTCGCAGTTACGGGAGGCAATCCGGGCTATACTTACCAGTGGAGCACAATACCCGTACAGGGCACGCCAATTGCGACAGGGCTGTCAGCAGGAACCTACACGGTAACCATTACCGATGCCAGCGGTTGTACCGCCACAGCCAGTGTAACCCTGAATGAACCACCCGCCATTGAAATAACGGCAACGGCAAGGGATGCCACCTGTTTTGGGGCAGCGGATGGTTCTGTATTACTTAATGTTACCGGTGGCAATCCCGGTTATACCTTCCAGTGGAGTACCTCTCCCCCGCAAACAACGCAAAACGTCAGCGGCTTGCCCAGCGGATCTTACACCGTTTCCGTCACAGATGCCAGTGGTTGCCAGGTGACCGAAACTGTTACGATCGGGCAACCCGATGAAATCCTGATTAATGCCACTTCAACTCCCGTAAGTTGCTTTGGTTACTCCGATGGCGCGCTATCCATTTCCGTTTCAGGTGGAACGCCTCCATATTTGTATAGCTGGAATAATGGCGCAACCAGTGCGAATCTGTTAAATCTGAGCCCGGGCATCTATACCGTCACGGTAACTGATGATAACGGTTGCACTGCTACGGATAATGTTGGTGTGGATGAACCCTTCCCATTTATTGTAAATGCAGGTCCGGACACTACGATTAAACTCGGAACAGATATCATCCTGCATGCAACTACCAATGGAAGCGGCAACATAAGATTTACATGGACACCAGCTGCCACGCTCGATGACTCCACATCGGCTTCACCCTTGGCCGACCCGGAAGAAACAACCACCTATATCGTAACAGCAGTTAATGCCAACGGATGTGCCGATACCGATACGATTACCGTTTTTGTTGATTTTGTGGGATTGTATGCTATTCCCAACGTTTTCACACCCAATAATGACGGCTTGAATGATGTACTCGAGGTTATGACACGGGCAGATGTTACGGTCACGCAATTTAAAATTTACAATCGCTGGGGTAAGCTCCTCCATGATGCACCAACGGGCTGGGATGGTAC
>RFGV01000653.1 GCA_003696605.1 Chloroflexota bacterium | reverse complement strand
CGCCAAAGACGCGGCAAACGTGGTGGTCGTATCACCATGCACTAGAACGATGTCCGGCTTGGCTTCGTTGAGCACTCGCTCAAGTCCGGTTATGACATTGGCCGTGATCTCATAAAGACTTTGGCCGGGCTTCATGATATTCAGGTCATAGTCCGGCGTTATTTGGAACAGGTCAAGCACCTGATCTAGCATCTCGCGGTGCTGCGCGGTCACGCAGACAATGCTTTCAAAATCCGGATCGGCTTCGAGGGCTTTGATAACCGGGGCCATTTTAATGGCCTCCGGCCGGGTGCCGAAGATGGAAAGCACTCTCACGATGTCTCTGGCCTTTTTAAATTTAAAGATATTAAACCTTCATTGGCGTATTGCCTGGCAAGCTTTTTGCCCTGTTCAACACCCCATTGATCAAAAGGATTAATGTCGCATAACGCTGCAAAAATAACCGTTTTCCATTCGTATAACGCCAAGAGCATTCCAAGGGTTCGTTCGTTCAGGGATTGGATATGGATCGTAATGTTTGGCTGGTCGCCGCGCACTTGTTTGTGATATGGACTATTTTTAGTTGATCCGAAAGAAAATAACGTATCTGCTTGCGCCCGTGCGTTCACATTTGTCCATTCGCGACTTACCTTGAGCCGGTCAAGGACACCCTTAGGCAGATTAAACATCTCATCATCAAAGTCGTCAATCACGATAAACTCCGCCGCCCACTTGTCGGTGCCTTGATGTAAATGCTGCATAAAAGCATGCTGAGCAAGCGTACCCACATCACCGGTAATTGCAGGGCCCGTCTGTCCCTCGACCGGCGCACCTGTCAGATTGGCTCGCTTGCCATTGCTTTCCATTTCCAGTTGCATCAGATATCTGGGCAGCAGCGCCAAACGATAATCGTACGGCAGTACCGCATGATGTCTAATCCCAGTTTTCACAGCGTGCTGATAGGTAAACCATGCCATCTTAGCAGGTAAGGTTTCATGCAACTCCGTTTGATAAACATGTTGATCAATTTCATGTGCACCGGCTAAAAATTCGGTAAAGGCATCTTTGCCAAGTGCACTTGTGGCAGACAAACCAACCGAACTCCAAACCGAATAACGACCACCGACCCACGGCCACAGTGAAAACTGTCGCTCGCATGGGATTCCCATTTCGGTCATCGCCTTTCTAGTCGCTGACACACCAGCAAAATGTTTTGATAGTGCCTGTCGTCGGTCAATTCCAAGCTTGTGTTCGTATAGCGAGAGCGCTAGTTCCGCGTTAAGCAATGTGTCAACCGTAGAGAAGCTTTTGCTGGCGATGACAAATATCGCCGATTCTGGATCGATGCGCTGTAGTATTCGTGCCAATTCGATGCCGTCCATGCTGGCCGCAAACTCTACGGTCAATCCGCTCGGTATTTTTTCGCGGAATACGTCAACCAAGAGTCGAGGCCCAAGATCTGAACCGCCAACGCCAATATTGACAAGTGTGTCTATCGTTTTGCCTGTGCAACCTTTTAGGGCCCCTTGGCGAACTTCCTCTGCGAAAGAGAACATGCGGCGTCGTTCTGCCTTTATCTCGCCCAAGTATTGTTCTGGAAAAGGAGGAGGGCAGGTCTCGCTGTTCAACCAACGAAGGGCCATATGTAATGCCGGCCTATCTTCGGACGCATTCACACGGTCGCCGCGAAACATGGCTTTGACAAACCTATCCGCGCGGCGCCAAGGCAAGCTATCAGGCGGAATTTCCTCCTTTAGCCCGGCACGTGAGAAGTCAACATCTATCCCTGTCAGTCTAGTTTTCACCATTGTCCCTTTTACAATGTTCCTACTGCAGCAATGGCCACTGCGGACTGGTAAATAATTTGT
>RFGV01000652.1 GCA_003696605.1 Chloroflexota bacterium | reverse complement strand
GCAAATTCTCGTGTCATCATGGAAAATTTAGGTGGTGATGCCCCATTTGGTGGTGATTTTGGTTCTGCATTAACCCCGGATGATTTCTTCCCCAACCGGCAAACCGATCGCATTATGGCCTTTGACGTCACCTTGCCGATGAACAACAGCGTGCCTGATGCTTCTCCAACTGGCATTCACTTTGGCCCCGTTGTACCAACGCCAACCCGAGTTCGTAAAGTAGCATTATTTGAAGGCAGAGATGAGTATGGTCGGCTGCAGCCACTTCTTGGTACGGCCGAACCCGCAACCGACTACGCCGGCAATCCCATCAACTGGCCAAATACACCAGAATACGTTAACGCTGGCCTTGTTGGGCAAATGGAAGGCAGCATTCCCTGGCACAGCCCAACAACAGAAAATCCGGCATTGAACAGTACTGAGGAATGGGAAATTTGGAATGCCACTGGCGATGCCCATCCCGTCCACTTACATCTCGTTCATTTTGAGGTGCTAGGCCGTCAGGAAATTGTATGGGATAGTGCCACAAATGAAGAAGACAGAGTGCTTGATCCAAATGGTATTACAGCCCCCATGCCCAATGGTGACGGGACTTACCTGGTTTCACAACCAGTTGTTCAGCATAATGGCGCTATAGGTAACGGCTTCAAGTTTATGAATCTCACATATGGTGCAGTCGTTCCGCAGCCACCCGAATATGTTGAAAACGCCCCCAAAGATATGGTGACAGCGCTGCCCGGACAGATTACGCGTATCAAAGCGACATTTGACAAACCTGGCCGTTATGTTTGGCACTGCCACATTCTGTCTCATGAAGATCATGAGATGATGCGAGTGATGTATGTGGGCCATGAAGATTCGTGATTGAAAATTCAGCGAAGTGAAGTAAAGAAAGGGCTGCCTGGTGCAGTCCTTTTTTTGTTGAGTGTGTAACCATGTTCCGACACAATTAATATTGCCAATTCGAGTCACCTGACACTTTTTTAACAGCAAGGGATTGGACACGGATTGACACAGATAAACACGGATAATTTAGCTAAAAACCTGTGTTCATCTGCAT
>RFGV01000651.1 GCA_003696605.1 Chloroflexota bacterium | reverse complement strand
GTGAGCCCGCTCCGATTGACAACGGTCGTGGAAAAACTGCTGGACGTGGAAACCTGAACCGTGTACGTATCGGCCCCGCTGACACTACTCCAGTCAAGCAATGGCGTCAGACTCTGGTTGGTCGCCCCGTTGGAAGGAGCGATTAATGAAGGAGGAGCAACAACTGTCTTAAAAATACCGGTTGACCAGTCTGTAAACAAAGTAAAAGTATCCCCTATTAAATTGGTATTTTGTGCCACTCCTCTGACTCTCCAATAATAAGTAGTATAGTTTGAAAGTCGGCCAGCAGGTACTGTGTAGTAAGTATCCTGGACTCCTTTTTCATCTACCACAGTAGAGGAAAACGTACTCGATTGGGAAATCTGAACATCATAGGCGTTCGCCCCGGTAACGCCACTCCATTGCAAAGTAGGGGTCAAACTTACCCCCCCCTCTCCAGGATCATCGATGAGAGGTGGATTTCGGGAAACTATCGCGGATAACTTAACATCATCCAGATACACACCTTCCTCCCTATCAAAACTACCTGATTTAAAATAGAAAATAATTCTGAATGACCCATTGTTAACGTACTGGCTTATGTCTATTTTTTTTGTCACCCACCCATCGGTCGCATCTTCCGTGCGGAAAACTTCATCCAACGACCCATCACTATTATTAACAAAGACGCTAAAATAATCCTGCGATGAAAAAAAATCATTTGCAATGGAGGGTATATTATAATTAAAATAAAGAAATACAGTATTTGCAAATTCATTATATATCCAACCACTGTAATCAAGACTGGTCTCCATACCATTCCTGTATAATGGCCGGGTACCCAAAGTCTCTATTTGGTAGCCGTCACCGGCACAATACATCATATAATATCCACTTGTAGGACTTGGGGAATAATCTGGATACACATCTCCCCCATCAACACGGGCCCATTTGGCTCCAGATCCGGAAAGATCATTGCTAGTCCAATTGTAATCAGAAGAGTCGAAATCCTCCTCATAAAAGACAATTTCCTGGGAAAATGAAGGTATCGCCCCTGCTACATTGAGCAAGAGGGCAATGACAAGAGCGACAAACGGTTTCGAGTCCATTTTACTGATCTTGTTGTCTCGTTAGCCAAATTGCCCTTACGCAACCCGCTTTCCTCCGAATGGAGCCTTAGAGCGCTCCTGTCACGCACATCTTCACCCCCCGATACTCTCAAGGGTGCGGGAGACGAAACGCGGAGGCTTAAGCGTCAGGGGCGAGGTCGTTGCGCCGCACTTAGCCTCCACCACGCCATCGGAGAGGATCAGCTTCGCCACCGCGCTCCAGGGCCACGCGGTGGCTGGAGTGGCCACGAGCATTGCGGCCATGAGCCCAATTGTTCCAGCGTATCCGATGCGTTTCATGGCACGTTTCCTCCATCCGTATAACCGGGGACTCGCCTCAGGGACGTGCACGGGCGACATAACCGCGTACTGTGCGACTCCCTCGCTAACTTCAACGCCTGTGCCACATTCATCTGGATGTGCATAATCGCACGGTACACGGCATCTACGGTGATAGCGAGCCGAAACACCTCTCGGTACGTTGCCAGAATGCAACCTCAACACCGCCCGATGTTGCCTTTTTGCAACATGGCCCCGGCCGGTACCCATCGTACATAGAGGCCCGGTCCCCCCACAGGACCGGGCCCCCTTACCTTCTCTGCGCGGATGCCGGCATCATCAACAGATCCGCAGCTTTCATAGATCGGCACCGCTGCCTGACTCTTCGTCAAAGGCCG
>RFGV01000650.1 GCA_003696605.1 Chloroflexota bacterium | reverse complement strand
TGGTAAAACCCTTCCCGTGCAGGCGTTCAATTTCCCGCAGGGCCGCTTGCCCGGTTAACTGCTCCGACCGGACCGCTCCGCCCAACCGGTCGGGCAGGGTGATGCCTCCAGCGCCGATAACAAACCGGCCCAGCAGTAGCCAGCCGATTCCGGCCACAATCAAGATGATTCCCAGCCCCATTGTCAGCAGGGGCCAAAACTGTCTCCGTATCGAACGGCCTGCTTCCTGGTCTGGTGGTAAATAAGGCATTGGCCAGTCTTTACCCTCCCTTATCGTGTCATTCTCAGTTTATTGCTTCTGCATTCGTGATGAAATGTCCGATGAATCCTCATGCCCGTGGACATGTACATGTCCCATCGACTTCATCATCCACAGGTGCAGAATGGGGCAAAGCAAAACAATACCGACCAGCAGTACCGTACTGACCGATACTCCAAAAAACAAGATGGCCCCCAGAGCGACCAGGGGAACCAGACAGCATAACAGCATTAGCCAGAGATGACGATTGTCGGTGTGGCTCATTGTCTTTGTCCTCCGTTAAGCGCAGTAAAACAGCACAGGCGCACAGCGGCCTGTTGCCCTTGCTGTTTTCTACCGGCTCCGTACTATCGTTCTTCGCAGTCTTTGCTTTCTCCCCGCGATAATAACTGTGTACGTCCTGTCAACAAAATTATAACGTCCTTGATTTGAATCGGACAGCGCTAACTTGCCCGCCGGTATCCGGGCCAAATGGCCTGTTGGCGGCGTTGGGGGGCTATTTTGCCTATGGGGAACCGCGCCAACTGACGCTGTTATATCTACTGTACTGTGGATTATACTGGGGGCGTACCTGTTGGCGCACAAACTGTTGATGCATACCTCCACTATTCGGCAGGAATGTGGGGGCTAAAAACAGGCGAATCCGTAGGGCAACATTAATGTTGTCCTGCTCGACGCTATTTTCAAGAGAGTGCGGCAGTCCCGGTCGGGATGACAACGCGAATGAAAATTTGGTGCCCCGGCATCCCAAT
>RFGV01000649.1 GCA_003696605.1 Chloroflexota bacterium | reverse complement strand
GACTTGCCGTCTGATGTTGTTGTTAACGAACCTGTGGACGCCACCTCTGAAGTTACGATCCACAACATTTGACAATATCTCATAATACGCTGGATTCGGTTATTATTGCGCTAAATGTTCGATATAAGATGATTTCTGGGGGGTATCCTGAGTTTTTCCAGCATAAGACTCTCTGCAACGAGTAAATACTGAGATGGGTACAGCATAAAATTATGTGCTGTTTTAGTCAATGAGGTCTGACCAACGCCAGTCCCCCCCCAATTCTGCATCTTTGTCTCACCTTTTCCTGTTTTGTTTGGCGAAACTGGCTTTTCAGTGTTTAATATATAATTAAAGAGATAGCCAGTTTTTGTATTGGGAAAGGTTTGCGGCCATGCATACTTTTTATTATCCGGATCATATCAAACATGATCCTCACCAATTGCACAAGGAAGATACGCCGCGCCAAAATGAGTATTATTGTGAGGTTGCTGAACGAGGCATAATTATTCACGATGCCATCCAGCAAGCCAATCTGGGGCCTATAACACCGCCTGGTGATTTTGGTATAGAACCTATCAATGAAGTTCACGAATATGGGCTCATTAATCTCTTGCAAAGCGCGTACCAGCGTATGAAAACAGAATCAGATGGCACGCTGGCTGTGCCTGATACATTTAGCGTTGGTCGTCTGCCTCATCGCAAGCCTCGTTCTATTTGGGGACAGCTTGGTTATTATTGCTTCGATACTTCTTCGCCTATTCTGGAACATACCTGGGATGTTGCTTATTGGGGAGCGCAAACAGCCTTGAGTGCGGCTGCTCTGGTTTTGGCCGGGCTGGAAACGGAAGGTATGCCAATTTCTTATGCGCTTTGTCGCCCGCCCGGGCATCACGCTGCTCAGAATTTGTTTGGCGGGTTCTGTTACTTGAATAACGCAGCTATTGCGGCTCATTGGCTGGTGCAACAGGGGAAGCGGGTAGCAATTTTGGATATTGATTACCATCACGGGAACGGAACGCAGGCTATTTTTTACGGCCGTTCTGATGTTCTTGTCTGCTCTATTCATGCCGATCCCCTAAATGAGTACCCTTATTTTTGGGGGTATGGAGATGAGTATGGAAGTGGCGGCGGGCAAGGGTTTAACTGGAACTACCCTTTGCCGCGTGGCACGCGAGAACCGGAATATTTACAGGCGTTGGCTGATGCATTGGTGCGGGTTCGGCTGTATGTACCTGATGTCTTGATTGTCTGTCTGGGTGTGGATACGTATGAAAAAGATCCTGCCGGGGGCTTTCGCCTGCAAACAGAGTCGTTTGCTCGTATTGGGGAACGGATTGCGGATACCCGGCTGCCGGTGGTTGTCATTCAGGAGGGAGGGTATCACTTGCCCACACTGGGAGAAAATGTCCTTTATTTCTTTAAGGGGTTGTTGGGTAAATAATGATTTTATTCATGTAATACCTGATGTCTGATTTGAATGCCCCGTTTTTGCAGTTCTGTAAAAAGAATATCTGCTGGTATGTCGGTGAGTGGAGAAAGGAGGCCGCGTTTTTTGATGTCGCCACGCATAATCATTTGTGCCCCAATGCTGAGTGTGAAGCCAACAGTGCGTTGCATGGCCATTAAGCCGGTGTCCAGATCGCGACGATCGATGAGTTCGTAGATGATGTGGGTCATACGGCCGTTTTTGTGTCCACGCCCCTCTACCCGAACAATTGCCAAATCACGCTGGTTGGGACGATATTGTAGCTGGTCTTTAAGCAGGCATTGCAGGAATTGACGGGGAGAAACGGCCGTTCCGCCCACATGCACTGGCATATCTCGCAAAAATCCCATATTCACCATCACATGCCAAAAAGCAGCATGTCCTGGCCAACGCATGGTAAATCGGCCAGCCTTTTTTACCCCGTGCAAACCCAATTGAGCCACATATCTGGCTGCATCCCCATTAGGAAATGCTTCTAATGTCCCCACACCATCAATTTCTACCTGATGGATATTCTCCGGCGCAAAAATCTGACCAGGCGGAATGTTAACAATCTGGCCGTTTTGGATAAGGCGTGCCGGGCGATTGTATGAATGCAAAACACCTTCCAATGTCCAGGAAACCTTGTACTTAAGCGCATTATCGGCCGCACTCCATTCCGGAATACCTGCCCCGTAGCTATACAACTCATGCACTTCATCCAGCTCGCGGGTAATCAGTCCGGCCATCACCAGGTCAAGGCCAGGGTCGAGGCCAAATTCTGGTAGCAATGCGATTCCTTTTTGGGCAGCTTGCAGGCCTAATATCTGGTATTCGGCACGAGCATACGAGGCATCAAGCCAATGGCAACCCACGGAAACGGCCGTTTCCGCCGTAATCGGCGACAGCTCCGGCGGCAACAACACAATCGCCACATCCACCCCCTCCATCAACCCAGCCAAATCACGCAAATTTGTGGCATCAATAGCCACCATAGTCACCCGCTTATTCCCCAACCAGTTTACAAACCACTCCAAATCCCGTATATTCTTATCAGCAGCAACAATATGCTGTATGTCCGGATTCTGCATCAGGTCATAGAGCACCGCCTGACCTTGTAAGCCTGTTCCCAACACCAATACTTTCATTCAACAATGTCTCCCGGAAAAATTTACTCTCTAATTATCCAAATTCACTTATAATGAGATTGTTCGATTCCCGGTGTTCAGGAGGATTTACACCATGTTCAATTTCAAAATCAAAAATGGTCGCATTGTCAGCGGTGACAATCGGCCACTTACTCGCAACCCTGGTTGTTTACTCTTAATAGGTCTCATACCAACTATAATAGGTCTTGCCTTTCTTATACCTACCTTCTCTTCTGGAGAGTACTTCTTTCTACTTTTTGGCTGTGTTCCCATTCTTGTTGGCCTCGGCTTTATTGCCTGGGCAGGCTTTAACTTTATCACACAACAAACTTTGGGAAAACCAGAAGTTCTTATTTCCAACACCACTCTGGCAGTTGGCGAACCATTTACTGTACAAGTCATCCATACTTTTCGGCGAGGCCTGCAAGTTGACCGGGTGTTGGCACAACTGGTTTTTCGGGAAACAGCCACATATCAGCAAGGCACAGATACACGTACAGTCACCCACGAAGAAATTATAGAGGAAACAGAATGGCCAGGTGGATATTTTAGTAGCGGACATTTTTTTCAGAATTCGGTAGAAATGCAGATACCTCGTGATGGCATGCACACATTGAATGTACGCCGTAATCAATTGCAATGGTTTGTGCGTCTGAAAATGGAAATTCCCCGTTTGCCTGATTATATCGAAGAACATGAGCTAATTGTGTTGCCTAAAGTTTATGGAGGTGTATCGTGACCCAGGTTGAGATAGTTTTTCAAAATGGGGAAAATCTGGACGGCTTCTATCGTTTTCGCCCCAGAGAAACAGTAAAGGGCACGGTAACTATCAGGCCAGACCGGAATATCAATTGTAATCATTTATATATTCGGCTGGAATGGCATACAGAAGGGCGGGGAACTCGTTTTTCGCAAAAAGTGGCAGAGATGGATGTCTTTCAGGGGACGCTGGCGCAGGGTATAGCGCGTACATTTGACTTTGAGTTTACGATACCTAAAAAACCCTGGAGCTTTGAGGGGCATTATGTGAGTGTGGTATGGAATGTTCAGGTGCAGATTGATATTCCAATGGCGCGAGATGTGAATGAATCGGCCGTTTTTCTGGTGGAACCAGACCGAGAACCGGCAGATTCAGTCTGGTGAGTTGTATTTTTGCCAATATTGGTGCAGGTCTGTGGCCGTCAGGCAAGAAACGGCCGTTTGCCATTGCCACACATCATACAAAAAATAAATCGCCTCCCGCACATTCAGGCCAAAAGTTCGCCATAAAAACGGCCAGACATCCGCTCCCAGCATCACCCTTTCCTGCCCTGGCAAAGCAAAATATGCCAGCCGCCGGGTAATCAACCGCTCATAATATTCTGCGTTCACACACCTGTCCAGTCGCACAGTCACCAAAGGTAAATGACGCCGCTGAAACAAAGACGTCAGGTCCTTATGACTACTTAAGATGAGGCGTAAGTCCTTGAATTTATCCTGAGTAGTAGTGTTCAATAACAAATGTCGTTGCCACCAGGACAATCGCTGTGCTTCATCCAGTAAAAAAATATCCAGATTAGCCAACCGGGTAAAAAACTTGTGTTGGCCTTCTGGTAAATATTCATAAACTGCTCTCAGATTAGCCTGGGAAAACTGGTGTGCCAGCCTGCGCAAAATTGTACTCTTCCCCACACCGGCTGGCCCCAGAATCTGGAGATGGATCACATGGGGCAGAATTTGCTCAACTTCGCGGGGCAAAACGGCCACTTCTGGCCACTCCTCATCGGTCAGCGCACCAAACGGGTTGCGCCGATAACCCAACTTGTGAAAGTGGAAAAACGGCCGTTTTCCCTGCCACCTTGTCCTCTTCATTCACCCACTCCATTCATACCCGTTCACCCCGTTCCATTTTCACGCACTATATATTGTAAGCTGTCATCCAAATACCCTATAATGAGTTTATTCGTTCAAACTTTCGCATGCCAGCACACATCCTGTCATTCAAATCTGGAGCAAAGTTATGTCAGATATGGGACCCGGTTGGATTGGGCGTTTGATTAACGGCCGTTACAAAATCGAATCCTTACTCGGCACAGGCGGTATGTCCTCTGTGTACAAAGCCTTCGACCCCAACCTCCAACGCCATGTCGCCATCAAAATCATCCATCCCCACCTCACCAAACAGGGGGATTTCATCGAACGCTTTCGACAAGAAGCCACGGCCGTTGCTCAGCTTCGCCACCCAAACATCGTTCAAGTATACGACTTCGACATCAGCGACGACATCTACTACATGGTCATGGAATACATCCCAGGTCAAACACTTGCCCAACGCCTAAAAGAACTCAATGCTGCCCATCTTCGCCTGCCACTCAACGAAAGCCTCCATATCCTCATCACCATTTGCGATGCCATAGACTATGCCCACCAGCGCCGTATGATCCATCGAGACATCAAACCAGCCAACGTTATCCTCAACCTGCTGGGCGAACCAATCCTGACCGATTTCGGCATTGCCAAAATTATTGGTGGCAACATCCAAACCATGTCTGGAGCAGCTATCGGCACAGCACCCTACATGTCCCCCGAACAAGTCAGAGGTCAACCTGTTGACTACCGCTCCGACATTTACGCATTGGGAATTATGCTCTACGAACTCATAAGTGGTGAACCACCCTTCACCGGCGACTCCACCTATGAGATCATGATGAAACATGTCAATGAGCCTGTCCCGGACATCAGTAAAGTAGAAACCAACACCCCTCCCTCGATAGTAAGCATCATCGAAACCGCGTTAGCCAAATCGCCTGATAACCGCTTCCAATCCGCGGCTGAAATGGCTTCGGCCTTACGCACAGCTGCCTTAAGGATGCAAAGCCCTACCGACACACTGGCTGCCCGTCACCTGGAACGACTATCCACACTCTGGCAACAGGCACGCGACCGATTTGACGAACGGGATTTGGCCGGTTGCCTGAAGTTGCTGGAACAGCTTAAACGACTGGATGAGGATTATCAGCGTGAAAAAGTGCAACAATTATGGGGAGAGTCACTCCAAAGATTATTCGCCCGTGCCAAAAGGGAGTTGCAAGCCAACAAGTTTGAGGAAAGCCTGACTGCTTTAACAACGTTACGCCAATTTCACCCTGATTATCCAGGTCTGAATGAACTGGAATCGCAAGTACGCCAACAAATGAGCGACCACGCCTTGCTGGAAAAGTTGAATGGCTTGTATGATGAGGCGGTGGCATTGCTAAATAATCGAAACTATGAAGCTGCGTTGGCGAAGTGGGAAACTATTGAACACCAACGGGAGCATCTCGATTTTCCTGATCGGCTGCAAGTGAAAAAGCGGGCGATTGAGGGGATGTGTGGGCTGTTATATGGAGATGCTATCGCTGCTTTGGCCGAAAAAAAACCTTATCTGGCACTGGATTTGTGGTCAAAGATTCGGGAGATTGATCCGGATTTTCCTGATCGGCAAAATGTTGTGCAAAGGGCAGAGGGACAGCTGGCTCGGCGGAAAAGCTGGATAATTGGTGGCAGCATTACGGCCGTTTCTCTGGTCATCCTGGCTCTTGGTTTCTTCATCCTGCGTGACAACACCCCACCACCACTTATCATCTCCCCAACACCCACCACCTTACTTGTAGCTGCTATTCAATCTACTGATACACCTACCCCAACTTCGCTTCCCACTTCTACCAACACACCAACTCCTACACTCACCAACACACCTACTACATTCCCCACCAGTTCCCCAACTGTCACTTTGACAGCCACACCAGCTCCCACCGCTACACCCAGCCCCAGCCCCACTGCCACCAATACGCCACTCCCGCAAAACGAAGCCATCGCCCAACTGTCATCCTCTATTTTTGTGCGCCCCGACAGTAGTAGTCAGGAACTGGATTTTATCGCTGTTGGAGAAAGTGTAGAGGTGCTTGGTCGCTCTCCCGTTGGTACATGGTTTTATGTGCGTAACAAGGATGGCGTGACAGGATATGTTTTTGCACCTCGAATGATCTGGGAAGGGGATTTTGAGTCGCTTCCAGTAATCCAACCACCAAATTCGGAAAGCTCAGGCAATTCGGATTCGTCTGTTCCTTTAGGACTGGATATCTGGACATTGCCGGATCTGGCTCGTTGTGAAGGGAGTGTATGGTTTCAAACTGTATATATGCATGGCCAGGGTGGAAACGGCCGTTACACCTACTACTGGGAAAACGAATACAAAGGTGGGCCAACCAACGAAAGCATCACCTTCGAAGTCAGTGCCCGCAATAACAACACAGTCATCGGCACAGGAAAAGTTACATCGGACGATGGCCAAACAATCACCAAACCCCTCTTTATACCACCGCCTGCCTGTGCCAATAACTAACATTGATTCAGAACAACATTTTCATCTATACTG
>RFGV01000648.1 GCA_003696605.1 Chloroflexota bacterium | reverse complement strand
ACTCTGAATAACCTCTAGAATGGCGTGATTCAGGCGGCTTAAAGCTAATGGCATAACAGGCAACTCAACCCAGTAATCTTCTTCAGAGGTAAAGCGAATACTCATCTCGGCTATTCTGTTTTTGGCCTGGACGTAATAAAGACGAGCCACATCTCCAGACAAGGTGGCTGCAAGTTGAAGCGCAAAATTGACCACGTTATTTCCACCAGTCAGGTTAGCCCACATTTCTTTTCCCTGACCGCCCACGCTGCGCAAAGCAGCAACTACTTGAATAACTCGACTATAAGTCAATTTAATGTCTCGTAAATCAATTTCACACCAAAACAAATTGCATTTTTGACGCCCCCCACAAATGCCAGGTAGTTCTTTTTTGAGAAAAGTGCGCAACACATCTTTCATGGGTTGACCATTTTCCGGGGGTTTTTCTTCCAAAAAACCAGCACGGTTGTCAATAAAAGAATAAGAAAGAAAATCTCGCTGATTAACTTCATCATAGGCAGTTAAGACTTCTTTAGTAGTGAAGAATACCAACGCCTGAATATCACCGGTTTTCTGCCCCTTCTCTCGATGTGCGGCCTCACCTGAACCTGAAAAAAACTTTTTATCATCATCGTTCCACCGTTGGTAGCGATGAGCAAGATACGTAATTGGGCCAATGATGGCTCCAGGTGAACGCCCTAAGCCCATCAAGTGGAAAACACCCATTTTTACCCTCCTGTTAATGTAATTTTTATCCAGCCCAGTGGTTCGGCCGTTTTGCCACCCCGCAGCACCAGTTTTCGGCTGGCGGGGAAGAGATCGCCGGGCTGGTACGGCCGTCGACTGCGCCCCTGTAACCGGTAATCCTTTACCAGCCGGGCAAACACACGCTCATTTTGCTTCAGCAGTCCACTGAGCGTCTTGCTGTCCCAGCCCGCGCCCCAACCAATTTGCAAGATAAATTCATTAGCCTTCAGGTTGGCAAAGTGGGTGTTGATCAATTGGTGGTAAAAAAGCTGCGTTGGGCGCGGTGCATTCTTTTGCTTCAAATAGTCCACCTCTGCTACGAGTCGCTGGCGGGCATGTTCCTGCCCAAACTTCGCCAGGTTTTCCAGCCATTGGCGTTGATTTTGCCAGCCCAATTGAGTGGCAATGTCGTCTCGAAAGCCGTATTCGTCAATGGTGACGGGTACAGCAAATTGAGTGCCGGGGCGAATGGCTTCGATGTCCAACGCCAGACCAGATTGGCCGCGCCGGGCGGTGGGGAAGACCTGTACGCCGACCAACTGCAAACAGTCAGGGTCAAGAGATGGGCTGTCGCTGACGTGTAAGGCGCGTAATAAGTCGTGGTTAGGGTCACGGCCGAAAATGGCACGTTCCAATGATTGCGCCGCCCAGGAGCGAGATGGTTTCAGGCCGCGTAAATCGGGCTGCTGTTTTTGCTCGGTATAAATAGCAAAGGCCAGCATGGTACGCAGTGCGCCTTTGAGAGAGGAACCGGGGAGATACGGCCGTCCATACACATCCTTTATCTGTTCACTCAGCTCGTTCATGTGGGAACGGCCGTGCAGCACATAGCGGCAAATCGGACTATCCGGCGCAAAATCCTGCGCCGTCAGCCAGCCAGCTTCCAACAAATCAGAAAGCGTCATCTCCATCAAACGGGTGGTAATGGCCGCCACATCTGCGCCCCGCTCTTTCTCTGCGCGCTGCAACACCAGGTCAAACATCGCATCCTGGTCCACCACAAACAGCTTGTTATTTCGCTCCAGCCAGTCAAACCCCTTTTGCAGCTTGTTGCCGGAACTGACATGCAGCGGGGAAAGCACCTCTATTTGGGCAGTAAGTTGGGTATGAATTTTATTCATGTTGCGCCACTCCTACGGGAAAGGCAAAGCCGTACCGGTAAACGGAATGTTCGTTGAATGGTTTGGGAGTAACGTTTACTAAACGGCCGTAAACCCCATCCTCCTGACCGGCAAAAACAGCCCCTTCAGCCAGCATACGCACACTTTTATGCCGCAGGCTAAGTCCGGCCAGCGCCCCCAGCCAGCCTCGCCGCGTCATCAAACTGTAGCGGGCATCTTCTCTCAGCGTCTGTGCCATTTCAGCTTCATCAGCCGGGCAGTAGGGAGACAATGTCGTGACCAGCCCGCCATTACCATCTGGCAAGCTGATTTGCCCGCCCTTCTCCAACTCAAACTGGCCGTGCCCGGCGCTGCGCTCGCCACCAATACCTGCATCTCCCAGAGAACAAAGCGCCGTTT
>RFGV01000647.1 GCA_003696605.1 Chloroflexota bacterium | reverse complement strand
TTGTACAAAATGATGCTGGATCGGCCGGTCACAGTATGGCGGCCAAACGTCAAGCGTCGTGGCCGTATCTATCAAATCACATCCAGAATGAACAACAAAACAAATATCAATACACTGGATGTGATAGATGAAATAATGGCATTTTGTCGAGCCAAATCTTACCCGTTAGAGAGTGTGGGAATTGTCACACACAAAGACGCCAGGAAAGATTTTGAAGAAAGCGGCTTCACCTGCCTTCATTTTTACGGACAACGGGGTACAAACAAACTGGCTGATGTACGGGCGCTGTTTGTTGTAGGTGCGCCACAACCGCATAATGACAGCCTGGTTGGTGCGTATCGGTGTTTGAGCGATGATTATAACCCGCTGACACCAGAGATGACAGAAAGCGGAATACGGCCGGTGCGTACTGGTAAACTGGTTAGTTACAATTACCGGCGGGATGATGGTTGTGTGCCCCATCGTATGGTAAGCGGTTACTGGTGGCATGGTATCCAGTCACTGCTAAATGCTTACCGTGAAAGCGAAATTATTCAGGCCGTATTCAGAGCACGGCCGTTAACACGGGATGTTGATATTTACCTGTTAACCAGTGTCCCCACATCATTACGGCTGGACGGGATAGGTGAAACATTTGGCGACTTAATGGGATCACCTGTACCAAACTGGCAAGCGTGGGAACTGGTACGAGACTGGATTGAAACATTGCCAGACGGTGAGATTATTGATTATACCCGACTGGCAGAAGTGACAGGACTAAAAGAGCCAACGCTACGTAAACAGCGTTGGCTTGATTTGATTATTTGCCATATGCCTGGTGTCGAGGCATTACAAGCACGCAAGAGGGTGCTTGTAAAAACCTAGACAAATACAGAATCAAACTCCACCTCTTCAGGCAATACCTGAAAGGTGTATGTATGATAATCCGTCACCTGTATTTGTCTGGCACTGGGGAAAACATATGCCAGGATGCACAAAAAATCTTCTGGCATGTGTAACGTCCATTCAATTTCTACGGTTAAAAAACGGTTATCGCCGCTTCGCTCTACGGCAATGCTTTTGGCGTGTTCCGCCAGGTAGGTACGGGCGACACCCGTCTCTACTGCACATGGTACACACAATGCGCCTAGCCGTAAATTGATAACACGGCTGGCGTAATTGTTCCTCACAACGACTTGTTTTTTTGCGTCTTGTACAGACGCAAACGTTTTAATTCCACACCGGCGACATAATAACATCCTAACCTCCGTTTTTTCATTGGCTATATTATGATTATATTACATTTACAACAATTTGTCAATTGACTTACACTTAATTTTGTGATATAGTTACAAAAAACAAAAGGGGTCAAAAGAGGATATGGCTTACAAAAAATACGAAAACTGTCAACATTGTGGTACAAACTCGCATTATGCAAAGGGTTTATGTCATGCTTGCTACGGCTACAAAAGCCGAACGGGTCGAGATCGCCCGTCATATTTGTTTCGGCCACAGGCAGAATGTGTGAACTGTGGCCAGGGCAAAGTAAAGAACAAAAAACGCGGGTTATGTGCCCGCTGTTACGCCTATTGGGCACGTCATAAAAAAATGCGACCGCCAGATGCCGAACCGCTAACAAAAAAATTGCCTGAAATTTTATCTTTGTTACAGGATAACCCGCCCGCCCGTGTAGCCGAAATACTGGGCGTAGATATGTCTCACCTGACGCATACAGTTAAGCGGTTAACAAATAAAACACCCCGTCAGATATATTTGGAGTCGCAAGTATGATTCCTGTAATTTTGCTGACTAGCGGGCGCACACAGTACGCTGTCAGGACAGTAAAGGCATTGCGCCAACACTTGACGCCTGAACCCGTGTTTTTTGTTATGGATTGTTCCCGCAATGAAAAACACTGGCAGACGTTACGGCCGTACCTGGCCAATGTTGGCCGGTATCTGTTTTTTCTGGACAAAACAAGCTATGGTCACATGGCTAACACTGGTTGGCGTGAAGTCCAGAAAAACGGGTACGACTGGGCACTGTTCCTTGAAGATGATTGGGAACTGTGTGAACCGCTGGACTTGTCTTTTGCGGGAACACTGATGTCCAGGTCGGATGTCAGTATGTTACGGTTAGGGCATTTACCCGTTGGCCAGGCTGGTGAGGCCGTCGGGATTGACGGCCGTATGTACTTGAGGCTGTTTCCTAACGACTATGTTTTTTCAGGAAACCCGCACCTGAAAGGGACGCGGTTTTTTAATACGTATGGCCAATATCTCAAAGGTCTCAATCCTGGTGATACAGAACTGGCAATGGATCGCGGGGTCAAGGCCGTGTACCAATATGATATTTTGTGGCCACTATTCATTGGTGACAGATTTATTTTTCAGCATATTGGTACTGAAAAAAGTTATTAAAAATACTTGACAACTATTCTATTTTGTGCTATAATACAGGTGTAATTG
>RFGV01000646.1 GCA_003696605.1 Chloroflexota bacterium | reverse complement strand
TCATACAGCAGGGTAACAGGATGGGCAACTTATTATTTTGCACAAAACCTTCCCACTGTCTTTCGATAATTCGGTACAAATACAACAAGTTTTTGGAATGTGACTGTTCCAAAATTGGTAAAAAGTAGTAAGCTGGTATTCAAGGAGAGTGAATACCATGCGAATCAGAATGCATCTGCCTGAAGTAAAGCCAACCGAATATCAAATGCCTGAAAAATGTCCGCACCCAAAGTGTCAGGGGAAGCATTTTAAACTACACCAAAACCAGTGTCCCAAACAACTGCTGGACCCAGACAACAGTGAAGTGACGGCACAACGGTATCGCTGCTTACACTGTCAACGAACATTCCGCGTGTACCCAGTCGGCGTGAGCCAGGCCCAACGCTCAGACCGGCTCAAAGGAATAGGGGTGATGTTGTACGTCTTGGGGTTAAGTTATGGCGGCGTTGAAGACGCCCTGGCTGCCTTTGGTTGGGCTGGCAGCAAAAGCAGCGTTTATCGCGATGTGCAAGCAGCCGGTGAAAGCATACAGCGGATTCGGCAAGCTCAGGGAAAACGAAAAGTGGTGGTAGCCGGAGCCGACACTACCTTTGTCACCTGCAATCGAGAACAAATAACGATTGCTGTTGGTGTGGACGCATTGACCCAGCATGTGCTGGAAATCGAATTGGTGGACACGGAATCTACAGATGCCCTACGTCCATTTCTAAAGGAATTGGTAGATACATTTGAAGTGGAAGTTTTGTTGAGTGATGACCAGGACAGCTACAAACAACTGTGCGACGAATTGGATATCAAACATGGCATTTGTCGGGCGCATGTCAATCGCAATGTGGCGCAATTGGTGGGCCAACTGGGTGAGCAAGCCCTCTCCCGACCTGACCCAACTCCTGACGGAATGGATGTGACGATTGACGACTTCCTGGCTGATTTGGAATACGCACAACTGTTGGTCGCACTACGGCCGTTAACGGGCAAGGAACAATTGCGTCAGTTGCACCAACGCTACTGTGCCGCTCCGGCTCCGACAGCGGGCGAACGGGCTACGATGTGGTATCGGTTTCGTTTGGCTTTGTTGCGTTGGTGGAATCGCTGGGCACGCCTCACACTTAACCAGGAATGGCGTGGCCCACATGGTGAACGCCTGGACGGAACCAATAACGCGACAGAAAGGGTCATTGGTTGGTGGATTAAGGAACGCTACCGTACGATGCGGAATTACAAACGGAAGCAGTCCGTTCTCAATGTTTCGCGCTTGATTGCTTATCTTGGCGCAGGCACAGGAACAGCAGATTTGGCCAACTTGTATGAAAGTTAAACAGACAATGGGAGGGGGATTCTGTGTCCACCGTTTTCAAGGTTACTTGTTTCACCAAATGTGAAACGGTCACTCTTTATCGTGACTGTTCCAAAATTGGTAAAAAGTAGTAAGCTGGTATTCAAGGAGAGTGAATACCATGCGAATCAGAATGCATCTGCC
>RFGV01000645.1 GCA_003696605.1 Chloroflexota bacterium | reverse complement strand
GTATGTACCATTAGGAACAGTAACAATCGCGGTAGTCGCAGTTGTCGATTTTACAGTACCGCTTTTAGCTCCAAATGTAACCTCCAACCCGTCTACATCTAGTGCTTTACCATAGACAATAACGTCGTAACCACCACCAGGTGCGCCACCGACGGGATGAACAGCGGTGATCATTGGCCTGCTTATGTTTTGCTTAACAACAGCGGTACCGTTTTCGCCGGGCACCAATTTATATTGTGCTCCGCAATTTGTACATCCTATGCTCGATATTTTGGCGGCCGCAGATATCCAGGCTTTATTGAACAAGGCCTCATCGCCTACGCTTGAGGCCTCTAAGAGCACATTGTTTGGTCCGTGACAATAATCACATACGACTTTAAGCATTTCTATACCTCGTAGATACCGACAAAGCCGTCCTCGCCGTCGCCGCCGTTATTTGACCAGTCGGAATTTAATGTATTTCCGTCGCCACCCTTTCCGCCAATCGCGGTAATGTGGTCTTTATCAACATTCACGTGGTCCTGTCTACGTGGCAGAACTACCTCTACTATACCACCACCACCACCGCCGCCTCCGCCTCCGCAGAGACCTGATAGCTGAGAATTAGAGTAAGATTTCCCGCCATTTCCACCATTTCCACCATTAGCAGAAATTCTTGCTGTGTCTGCGATAACCAACGAACCGCCGATAACTACGGATAAACTGCCACCACCAGCACCACCGGCGCCGCCACCGCCGCCTGCATCAATAGCACCATCATAGCCATTACCGCCATTACCAATTCCGTCGTAATCTTGGCTACACGGCTCTCCGCCTTTGCCGGGACGACCAAATGGGCCAACAGCATCTCCGCCTGTTCCGCCGCCGCCGCCAGCACTGGCGATTAGACATGATGGAATTGATGTTACAGACAAACTATTGCGAATATTTTCAGCCAGAGGCGGTGGCGCAAATCCAGAATTAGAAGCGGTTCCTCCTTGACCAAATCTTCTGCCGACTAAATAACTACTGATACCACCATTTGATCCTGCCCTGGATTTGCCGCCGCCACCGCCACCGCCGGCAAATCCGGCTTCAGACGAAACAGGCGCACCACCGGCCAAGCCAGGTAGGTAGCTACAACCGCCGCCGCCAATACCGCCCTCGCCGCCTCTATCGCCCCTACCGTCCGCGTGAATGGCCGCAAATTCACCAATACAGCAGTTTGATACGCACTTGACAACTAATTTGTGACCGGCTGTTGCGCACAATTGAGCACCGTCAACAACTGTAAGTTTATTAAAGCTCAGCTCACCACCGGCCTCAACAATGCCATGCACCGTGACATTGCCCAGATCTCCATAACCAAACATCCGCTGCGCAAATGCACCAGACGACGCGGTAATAATTGTTGAATTATCTATTGTTCTGGCCATTATTATCCGTGCCTCACAAACGGAACGCCTATTCTCAACGACTCGGATGCATCGACATATGCTTCGACTACCACTAGATATCTCTTCTCG
>RFGV01000644.1 GCA_003696605.1 Chloroflexota bacterium | reverse complement strand
GCCAATTCCCAGCCCGGCCAGGCTAAGCCGTAAAACACCGGATTCATCTCCCATCAGTTCCAGAATGCAGCCTGTGCCGTCGGCCAGAACAATGGCACAAGCAGAGCCTTCAATGAACTGGTGGATGTCTTCCATATAAGGAATGGCAATGGTAATCAGATCGGTATGTGCTTTACGAATGGCAGCCAGGGATTGTGCGCGTAATACGGTTGGTCGTGGTTGCCCTTTGGGGTCAAGGCGGGGAGCACAGCGGTGCCATGATTGTACAACGGCGGGATCTGGTTCGTAGTCATCCAAAGAAAGGATTTCCCGTTTTTCTGTGAATGTCCGCCACAGGTGTTCCAGAATTTCTTGCCGGACTGGATAGGCTGTTGATAACATGGTTTTTGTATCAGGTATGGCTGTGTTGCTGAATGAAAAGCTGAATTAGGGTTAAGAATTTGTCGCGCGTTGGGTGGGTTGCTTGACAGGTGAACTGAAATAAGAATAATGTACTGGTAATGTGCGCGACGTTTACTAATATAACACAGAATGCCGGTTCGCGTCCTAATCCTGTTACCGAAACGATTATCGAACAAGCGATTTTGCATACTGTGGCTTATGTAGATGTGTTCGATTATCCGCTTACAGCGGCGGAAATTCATCGGTATTTGATTGGCGTACCGGCGAAACGGGAAGAAGTGGAGATGGTGTTGGGAAACGGCCGTTTGCGTCCCCACCGACTTCACTATCAGGACGGCTATTATATGTTGCCTGGCCGGGCAGAAATTGTTGCCCGACGGCAGGAGCGAGCTGCCATTGCTGCACGTCTCTGGCCAGAAGCAATTCGTTACGGCCGTTACATCGCATCTTTTCCGTTTGTCCGCATGGTGGCAGTAACCGGCTCACTGGCAGTAAACAACCCCGATGAAAATGCCGATATAGACTACCTGATCATCACTGAAAACGGCCGTCTCTGGCTCTGTCGCGCCTTCGTCATCGCCCTGGTTCGCCTGGCTGCCCGGCGCAATATCACCCTTTGCCCCAACTACTTCCTGGCGGAATCCGCGCTTGCCTTCCCCGACCAGACACTCTACACCGCCCACGAAGTTACCCAAATGATTCCACTTTCCGGGCACGAGGTTTATCAACGGTTGCGCCAGATCAACGCCTGGACGAACACCTTTTTACCCAATGCACAAGGCACACCACGCCCCGAACTCTGCCAATCGCCACGATTCAACCGGCTGCGAAAACTCATTGAACTTCCCCTGCGTACCCCCCCCGGCCAGTGGCTGGACCGTTGGGAAATGAACCGCAAAATTCGCAAATTCCACCTGCAAGAGACAGACCGTAGCGAAACCGATTTTTGTCCAGCCTGGTGCAAAGGCCATTTTGACGGCCACCAAAAACGTACGATACAGGCATACGAAACACGAGTAAAAACTGTTCTGGATACCTGATACCCCAGCAAAAGGAAACCTGTCATGACCGATATTCTGTTTGGTCAATCTTATTACCTTCGATTCGATCCCAAGCTTTGGGAAGCAATGCAACCTTATCCACCATTAGGGACAATGTACGCAGCCAGCTACATCCGCCAGCGCGGATATCAGGTGGCTATGTTCGACGCGATGCTGGCTGAATCAGAGCAAGAGTGGGCTTACGCACTGGATTACTACAATCCCACTTATGCGGTTATTTACGAAGACAACTTCAATTACCTCTCCAAAATGTGCCTGTTACGAATGAGAGAAGCAGCATTTGCTATGATTCAGATGGCGCGTGAACGGGGATGCACAGTAATTGTGTGTGGGTCTGATGCCAGTGACCATGCTCCGGCTTATTTGGGGCAGGGAGCTGATTTTGTGCTTTTGGGTGAGGGAGAAGAGACACTGGCGGAATTACTGAATGTGCTAGACGGCCGTTCTGACACACCCTTTTCCCAAATTCTCGGCCTTGCCTACAAAGAAGACAACATCCCCCGCCTTAACCCGCGTCGTTCAGTCATGCGCGACATAGATACCCTTCCCTTTCCCGCCTGGGATCTGATAGATGTCGATAAATATAAACAAATCTGGTACGAACGACATGGTTACTACTCCATGAACATGGTCACTACTCGCGGTTGCCCTTACCACTGCAACTGGTGTGCCAAACCCATTTGGGGACAACGTTACAACTCCCGCAGCCCCCAAAACGTAGTTGCCGAACTCAAATGGCTCAAAGAAACCTATCAGCCAGACCACATCTGGTTTGCTGACGACATCATGGGGCTTAAACCGGGCTGGTGGCAAGAATTTGCCGATCTGGTAGAGCAACAGGACGCCCGTATTCCCTTCAAGTGTCTGAGTCGGGCTGACCTTATCGTTCGCAATGCCGACAACGTACATGCCTTGCGTCGGGCGGGTTGCCAAATTGTGTGGATTGGGGCGGAATCGGGCAGCCAGAAGATTTTGAATGCAATGGAAAAGGGAACAACAGTTGAGCAGATTTACGAAGCAGCGCGACAATTGCATGAGGCAGGGGTCGCTGTTGGCTTCTTTTTGCAGTTTGGATACCCGGGTGAAACGCGCGCAGATATTGAAAAAACATTTCAGATGGTACGCGATTGCCAGCCGGATGACGTGGGTATGTCTGTTTCCTACCCGTTGCCTGGCACAAAGTTTTATGAAAATGTACGCTTGCAGTTGGGCGAAAAGCAAAATTGGGAAGACTCGGCTGATCTGGCTATGATGTATCAGGGGCCGTTCACGACCGCTTTTTACCGCCAATTGCATGTGGTATTGCACAAGGAATTTCGGGCGCGACGCGATTGGCTGGCATTGCGGCGCGTACTGACCCGGCCTGGCCATTGGCGACGTGCTCACGTGCGCATGTTGGCGGCTATTTGTTACCGGCTGGTAACGTTACCTCTGGCGCGTTGGCGACTGAACCGATTGGCACGTATTCCCCATAAGGGGCTGGCACCTGCTCCCCATATGAGTCTGGAAGAAGCTTCTCAACCCACGCCACAACCGGAGTGAGTGTCTTATGAGTCAGGTTCCAGTCGGTGATCATTTTGAGCGGGTGGCGACGGCGTTTTCCCAAAAGGCGCTGGTGTATGATGAGTTTGGGCGGGATCACGAGAATTTGACCCGAATGCGGGAGAAGGTGTATGCACATATCTGTCGGCTGGTTCCGCCGGGGGGGCATTTGCTGGAGTTAAATGCGGGGACAGGGTTGGATGCAGTGGCGTTGGTGCAACGGGGATATCGGGTGCATGCAACGGATTTGTCGCCGGGGATGGTGGCGCAAATTCGGAATAAGATTGTTCGGTATGATTTGGGGGATCGGCTGACGGTGCAGCAGTGTTCGTTTACGGCGCTGGATGAGGTAAACGGCCGTTTTCATGCTGTCTATTCCAATTTTGGCGGACTGAACTGCATAGACGATCTCTCGTTGGTAACACGGCATTTGCCGCGCCTGTTGTTTCCGGGCGGGATTGTTACCTGGGTGGTTATGCCTCATATTTGTCCGTGGGAACTGGCTCACTTTTGGCGAGGGGTACGGTCGGCGTTGCGTCGTTTGCGTCCGGGTGGCGTATTGGCAAATGTAGAAGGGGTAAGATTTCGCACTTATTATTTTTCTGTGAATGAAGTGCGTCGTGCATTTGGGCCACAGTTTCGTCAGGTGGCTCTGGAAGGGTTGTCCGTGGTGACTCCTACGGCCGATAATAAGCATTTTGCCCAAAGATACCCGCGTCTTTACCGACAGTTGGTGCGGCTGGATGATTGGTTGTGCCAGAAACGGCCGTTTTCCGGTTGGGGCGACTTCTTCATCCTGAGTATGCGCTATGAAGGTTAGCTGGCAATTTGCCTGTCCCATTTGCCATACACCCCTTATCTGCACATCGGATATCGCCCGTTGTCCACAGGATGGGCAGGAATACCCCAAAATAGAAGGCATCTGGCGCTTCTTGCGCCCTGATCGGGTTACTTATTTTGACCGGTTTATTCGTGAGTATGAAACTGTGCGTCAGGCCGAAGGACGCGGCAGTGACAATCCTGCCTGGTATCGTGCGCTTCCTTTTGCCGACCCTGCCGATCCGATGGCGAGTATGTGGCGCGAACGAGCACGTTCTTTTCTCTGTCTTATGCAACAAGTGATTAGGCCACAGGCTACTGTTCACGCTTCTCCCTTGAAAATCCTCGATTTGGGGGCAGGGAATGGCTGGCTCTCTTATCGGTTGGCACAGGCAGGCCACGAACCAGTGGCAATTGACCTGACGGTGAATCGGTTTGATGGGTTGGGGGCACATTCCCATTATGATTGTGCGTTTGTGCCGGTGCAAGCCGAGTTTGATTATTTGCCTTTTGTAGAGGAGGAAGCGGATGTCGTGATTTTTAATGCGTCTTTTCACTATACACCCAGCTATGAGAATACATTGCGGGAGGTTTTGCGGGTATTACGGCCAAATGGATTGGTCGTGGTGGTGGATACGGCCGTTTATCACAACCCCGAAAGTGGCCAACAAATGGTGCGAGAGCGGGAAGCCGCTTTTCAGCAAAAATACGGCTTTCCTTCAAACGCGATTCCCAGCGAAAACTACCTGACCTATCGGCGATTGGATGAACTGTCTGCCCAAACTGGTCTCCATTGGCAGCTTTATTGGCCTGTTCCCCGTTGGCGCTGGGCAGTGCGTCGCTGGCGTAGCCGTCTGCGTGGTCGCCGCGAACCAGCCCAATTTCCGCTTATTGTTGGTCGCCGTGCATGAAAATGGACCTATGTTGGCCACATTACGACGCTCTCTTTTCTTTCGCCGAATTTCTCTAAACTCTATCTGGCTGTTTTTGGCGCGAGCTACCAGCCAGGGGTTGATGATGATATTTGTGATCATTGTAGCCCGTTATTTGGGGGAGCGGGGGTTGGGGCAGTATGCATTTATCTCTTCTGTTGTTTTTTTGGGGAATGTTTTGACCACGTTTGGCATGGATACATTCCTGATACGGGAAATCGGCCGTTTGCGCCACACCGATACGCCGGTTATTCCCGCTGCCTTGGTCATTCAGCTTATATTAGCCACTGGCTATTTGTTGCTGGTGCAGGTGGGGAGTGGTCTTTTGCCGCGTCAGTTACCGGAAACGATTGTGGCCTTACGGTGGTATAGTCTGGCATTGTGGCCATTGGCTTTCACAACGATATTTAGTGCGATTTTACGGGCTTATGAGCGGATGGATTTGTACTGGTGGTTGCAGGGCGGAACGGCCGTATTCCAGACCATCGGCACATTTTTCTTGCTCACTCAAGGCGGGAAACTATTTTCGCTTATTATTTTCTTGCTAATAACCCAGAGTGTCAGCGCATTATTGGCTGGCTGGCTTTGTGTTCACTATCTGCCCAACTTTCATTTTCGTCTGCACATTCAGGGCGCCCCTCTGCGTCAGATATGGCGGGCAGGTTGGGTGCTGGCCTGGTTAGCTGTTTTGGCGCTTATTTACCAGCGTTTGGGCGTTTTTGTGTTGGCATTGACGGCTGGCGAGGCCGAAACCGGCTGGTTTACGGCTGCCACCCGCCTGGCTGATGCGCTCAAGCTGCTCCCTTACGCATTTTTTGGGGCACTGTTTCCTGTGATGTCCCGTGCTGCCTACAAAACTGACTCGGATTTTTCGCCCCGTCTTTACCGGTTGGCATTTGTGGCATTGTTGTTTGTGACTTTGGTGTTGGCTGGTGGCATTACCTGGCTGGCAGCGCCGCTTGTGGATTGGCTTTTTGGTGCCGGGTATGAGCCGTCAATCCCGCTTGTGCGAACGTTGGTATGGAGTGTGCCGCCATTTTTGTTTAGTTTGAGGTATTCATTTGAGTTGGTAGCCACTGGCAAAGAACAAATGGCGTTGCGGGCCATGATATGGACGTTGGGCATAACGGCCGTTTTCTTCCTTACCTTCACATTCCTCTTCGGCCTCACCGGGGCAGGCTGGGCGGTTGTTCTGGGCGAAACTGCTCAGGCATTGATTTTATGGCAATTCTGGACAAAAATAGCCACATAACCTGCCTTCATATGCTATACCAGACCGGTTGTCAGGTTTTTCAAACTATCGAGAGAATTTAAGTGTTGAAATTAATTGCCCGAAAAATAGCTGCCCTTATCATTCTTTTACCCCTTTTAAATGCGGTTGGTTTTTTTTATGCAACGATTCACCCACGTTTGTTTACACCTGCCTTTGGGAATGTGAGCGTACCAGACCATCCGGACTATCTGACATATATTCGGGGATTGTTTCGTGGTGATTTGGGGATCATTGCCCGGCAGGTTACTGTGGCAGAAGTGATTATTGAGCCACTCAAAAACAGTCTGATTTTGGTGTCTGTTTCTCTGGTTGTAGCAGTTGTTTTAGGTGTGGTGTTAGGTTTGTCTGCTGTCAGCCGCAAAACTCGTCGTATGAGACCATCGGCACTGGTGTTTTTTTCGGCTGGTTCTTCAATGCCAGGTTTCATTTTAGGGGGGATGTTGCTTTCGGCTATGGTGTATCAGACGTTGTATGCCGGAGCCAGACAGACCTTACTTCCAATTAGTGGTTTTGGTCTTGATGAGCATCTAATTTTGCCGGTATTGGTGTTGTCTTTGCATCCGATGCTTAATATTGCCAAGGTTACGTCCAGTTTGCTGGAGCACGAGTTGCAGCAGGATTATATTCGGGTGGCTCGTGGTAAAGGATTGGGTTGGTGGATGTTGCTTTGGCGGCACGCTGTTCCGAATATGATTGCGCCGGTACTGGTTACGATTGGTGAGGCAATGCGGTTGATTGTAGGGGCGTTGGTGATTGTGGAACCGATTTTTATTTGGCCGGGAATCGGCCGTATTTTTCTGTTTACAATTGGTTTGCGGCTGGATGCTCGCCCGCCAGGCATTTACTTTGGTAGTCCGCCATTGCTGGCTGCAATTGTGGTTATATTGGGGTTCTTTTTGCTTTTTGCCGATTTGTTGACGAGTGTTTTGATTTATTGGGCTGATCCTCGCATGAGCAAAATGGGTGAGGATGGTGTGAGATGATAGTGAATTATTGTATGGTGTAAGTAAGCTAATGCGTTATCGAAATAATCCGCTTGTGGTTGGTGGGCTATTAGCCGCGCTATTTGTTTTTTTGGCGTTGTTTGGTCCGTCTTTGGCTCCTTTAGACCCGATGGAAATTTATAACGACCCGATTTTTGTGGGGGATGAGGTATTTATTCCTTCGGTGATGCCTTTACGGCCGTTTCAGCTCTCCCAATTCCCCCTGGGCACAGATAATGCTGGCCGTGATTTACTCAGCCGGTTGCTTCATGCCATCCGCCCCACTTTGCTCCTCTGTCTTATTATTGTATCACTACGTCTCGCGGTGGGAATAACACTTGGTCTTGTTGGAGGCTGGTATCGGGGAATTACAGAACGCCTGATTGAGTTTGGTATTGGTGCTTCGCTTTCCATTCCTATTCTTATTTTTTCATTGGCGACACTTTCTTTTATGGGTGAACGGGAATTACCCCAATTCATGTTTGCGCTTACCGTAACTGGTTGGGCCAACATAGCTGTTTTTGTTAAAAATCACACGCAATCCGTTATACAAGCGCCCTTTATTGAAGGGGCGAGGGCTGTGGGCGTCCGGCCAGTAGGGATTTTATGGCGGTACATTTTGCCCCAACTTTGGCCTGTGTTACCGGCTATTATTGCGTTTGAGCTAAGTGCTGTGTTGTTGCTGGTAGCTGAGTTGGGCTTTTTGGGCATGTTTATTGGCAATGCTTTTGTGCAAATGGCGGCTGATCCGAATAGTTCAGGTGTGGTGGCAGTTGGACTAACGGCCAGTATGCCGGAATTGGGGCAAATGTTGTCTGATTTTTGGTCGAAGATGATTCGTACGCCCTGGGAGATGGTTGTGATTGGGCTGGTTGTCTTTTTCCAGGTATTTGCGTTTAATATGCTGGGTGAAGGATTACGACGGCAAATGGATATAACCCGGTCTAGGGGAGTGGGGAGAAAGCGACGGGGGGGGAGAAAAACGGCCGTTTCCCTGCCATCCATCACCCAATTTGAGCCTCACTTACTCGGCCAGAAACCACTGCTCCACGTCAAGAACCTTGTGGTTCATTTCGATACACCACAAGGCACAGTTCACGCCGTCAGCGGTGTTTCATTTACCCTCAATCCAGGTGAATCTCTTGCCATTGTTGGCGAAAGCGGTAGCGGTAAAACCGTCACTGGTCATGCCATCATCAAACTCATAGACACGCCCCCAGGACGTTTCGAAAAGGGGGAAATCCTCTTCCAGGGGCACGATTTGCTTCAACTGCCTGAGCAGCAAATGCAAAAAATACGTGGTCGAGAAATCGCATACATTTTTCAGGATGCCATGACTGCTCTGAATCCTGCCCGTACAATAGGGCAACAATTGCAAGAGGGCATACGGTTACACTATGGCCTCAGTCAACAGGAGGCACGACGACGAGCTGTTGAATTGCTGCAACTGGTTGGTATTCCAGATGCGGAGCGACGGCTGGAAGATTATCCTTGGCAGTTTTCCGGTGGCCAGCGACAACGCATTTTATTTGCTATGGCCCTGTCTTGTGATCCTAAATTGTTAATTGCAGATGAACCTACAACTGGTCTGGATGTGACTGTACAGGCTCAGATTGTATCCCTGGTAAAAGAGTTAAAAACCAGGTTAGATATGGCCGTCATCTGGATTTCTCACGACTTGGGCGTGGTAGCGGGTTTGGTAGATCGGGTAGTAGTTTTGTACGGGGGAATGGTGATGGAGATGGCTCCAGTACGGCCGTTATACAAAAACACCACTCATCCCTATACACTGGGTCTGTTACAATCCCTTCCTAAAGTTCACACACAAGATAGACAAAGGTTGATTCCTATTGATGGCCAACCACCCGATCCGCACGACTTCCCCAAAGGATGTCCTTTTGCTCCCCGCTGTCGTTTTGTTGTTGATAAGTGTAAGGAAGAAATACCGCCGCTTATACCTGTGGCTCCACAACATTATACAGCTTGCTGGCAATGGGAGATTGTGCAGGCCGCCCCAAAAGCATAATAATATAGTGGGTGCCGAACAACCGGCCCCAGTCACTGGAGTGTAGAATGCCATTTCCTAACTACCCGGAAAAATACCGATATGAGGCTGTTCTTACGGCCGCAAAACGTCTGGCTTATCGCAGACAACAAGGCCATGTGCCTGCTGTTACGCCACCAGTAGCTGTTATTTTTTGTTATCAACCAGATGTCCTTCAGTATGCTGCCCGCAAATATTGGGGGCGTCGTGTGGATGGGTTTGCGGGGGAATTGTATTTGTTACGCCGCACAAATCGACGGGTAGGGGTGGTAGGAAAGTTTGGTGTAGGGGCACCGGTAACGGCCGTTCTCCTGGAAGACCTTATCGCCTGGGGCAGTCGCCAGTTTTTTCTGCTTGGGTTGGCCGGAGGACTGCAGCCTACCCAAAAGAGCGGCGACTTGATCATTGTCACGCGTGCTATTCGGGATGAGGGGACTTCCTGGCATTACCTGCCGCCAGAATCGGCCGTTTCTCCCCCCGGCGATCTCACAGAGCGCATGGCGGCCAGACTCACAGAAGTCGGCAAACCATATACCCTGGGTACAACCTGGACGACCGACGCACCCTACCGGGAAACAGCGCCTGAAATTGCCCATTACCGGGAACGAGGCGTGTTTACAGTGGAGATGGAAACAGCCGCCTTTTTTGCTGTGGCCCATGCTCACCACGCTACCGCCGCTGCTGGCCTGGTAATTGCCGATACATTGACCGAACATGACTGGCAAATGGCGCCTGGTACACGATTGTTACAAGATACCTTGCGGGGTTGTTTAGATACGGCCGTGGAGGTGTTGGCTGCGTGAATCCTGCAATTGTGATCATGGCGTATAATCGGCCTCATGCGTTGCGTCGCTTGCTGGCTACGGTAGAAACGGCCGTTTATCCCCCCAACACGCCTCTCATCCTCTCTATTGACGCTGGTGGCGATACGGCCGTACGCCAGATCGCCCAAACCTTCAACTGGATACATGGCCCCAAAGAACTAATCATTCACCCCCAACGTCTTGGGCTAGTGCGCCATTTCTACGCCTGCGGTGACCTCACCCGCCAATTTGGGGCAATTATCCTGCTAGAAGACGACCTCATTGTCGCCCCCCACTTCTACACCTATGCCGTCAATGCGCTATCCACCTATGCCAACGACCCCCAAATAGCTGGTATTTCACTCAATGCCCTCTGGTTTAACGGTTTTCGTCGCCTTCCTTTTACACCCTGGCCAGTAGAAGGAGATGTCTTTTTTCTGCAAGTGCCCTGGTATCAAGGACAGGCATATACAGCAGACCAATGGCAGCGATTTACAAATTGGCGCGAAACGGCCGATACGCATATTTACCCCCATGACCCCATTCACGAAATGTACACCCAATTTGCCACCGACGAATGGTTCCCCCTCAAGGCCAAATACCTGGCCGAAAACAACCTGTTCTATGTCTTTCCCCGTTACTCCCTCACCACCAACTTCGGCGACCAGGGAACACACTTTCAGCAAGTTACCAATTTCTTTCAAGTGCCGCTTCAAATCCACCCGCGCAATTGGCACTTCACCCCTCGCTCAGAAACAACGGCCGTGTATGACAGCTTCTTTGAACAACTACCTGACCGATTTAACCGACTGACCCCGATTTTGGCGGAATATGATTACACGGTTGATCTCTATGCCACAAAAACCCCAACCAAAATCACAACACCATATGTACTCACAACCCGTCCGTGCCGACAGGCCGAACACCAGTTTGGAATGACAATGCGACCACTGGCAGCCAATGTAATCTGGCAAGTACCCGGCACAGGAATCAGTCTGACACGTCGGGAAGAACTGCAATATGGACGAAAAGCAGAATGGACAATAGAAGCACGGCTGGCGGCTTATTTCGGCCGTCATTGTCAGATGGGTTGGCGGCGAGCGTGGCGATTGCGTATATGGCAATGGTGGTTGCGGGGACGTTATGGTTAAAATAGAACCCCTTACAATATTGGGCAATTCAGATACACCAGGTGGAACCTATTTACTGGGGATAACAGTGAAAAATGAGACAGAAGTGGTTTTCGGCCGTTTTCATCACGGCCATCCTGTTCCCATTCCTGCTGGACACTACCTTTACGTTGGATCTGCCATGCGTGGATTAGGAAGCCGTCTCCTGCGACATGCCACCCGCACCCCACCCCATCCCCCGCACACAATTCGTCCCCGTCTGAAACGAGCCCTTCATTTGGCCGGATTACCTGCCCATTCACCCCGCCACAAAAAATTACACTGGCACATAGACTACCTGTTAAATACCCCCCAGGCATGCTTGTGCCACGTTATCATCTTGCGCCATCCCATGCCATTGGAAAAACAGCTGGCCCAATGGCTGCTGGCAAAACCAGAAACCGACATCCTTCAGCCAGGCCTCGGCGCCAGCGATCACCAGGGCAGCACCCATCTGTTACGTGTGCCCGCAACAGCCACATGGCAACAAGACCTGGTTGCGCAACTGGCCTATCAATTCAATTGATTTCAACCAAAATTTTGTTTGATATTGACACATTCCCTTAAAATGAGTAATATATTTCCCGTTATCCGATAACAGAATATCAAATTGAGGCCAGGACGCCTCCCACGCATAAAACCATGCGTGTGGAGGCGTTTTTCGTTTTGGCCACGAAATTCCAAATAACAGGAGAGTCAGAACTATGAGTGGGAATGAAGCACGTTTAGAAGCCATATCAGCTGTGGTTAATTACAAGCCTATTAGCGAACCATTGAGTTTCGCTGAAGTATCCACTGGCGAGTTGTTTGCTGTGAATGTGTTCACAACGGCCGAAATGAAAAAACGCTTACCCAAACCGGTATATAAATCTCTAATGGAAACCATTCGTCAGGGAAAACCATTGGACACATCAACGGCCGATATTGTCGCCGCAGCCATGAAGGATTGGGCAATCGAAAAAGGGGCTACCCATTATGCCCACGTGTTTTATCCCCTGACAGGCCTCACCGCCGAAAAACACGATAGCTTCCTGACACCAAACGGGGATGGCAGCGCTATTGCCGAATTTTCAGGCAATCAGCTCATTCAGGGAGAACCAGATGGTTCCAGCTTTCCCACAGGCGGAATTCGGCCAACTTTCGAGGCACGTGGTTACACAGCCTGGGATGTAACCAGCCCAGCCTATATTCTGGAAAATCCCAACGGCACGACTTTATGCATTCCCACTGCTTTTGTCTCTTGGACCGGCGAAGCACTGGATAAGAAGACACCAGTCTTGCGCTCCATGAAGGCGCTGAATGAACAGGCACAACGTATTTTACGGCTATTTGGTCACACAGATGGGGCAATAGTGGTGCCAACAGCTGGCTCAGAGCAAGAGTATTTTCTGATAGACCGGCATTTTTATCTGGCACGACCAGACCTGGTAACAGCCGGGCGCACGCTGTTTGGGGCCAAGCCCCCTAAAGGTCAGGAGTTTGACGATCACTATTTTGGTGCAATTCCGGAGCGAGTACTGGCTTGTATGCTGGAAACAGAGCGAGAACTGTATAAGCTGGGCGTACCAGTGCGCACCCGGCATAACGAGGTGGCACCTAGTCAATATGAAATGGCTCCGATGCATGAGAATGCCAATGTTTCTACGGACCACCAGCAATTGATTATGCTGAAGCTGAAACAGGTAGCCCAAAAGTATGGTCTGGCTTGTCTGACTCACGAAAAACCATTTGCTGGGGTGAATGGTTCTGGAAAGCATTTGAATTATTCTTTTGGTAACGAAACGGTGGGTAATTTGCTGGATCCGGGTGATACACCTCATGAAAACAAACGATTTTTGGTATTTTGTGCGGCCGTGATTCGGGCTGTGGATAAGTATGCACCGTTGTTGCGAGCTGTAATTGCTTCGGCCGGGAACGATCACCGATTGGGGGCGAATGAAGCACCACCAGCTATTATTTCTATTTTCCTGGGTGAGCAGCTGACAGATATTTTTGAGCAGATTAAGGCAGGTGGGGCCAAGTCTTCTAAACCAAGTGGTATTTTGAATTTGGGTGTGGATACATTGCCGCCATTACCTCGCCATTCGGGTGACCGTAACCGGACGAGTCCGTTTGCGTTTACCGGAAATAAGTTTGAGTTTCGGGCGGTTGGATCAAATCAGTCTATTGCGTCGCCGTTGATGGTGTTGAATACGATTATTGCGGAGTCGCTGGATTATATTGCGACACGGCTGGAAGCAGCAGAGGATTTGGATGCGGCAATTGAGGCTGTGTTGAAGGAGATTATGGAGGAACACGGCCGTATTATTTTCAACGGCGATGGTTATTCAGAGGAATGGCACCGGGAAGCAGAATTTGAGCGAGGGTTGCCGAATTTGCGTACAGCGGCGGATGCATTACCGGTGTTGGGAAGTGAAGAGGTAATTTCTCTGTTTGAAAAGTATAAGGTGTTGTCGCGGCGGGAGGTGTTGAGTCGTCGGGATGTGAAGCTGGAACAGTATGTGATGGCTATTCGGGTGGAGGCACGGCTTATGGTACGTATGGGACGGACGATGATTGTGCCCGCAGCGGTGCGGTATTTGCGAGAGTTGGGAGAAACGGCCGTTCATCTCAAATCCCTCAATGTTCCATTCGACACCACCACCGCCAGCCGTGTCTCTGAATGCATCAAGGCCCTTCAGGATTGCCTGGATGACATGGAAAAGGCACTGGGACACGAATCTGACGATTTAGAAGCAGAAGCCCGATACATGCGAGACACGATTTTACCCCTTATGGTCAGCGCCCGTGCCCATGCCGATGCCCTGGAATTGATGGTTCCTGATGATTTGTGGCCATTGCCTACCTACCAGGAAATGTTATTCATTAAATAGCAGACGACTTTTCAGAGTTACTTGCTGCACAAGCTACAACGCCCAGACCATTCTTGGCCTGGGCGTTGGTTATTTTTCCAAAACCGTACTTTCCCCTGGTTTTTCGTCAAATATAACAACCTTTTGCCATAGCGGCATCCCTGTCCATTTTGCCAGTTTTACCACTTCCATCACATTTTGTATACCAAAGGTATACCCCCCACATTTCAATTTAAAGCACCATATAACCAGACATAGTGTATAGGCCAATTGGCACATCAACCATTAAAAACTTAAACATCATGAAAAAAACAACCAAAGCCAGGCGACTCTTTCTCATTATCTTCATTGCAGCCATTGCCATCACGGGGGTAGCCATACCCTGGACGATTGTTCGGGCAGTGACCTGTAACGTACCTTCCGGCTATGCAACCATTCAGGCAGCCATTAATGACTCCTCTTGCGACACCATAATCATTGCTGAGGGTGACTATACCGAAAACCTGGTCATTACCCGTAGTGTCACCATCCAGGGTGCAGGCCCCGGCTTTTCATCAGGCCCCGGGGTCACTCGTATCCTGGGCGATCTCTCCGATCGCGTAGTTTATGTCTATACCCCAAGTACTCCCCCAGGCAGCCCCGGCGTCCCCACACCTGTCGTAAACATTTCTGATCTAAGCATCACCCGCGGGTCTGTCAGCGACCGGGGTGGTGGTGTTTATAACGACAGTGCTGTACTGACATTAAACAATGTCTATCTATTTGAAAACTACGCCACACTTGATGGCGACCAACTATATGGCTCCGGTAGCGCGATTACTACAATTCAAAATAGCGTATTGTTATCTTTTCCCGGTGGTAGTGGCAACAGCATTAAATACAGTTCTGGTGCTGTTCTTGGATCATTAACCATCATCAATAGCTCCCTGGAAGGCGCTGGTCTTGGTTCAACGCCCCGATACGCCATCTTTACAACTCGGTCACCAGTACTGTTACAAAATTCAGACATTTATGGATTCGATGGTGGTATTTATGTAAATACAGGGGCTATAACTGTAGAGAATAGCACAATACGAGATAATTACTTTACTGGCATTGCTTTTTTTAATGGATCCACAGGGGCAATTTCTGGCAGCCAAATTCTCAGACATGGGGTCACCGGGGGATCGCAGTCAGCAGCCGGTATTAGTATGGTGGGAAGTGTCACCGTTACAGTAGATACCACAACTATTGCCAACAATTGGGCGCTTGATTCTTCTAGTCAGGGTAATGGGATTGAAATGGTAGATTATCTTGGCAACTTGGGGGTTATCACGGTAACTAACTCGACATTGCGCCAAAATGCCGATTCCGGATTTTATGCTGAAGTTAGTGTTAATGGCGCTCCCAATAGTGGGGATATTACTCTGATGAACACCGAGGTTTACAGTAATGGAGCAGGACTGAGTCTGCTTAGCATTGCTGAAAATGGTGGCAATGCCACCACGATTTTGGACTCGAATATTTATGGTAATAACGGTCAGGGAGTGCAAATCAGTCAATATGGAAAGAGATTACTTATCGAAAGAAGCGACATTCGTGAAAATGGGAATTATGGTATTTCTATAGATATGGTGCCCCAGGCAGAATGGGCCCGAATACGAGATACAACTATTGCCTACAATGGGGGAAGTGGATTATATCTTTCCGATG
>RFGV01000643.1 GCA_003696605.1 Chloroflexota bacterium | reverse complement strand
CTTGGGCGAGAGGGGCAGGCTGACCGTTTGCCGTCCGATTTTCATGGCGTGGGGGTACGCTTCTGGCCGCCAGCCAAACCGTTCCTGGTAAAAGGGATGTTCCGGGATGCTCAAATAATGAACGCCTACGCCGATATTGTGCGCTGTCATCGCTTCCAAAAACGTATCCCGGCTCAGGCCGCAGCGCGATTCATCAATCAACAAGGTGTACAAATGATAAGCGTGGCGGGTATCCGGCTCCGGTTCGGCGGGGCGGCCGACGGGCAGGTCGGCAAAGGCTTGCTGGTACATCTGCCAGATTTCCTGCCGCCGCTGCCAGTTGGCCTCTACCCGCGCCAGTTGGTGAATGCCGATGGCCGCCTGAATGTCCATCATGTTGTATTTGAACCCGCATTCTGTAACGTAATAATGTTTGTATCCCTCATCACTAAACCGGCGCCAGGCATCTTTGCTCATGCCATGCAGGGCCAGTACTTTGGCGCGAGCAATTTGGGCTTCATTTTGGGCAATTATCATACCACCTTCACCAGTGATAACATTTTTGGTGACATAGAAGCTGAAACAGCCAAAATCACCTATTGTCCCCACCTTTTTTCCCTTGTATTCTGTTTCAATGGCATGGGCACAATCTTCTATGATAATAAGGTTATGTTTTTGTGCCAATGCGGTAATGGCGTCCATATCACAGGGGCGTCCGGCAAAGTGAACGGGTACGATCGCTTTTGTGCGTGGTGTGATTTTTTGTTCGATTTGGGCTGGATCGATGTTCATTGTCACCGGGTTTACATCAGCCAAAACGGGTGTGGCACCGCTGTGGATGATGGCGTTGACGGTGGCACAAAATGTAAGCGGCGTGGTGATGACTTCGTCACCGGGGCCGATGCCAGCGGCGATCATGCTGATGTGAAGGGCTGCTGTACAGGAGTTAACGGCCGCTACCCGGTTTTCCGGCACATTCTTGTATGTGGCAAAATCATGTTCAAAGCGGGCGACTTTGGGACCGGTTCCCAGCCAGCCAACACGTAAACTGTCTACGACTTCATTGATTTCTGCATCGGTGATGTGGGGTGCGCCAAAAACAAGGAATGTGTCACGAATTGGTTTTTTCATATAATGATTCTCGCTTTACAGGGTTGATTATGTGTGTTGTGAATAGTGTAAGTGATAATGGGTGGTTGACCAATAGGCTGATCAGCACAAAATGGTTGTTTGCAGGGTGGCAGGATGAACAAAGTAGCTAAAAACGGCCGTTTTCCCCTCCCCGGTTGGGTTGTATTTTGGTCTCTGGTTGCCCTTATACTAGTCACCTTCCCCTATGTGTTGGCCTATACAACGGCTCGCCCCGGCACTTTATTCACTGGCACGCTTATGAATCCGGAAGATTCCCACACCTATTTTGCCAAGATGGTTGCCGGTTACAATGGTCACTTGCTTTATGCCATTCCGTTCACACCAGAACCCCATGAACCGGCATTTTTAGGTGTGTTTTATGTCTGGTTGGGGTTGTTGGCGCGTTTGTTTGGCGTTTCCATTGATTTGGTTTGGCATTTGGCTCGTATCGTTGCTGATCTGTTCTTGTTTGGTGTTATTTATCGGTTTATTACGTATTTTCTGACTAACTGGCAGGAACGGAAACTGGCATTTTTGCTTTCGCTATTTGGGGGTGGTTTTGGCTGGGTGTTGTTTTTGCTTAATCAACCGTATTGGCTTGACCATTTTCCGGTAGATTTCAAACAGCCGGGTTCGCACATATTTTTTACCGCGCTTACTTTTCCGCATGTGGCGTTTGGCACAGCTTGCTTGTTGCTGAGTGTGATGGATATTCATCGGTTGCAAGAGGCGGTATTGGCACGGCGTTCCTGGTGGCGAATTGCCGGGCAAGCGGGTTTGACGTTGTTGCTTTTGGGTATTGCCTATCCGTTTCTCGTATATTTGGTAGCGGTGGTTGTGGGGTTGTACTGGGGGTATCAGGTTTGGCAGGCAAAACGGCCGTTATGGAGAGTGGCATTTATCTGGGCTATCCCCTTTTTGTTGGCTTCCCCGCTTTATTTGTATTACGCCTGGGTGTTGCAAACAAACGAGATATTTCGGGCATGGGATGCACAGGCATTAACGCCGTCTCCTCCCTGGCCTCATTATCTTGTGGCCTATGCACCATTTTTGGTACTGGCTGGGTGGCATTGGTGGAAACGGCCGTCTGACCGCACCCGGTTTGTCATTTTATGGTGCTGGATTTTGGCCGCAGCCATCCTCGTTTATGCACCATTAAATCCGCAACGTCGTTTCGTTCAGGGCGTCCACGTTCCCTTATCCATTCTGACCACTATGGCCTTTTGTCACTTGTTTTTACCCGCACTGGCTCGCACCCGACTATGGCAAACCCTTTTGCAACGTCCCCGCTACACAAGCAACGGGCTGACAGGTTATGTAGCTACATTGTTCTTGGTATTTATGTCGCTATCCAATTTTTACATTTTTGCCAGTGTGTCTGTATCTTCTGTGGTGCAACAACCCGATCTGATTTTTCGGCCTGTGGCAGAGAAGGAAGCGGCATTGTGGGTATGGGAGAATTTGCCAGAAACGGCCGTTATTCTCAGCGAGTACCAGAGCGGAAACTACATCGCTGGCCGTACCGGACGCCGAGTTGTCATTGGCCATTGGGCCGAAACAGTGGACTTTGAACAACGACAGATCGAAACCGCTCGCTTCTTCGATGCCAACACTTCCGACGAATGGCGAAAACAACTTCTAACCCGTTACCATGTGAACTACTTGTGGTACGGGCCACGTGAACAGGCACTGGGAGACTTCAACCCCGAAACGGCCGATTACCTCACCCCACGCTACACCAACCACACCATCACCATCTATGCCGTCACCCCTGCCCTGGCCACCCCCTGACGCACGATCCCCCAACGTCTCCCATACATCTGTTGCCTTTTCTGCTTCCTGCCCCTAAAATTCCCCACCGTAACAAACTGACAATCATCCGTTGCATACAATCACATTCGGAAAACAACACAGATTCAAGGAGAAAAAATGAAAGGTCTCATACTCAGTGGTGGTACAGGCTCTCGGTTATACCCACTTACATACACCAATGCCAAGCAACTCATCCCCGTTGCCAACAAGCCCATCCTGTTTCGCGTTATCGAAAGCATTCGTGATGCCGGCATAACCGAAATTGGTATTGTGGTTGGCAACACTGCCGACCAGATCAAAGATGCTGTCGGGCGAGGTGGGCGTTGGGGCGTCAACATCACCTACATTCAGCAAGAAGCCCCGCTGGGGCTGGCACATGCAGTCAAAATTTCGCAAGAATTCATTGGAGAAGATCCATTTGTCATGTTTTTGGGTGACAATGTTATTCAAGGGGGCATTAGCAAACTCATTTCGGAATTTGCCACCAGCGGATGGAACAGCCAGATTGTATTGACCCGTATTGATCACCCCGAACAATATGGCGTGGCTGAACTGGGAGAAGACGGCCGAATTATTCGCCTCATCGAAAAACCCAAAAATCCCCCTAGCGATTTGGCATTGGTGGGTATTTACATGTTCGACAAAAGCGTTTTTGAAGCTGTCAATGCGATTACCCCATCCTGGCGTGGTGAATTGGAAATTACCGACGCTATCCAATGGTTGGTGGATAACGGCTACACCGTTCACCCCTACATTCATCGTGGCTGGTGGATTGATACCGGCCGTCCCGGTGATATGCTCGAAGCCAATGACCTGGTTCTGGAAGAAATCGAATACAAAATTGAAGGGTATGTCGATCGAGATAGTCAGGTGGGGCGACGTGTGACCATTGAGCGCGGCGCAGAGATCATCAACAGTGTCGTACGTGGGCCAGCGATTATTGGCAAAAATACCCGCATTGTGAACAGTTACATTGGTCCGTTTACCAGCATTTATCATGATGTGCTGATTGAAAACAGTGAAATTGAGCATTCAATGGTGCTGGAACATAGTGTCATTAAGGATATCGGCGCACGGATTCAGGATAGTCTGATTGGGCGTAATGTGACAATTACACGTTCGCCTATTAAGCCGAAGGCACATAAGCTGACATTGGGTGACAATAGCCAGGTAGGTATTCTTTAATTCCTATGAAAGCATTGTTGCAGCGTGTGGCACGGGCCAGTGTGACGGTAAACGGCCGTATTGTTGGCCAGGTTGAGCGGGGATTTGTGGTGCTGTTAGGTGTGACGCACACCGATACCACCACCGAAGCTGACTGGCTGGCAGATAAAATTGTCGGTATTCGGCTTTTTGAGGACGATGAAGGCAAATTGAATCTTTCTCTGAGTGATGTGGGGGGAACTGTTTTAGTTGTGTCTCAATTTACGCTTTATGGCGACGCCCGCAAAGGCAGACGGCCGTCTTTTGTGGCGGCCGCCCGCCCCGAACATGCTGAACCTTTGGTTGAGTATTTTGTTGAACGATTGCGACAGCATGGTTTGCAAGTAGAGACAGGTGTCTTTGGGGCCAAAATGCTGGTAGAAATTCATAATGATGGCCCGGTGACGCTGATGTTAGAGCGGGAACGGCCGCATTAAAAAATTGACTGTAACCCACATATCCAAATTCAAAGAGGCAGACAGTGATAAGTAGATTTGGCCGGGTATCTTTAGGAATGTTTTTTGTGATGGTGTGGCTGGTTGGTTGCCAACAAACGGCCGTTTCCCCAATTACACCTACACCGGTTATATTTGCAGGCGTGCCGGAGCCAACAAGCGACACGCCTGAAACGGCCGTGCCCCCGCCTGCTACCCCTTTGCCACCTTCAGCCACCCCATCGCCCACAGCCACACCTCGCCCAACCCAGACAGCTACGCCTCAGCCCACCAATACCAGCCCCCCGACAACTCAGCCTGCCAACTCTCCCACCATTCAGCCGACCAATACCACATCTGCCTCAACTGCTGAATCCATGCCACCTGCGTCAGCCAGTCCTTCCCCCTCACCGCTGCCCCCATCTGGCACCGTAGAACAGCCACCATATGAGCCAAGCCCATGTAGCGACAAATACCCCTGCAATGATGACATTGCCGGCTGGGAAGCCCGTATTCGCGTACCGGCCGGATTTCAGGCCACATACTTTGCCCGGGTAAACGGCCGTCCAACCAGCATCACCTTTGGTCCAGACGCCTTGCTCTACGTAGCCGTTCAAGAAGGCACCATCTACACCATAAACAGCAGTGGTCACATTGCCGCCTACGTCAGTGGATTCAACACACCAACAGGCATCGCATTCCAGCCCGGCACAAATCGTTTATACGTTGCCAGCCGTGTACGCGACCAAAATACAGGAGGCGAAGCGCAAGTTTCAGTCGTTCAAGGAGGCAGCATCTCCCAGATCATTGGTGGCATCCCCTGTTGCTACGCCTTTTTGCATGCAGCCAATGGCATCGCCTTTGGGCCAGACGGGTTTGGGTATGTGGCTGTTGGGGCACGGGCTGATCATGGCGAGATTCTGGAGGGGCCAAACAAAGGTGAACAAGACCAGCTTCATCCCTGGGAGGCAACGATTTTACGCTTTAGCCCGGGTGGTAGCATCGTAGAACCATACGCTTATGGCTTCCGCAATGCCTACGATATTGCCTGGGATGCCAATGGAGTTCTTTGGGCAACAGACAATGCGCCAGACTTCGGACCACCAGAAGAATTGCATCGGGTAGTGCCAGGGGGGCAACACGGTTACCCGTGGTATGAGTGTGATATTTGTTTTGCGCCGCCGCCTGATGTGCAGGTACTCCCGCCAACTTATATGTTTGTGCCACACAGTGCGCCCACCGGCATTACGGCTTATCTGGCGGACCAATTTCCGGGTTATTATAATAACTTGTTTGTCACGCTGTGGAGTGCTTTTCCGGGAGCGCAGAAAGTGGTCCGTGTGGGGCCGGGTGGTTTATCAAATTTTGCTACGGGTTTTGCTGCCCCAATTGATGTGACGGTTGGGCCTGACGGGAGTTTGTATGTGGCCGATTGGGCAACGGGGATTATTTTCCGAATTGCTTATACGGGATGATGAATTTGGTTGTTGGGAAATGTTGCTATAATCGGGAATTATGACTGAAATTGCGGCAAGGTATCGGGCTGTTCGGGAACGTATTAATCGTGCTGCGGAGCGTGCCGGGCGTGAGCCGGATGAGGTGACGTTGGTGGCAGTGACGAAGACGTGGCCGGTGGAAGTTGTTTTGGCGGCATATGAGGCTGGTTTGCGGCATTTTGGGGAGAATCGGGCGGAAGAGTTGGCGCAAAAGCAAACGGCCGTTTCTGCCCAGCTTGGCCCTGATTCTGGTGTGGTCTGGCATCAGATTGGTACATTGCAAAGCCGCAAAACCAGACTGGCTGCTGATCATGCAGATTGGTTTCATGCGCTAGACCGGCCAAAGATTGCCCGGAGGTTGTCAAAACGGCTAACGGAAAACGGCCGTTTCTTGCCCGTCTTGCTCGAAGTGAATGTGTCGGGCGAAGCGACCAAATCCGGATTTTTGGCTGACCGATGGGAAACGGACTCCCAGCAACAGGCGCAGTTATGCAAATTGGTAGAAGAAGTTATGGCTTTGCCAGGACTATCGTTATGTGGGTTGATGACGATGGCGCCCTGGCAAGTGTCAGAAATGGAAATTCGGCAGGTATTTCGGCGTACACGGGAACTGGCACGCTGGTTAGAAACGGCCGTTTCTGGCCTGCACTTACCCTATCTTTCTATGGGTATGACCGACGACTTTGAGATAGCCATCGAAGAAGGCGCAACCCACATTCGTGTTGGTCGGGCCTTGTTTGGTCCACGTGTTTAATGAACCACACCACAAAAAGGGAAAACTATGCTTTTGGTAATACAAATCATCGATTTGGTGTTCAGGATATTCTATATCTTAGTCATTGCACGGGTTATTTTGTCCTGGATTCGAATTAGCCCCTACCATCCAACCTGGGGGCCTCTCGTACGCATTACCTATGACCTGACTGAGCCGATCATGGCCCCTATTCGCCGCATTTTGCCACCAATGGGTGGCCTGGATTTTACGCCATTTATTGTGCTGATTCTCTTGAGCGTTGTCCAGCAGGTATTGATAGGAATTCTGGCTGGATTTTAGCCATATTCTATTCTGGTTGCGTATATTGAATAGGCTGGAACAAAGAACGATCCAGTTCGGTAATGCGTGCTTCCCCTAGCGCCATAAGTTGTTCGTACACGGCTTCGGCATGTTGTCGCAGTGCAGCTACATTGACCCCCCGACATACGTCTGGCAACGGGTCGAGCCATTGCCGGACACGCCAGAACATCTTGACCGCGCCCCGATAATTCCCCCGTTCGATTTGCAGGTAGGCCACAGCGATTTGCAAGATGGCCCGATATAAATTGCGCCCTGGTCCTTTGTCTGCTTTCCAGGCCAGTTCCAGTTCTTCGTGAGCGTCGAAGAATTTTCCCTGATTAAACAGTTCGATGCCTTTTACGGCCGTTTCTGCCAGTGGCTCTGTACATGCTTTTGTCAATGCTTCCCGATTGGGTACGCGCACCAGCTTTTGTAACAAAGATGGCAACTCGCTGGTAAAACGGGACCGCGCCACAACCTGTGTTGCTCCCAGCTTTTTGGCCCGTTGCATGATTTCCACGTCTTCATGTGGCCCAAAACACAAAATGGGGATGCGTCGGGTAGCTGGTGATGAGCGTAATATGCCAATCCACTGTTGCCAGGGAATTTGCTTGTTTGTCAGGTCAAAGATAAGCAGAGCCGGCTGCCAGTTTGTAATGGCCTCAAATAATTGGCCTTCGCGGCCGTGTAGCAATTCGCCGGGTGTTTCTTCCAGTACACGCGGGTCAAATTTGCCCATTATGGCGGCATTTTCTACCCAGTGTACCCGGTAGCCCAGCTGCTGGGCGACGTTTTCTATTTTGGTTGCGAACATGAGATCGGCGACAAAGCCGACAATGAGTGGCGTATTCTTTTCGTCAGTCATGTCTTTAATTGTAGCAAGCTTTTGGGAATTTACAGGTACAATTTATAAAACCTAAACAGGAAGGTGCAAAAGGGTGGATGCGTTTGAACGGATGAAACAGCGGTATGAGGCAGGGGATGTGCCCTGGGATGATCCGTTGCCGCCGCCAGAGGTGATGGACATGGTGGCCAAGTTGCCGGCAGGGCGGGCACTGGATTTGGGGTGTGGCTACGGCCGTTCTGCGATTTATCTGGCGCGTCACGGCTGGCAGGTAGATGCCGTTGATTTTATTCCGGCGGCAATTGCGGAGGCGCGGCGGCGTGCCAAAGTGGCTGGGGTTGCCGGGCGGATACGATTTCATGTGGCATCAGTGGCTGAATTGGGGTTTTTGGAACCGTTTTATGATCTGGCTATAGACGTGGGGTGTTTGCATGCCCTGACTGACGAAGACCGTGTGGGGTATCGGAATGGGTTGGTGCGTTTGTTGCCTGCCGGAAGCTGGTATTTGTTGTTTGCCCGATTGCGCTCTCCAGAAACGGCCGTTTCCCAAACCGATGAGACCAATAGCCCCAGGGGTATTACCAGGGATACTGTGCTAGAGCTTTTTGGCCAGGAATTCACGCTAGTCAAGGCAACTGAAGGCATTACCCACGTGCCAGATGGGCCATCCTGGGCATCTGGCTGGTTTTGGTGGCAACGTTAGATTTTGTTGGCATACTAACGCCACCCAAAGAAAAGCCTGAGTTCTTTTACACGGAAACTCTTTACCCTAATTTGTTTGTCCCCGGCGTGGCCACCAGGTAAGCAGTGTGCTGCCATCTGTGAACCCAAGGGGAACAAACGCCCCCAGCCCAAAGACGAACAGATTTTCCAGGGCGAAAAATAGTGCCAGCCAGTATAGTAGCGTGCCAGACGGGAGTAACCAGACCAAAATTCCCCCCAGAATGGCAAGGGCGATGCTAACAGGAGGCCCACCGAGTGCGCGGCGGATATGAATTTCGGCTGGTAAGGAGCCTTCGTCGCGTGGATAGAGGGAGGCTGATAGTAGATACCAGGTACGCAAGCCAGTCATGGGGTAGCCAGTGCGTCGCGCTGCCCAGGCGTGTCCCAGTTGGTGCATGAGTTCGTTATCCCAGTGGATAAAGGTGGCTAGCAGGCCACCCAAAACGGCCGTTCCCGGAGCCATTTTTAGCCCCGCCCAGCCTACAAGAGTTAATATTGCCCACAGTGCCAGAGTAGACCAGATGGCGGATGGCGTTATTTGTAGCTCTAAACCAAACAATTTTCCTGGACGATATGTACGTTTCATCAATTATTTCTCCTTTTCTGCCAGAATATACCATTGGGCAACGTCTCTTCCCAGATTCAGTGTATATGGTTGTGCTTGTCGGCAGAGTTGCTCTAAAAATGTAATGTGGTGGGTAAGCATAGCGGTATCCCAGCGGTCAATGCTTTCTTCCATCAGGTGTGCCAGGGCAATGGCACGAGATAGCGGTTTGCGGTTGGTTTGTGGCTGGTTGGTGATGTGGGGGAGGTAGAGATGGGTGACTGGCGCGGGAGAGGCATAACGGCCGTTTCCCACCTGCCAGCCGGTAAGATGATATTTTCCCTGTACCAATGGTGTATCTGATACCAGGTCACGCAAAGAGGGCAGCAACTCTAGTGTGGGCGGGCGGATGCTAACGCCACCTGGTGTGGGCAATGCCAGATACCCTTCGGGTCGTTTGTGAAGCAACACAATATCATTTGCCAGCAGCTCCCACCCGGCTTGCAACAGAGCTAACCCACTGGTTGTTTTGCCACTGCCACTAGGCCCTACCACAAGAACCGCGCATCCGTTGCAGGCGGCTGCAAATGCGTGCAACAGATAAAAGCCATGCCGCCGGAGGAAGGGAGCAAGGCTGGTAAAGGTGATGTCTTCCAAACGGCCGTATTTTGTAGCCAGTTGCGTAATTTGGCCAATAATCGTCTGGGAAGGATTGTGTGTGGATAGATGAACGATACCTGCCTGGCGAAAATGGAGACACAAACGGCCGTTTTCTGTGGCATACACAGATAACACACCTATTTCGTCCGGCAAAGTATGCATATCAACAAAAACAGGCTTCTGCTCTGGTATGGCCAACCTGTCTGTTAGCGACAAATGAAAGCATACATCGGCCGTGGTACAAGACGCTTGCACAGGCGTAACCCAACCGGCCAGCAAAAACGCCCATTGGTCGAATAATACTTTGTCTGGTGTATGCAGGTGAATAGTCAGGCCATGAAAAGAAAGTTCCAGCTCATACATCCGTTGGTTCGTTGCCCTCTTTATTATTTTTTTGCCGATGGCGACCAGACCAGATTTTATAGAGATGTGTAAAGCTGTCACCTGAAGCGGCTGTCCAACGAGTAGGGGTTTCCTGCTCCTCGGCGAGGTAAGCTGCTTCTTGGGCACGTAATGTTTCCAGTTCGGTTTCGGTCATGGGTTGGGCTGTTAGTTGCTCCTGACGGGGAATAATGACAACTCGTGCCAGTTCGGCCTGGTAGTCTAGTGAGATTTGTGTGCCAGGAGGTGGCACGCGAAAAACCAGAAAAAGTTGCCGGGGATACCAGTCTGTTTCGATAATGCCGATGACGGTTTCCAGACCATTGGGAGGATGAGTGGGGGGCAGAATGAGACTGACGAATCCTTCAGGGGTGCGTAGCGTGTAGCCAGAGCCAATACCAAAATGACCGGCGGCGAACTGGTCAATGACACGAGGTTGGCCAGTTTCTGCTGCTAGCTGGTCCAGGTTTTTTACAGTGATACGGCCGTTTTCTTCCCCCACAATTGTTACTGGTGTCAGATAGCCATAGAACAATGTCCAGCCTGCTGTTTGCCCATCTACCCAGGGCTTGCAGTGAAAGGGGACAGGATGGGGAGGTGTTTCTGCCGCTCTGGCCTTGTCCATGTCAGTGACGAGCGGGCGAGAGCGTGCCGGATCAGGGATGTAAGGGGTGGATTTGGCAAATTTGAGCATAGTCAATTATTGGTCTGATTCCAAAAAGCTGTTAATTGCCTGTTCAAATACGTTGTATGGTTGTGCCCCGGACAGGAGATAGCCATTGATAAAGAAGGCAGGTGTGCCCCGCACACCCAATTGAGTGCCTTCTTCAACGTCGTTGAGAACGGCCGTTTCATACTTGCCACTACTCAAGCACTGGACAAACAGGTCGACATCCAGCTGGAGTTCATCCGCATACCGGGTAAAAATCTCCACTGCGTTGCTACGATTGTTCCACTCATCCTGATTGGCGAACAGCATATCATGCATTCCCAGGTACGCTTCCTGTTCACCCGCACAGCGAGCCGCCTGAGCCGCCTCCAGAGCTTGGGGGTGTATGCTCATGAGCGGAAAATCCTTGAATACATAGCGTACCAGACCGGTATCAATATAATTTGCCTTTAATTCGGGGTATGTCTGCCGGAAATGACGCTCGCAGAAGGGGCACTGGTAGTCGGTAAATTCAATGATAGTGACCGGTGCGTTTGGATCGCCAATGCTGTATGCTTCGTCTGTGTTCACGGTGACAGGTTGGGGAGTGGGGCGAGGTGGCTGAATTTTGCCCGTGTAAACGTCTGCTAGCTGGTTTTGTTCGGCCAGTTCGACGACAAAAGTAAAGATGTCAAAAGGTTGTGCGCCTGACATGGGATAGCCGTTAATGAAGAAGGCGGGCGTACCGCGCACACCCAGCGCAATACCTTCGTCCAGGGCATTTTGGATGGTTTGGTCATAACGGCCGTCTCTCAGACAGGTTCCAAATGCTTCCGTATCTAGCCCCAAATCGGCGGCAATTTGCTGAATGGTCGCCAATGCCACAGTTGGCCCTTGTCCGGCCCAATTGTCTTGCAAGGAAAATAACAGATCGTGCATCGGCCAGTACATATCTTGCTCGCCGGCACAGTGGGCAGCTGTGGCTGCAATTCGGGCTTCGGGGTGAATGTTGTCCAGCGGGAAATCTTTGAGGATGTAATAGATACGCCCGGTTTGCACCAGTTCTTTAATGACCTGAGGCATTGTTTGTTGGGCATGGCGACGGCAGAATGGGCATTGGTAGTCAGTGAATTCGACGATGGTGACAGGGGCATCTGGATTGCCCAGAGTGGCTGCGATGTTGTCGGGGCTGATGGTGGCTGGTGTGGGGGCAACATTGGCTTGGGGGCTGTCGGCAGAATCGGCCGTTTCTGCAATCAGTTCTCCCGATTTGGCAGCCGCAATTACCTGCGTAAATACATCACGCGGTTGTGCCCCAACCAGTGGATGATCATTGATAAAGAAACTGGGCGTGCTGCTTACCCCGCGAGAACGGCCGTAATCAAAATCCGCATTCACTTCTGCCACATACCGCCCTTCACGCACACATTCAGCAAACGTCTCAGTATCCAACGCCAACTCCGCCGCATACTGGGTAAACACATCATCCGCCTGGCTATGTCCCCACTCCTGAGGCGACTCAAACAGGCGATCGTGCATAGCCCAGTAAGCCACTGCCCCTTGTTCACCAGCACATCGGGCAGCATTGGCGGCCGCCGTGGCCTGCTGGTGGATGCTCTTGAGAGGAAAATCGTAGTAAACCAGCACAACCTCCCCGTTTGCTATTTCCTCCTCCATAAGAGAGGGGAGTGTTTGGGCTGCAAATCGGGCACAAAACGGGCATTGAAAATCGGAAAACTCCTCAATGATTACTGGCGCGTTTGGGTCACCACGGTAAGGACGGCCGTCTTCTGTAAAACCCACCTCAATTCCATTCGCGTCTTGAGCCCGGCTACTCTCCACCACCGCCAGCGAATTGCCTGACAAGACATCAGTGGACTGGGTATCTGTATCTTTGTTTGCGGTTGTCTGAACACAGCCAGATGCAACCAGCAAAATCAAAAAGGAACCAATGAGAAACAAAATATAAAAAGAGGGGCGATTGGATGAATAATTGGCTTTTATCATGATGCAATTCGTCAAAAGGCAATAGCCAATTCTGTACGTATCTGACTATGGCCTTTCGTCATTTCTCCTTCTTTGTGTTAGACTTTTATGTTTGGCTTTTAATTAGCTTAATCTTAAACGAAAACAATCAGGTCTGCCAATGGATTGTGAGGGAATATAACAATTTTAAGCCACGGTTCACGAACTTTACGTAAATCGTAAAATGGCGTAAAATCAAGAGTTCTTTTGCAAAGTGCTTACTTTTGAGTGGTTACAGTAATGGGACATAGCGAAATTACACAAAGTGACAAATTTTTGATTGTGGGATTGGGAAATCCGGGGAAGGAATACCGGAACAATCGGCATAATGTTGGCTTTATGGTGGTTGATCATCTGGCGCAGCGACATGGGATTAGCCTGGGCAAGGTGCAGAATCGGGCAATTATCGGCAACGGCCGTATTGCCGGCCGAGCCGTAATTCTCGCCAAACCACAGACCTACATGAATCGGAGTGGGGATGCTGTAGGGCCATTGGCACGCTATTACAAAATTCCGCCCAACAACGTACTGGTTATTTACGATGAACTCGACTTGCCTTTTGGTACTATCCGCCTGAGAGCAAAAGGGGGCGCTGGTGGCCATAATGGTATGAAATCAGTTATCCAGCACCTGGGAGAACAGTTTCCCCGATTAAGGCTTGGAATCGGCCGCCCTCCGGGAAGAATGCCACCTGCTGCCTATGTGTTACAGGATTTTGGTCGGGATGAAGTTGAGTGGTTGCCGCAAATTCTGGATGAAGCGGTTGCTGCAATTGAAACCTGGTTGGCTGATGGTATCGAATTGGCTATGTCCCGACACAACAAAAATATGATGGACAACCCGGCCGAATAATTAAGGAAGTAAGGAAGAGAGAAAGTTTGCCTATTAACCGATGAACATTTCAGGACTTCTAAAAGCGTTTGACGAATTACCTGCGTTTGGCCAACTGATGCAGGTTTTGGATGAGAAAAAAGCAGTACCCCCTTTGGTGTTGCCAGCGCATACACGTCCCGCTGTCGTGGCGCGATTGTTTCTTTCGCGGCAACAACCGATTTTGCTGGTAGCAGGTCGGGTGGAAACGGCCGTTATGTGGCAACAGGCCCTCGAAGCCTGGCTACCCGAATCTCATGAAGTCCTGCGGTTTCCAGAACCCACCCCCCTACCCTACGATCGTGGTCCCTGGAGCGAACGGGTACGGTTGGGGCGGTTGGAAGTGCTTACTCAGCTCATGGCCGGACAACACCCCCAAATACCCGCCACATCGCCACTCCTTATCGTCACTTCTGCCCGTGCCTTGCTCCAAAAAACTTTGCCACGCCGCCGATTTATGACAGGCACTCGTATCTTGCGCAAAGGGCAATTAGTAGATGTGGCAAAATTGTTACAGGGTTGGCGCGGAATTGGGTATGAGCCGGTCAGTGTGGTGGAAGAGCCCGGTCAATACAGCCGACGTGGTGGCATTTTGGATATCTACCCGGCTTCTTCCCATTATCCGCTACGAATAGAGCTGTTTGGGGATGAAATTGATACGATTCGCTATTTCGATCCAGCCACACAACGCTCATTGCTGGTTAATGGGTCGGCATTTGTAGAGCGGGTTGTGATTGCGCCCGCGCGAGAAGCTCTGCCTCAACAAGCACAGGCAGTTGCCGAGGTGTTGGCCGATAATGAGGGTGAGGAAGGGGATTTGCCTTCGTGGCGAGATGACTTGCCAGCGTTGTTGGCTGGTGAGCCATTCCCAAATCTGGAGTTTTATTTGCCCATGATGTACCCGCAACCGGCCAGTTTGTTGGATTATTTGCCGGAAAATGCGTTGGTGATAGTAGATGACTGGCAGGAATTGGAAACGGCCGTTGCTGAACTACATACACACGCCGCCCAAATTGCTGCCGAACAGCCCGACCTGCCCCCCCATTACCCATCACCCATTTTTGAGTGGGAAACATTTGCACCAGAATTGCGTTGGTGGCAGCCGTTGATATTGGGCGAAATGGCAGAAAAAAATGAGGCGAACGGGAAAGAGATACGGCCGTTTACCGACCTTGCCAGTGCATTTGAAGCTGGCCCCCGATTTGGCGGGCAAACACGCCCGCTTATGACCACCCTCAAACAAGCCCGACGAGAACAAGAACGTGTGATTATTGTCAGCCAGCAAGCCCCCCGCCTGGCCGAACTCTGGCGCGAAGCCATTGGTGTATCCCAAAGTGCTGTGGTAGATACTGCCGCCGATCTCTACCGGCCTGTGCCCAAACTTCCCGATTTGCCACCACCGGGAAGCATCACTTTTGTTCAGGGGAGCTTGCGAGAAGGTTTTACTCTGGTGCGGCGTGAAGACAACACCATCTTGCTGGATTTGCTCACCGATGCCGAAATATTTGGCTGGAGCCGCCCCGCCCCCCGTCGGTGGCGAGCGCCGCGACCAACTGCCCCTGAGACCTACTTTTCTGACATTATGGCCGGCGATTATGTGGTGCATCTGGAATATGGTATCGGTAAATTTCAGGGGCTGGTAACTCGTTTCATTGGGGGGATGGAGCGAGAATATCTCCTGGTGGAATATGCGAACGGCGATGTGCTTTATGTGCCTGTCCATCACGCTGACCGTTTGAGCAAATGGATTGGGTCTGACGAGCGGCCACCTGTTATGCATCGTTTGGGTGAGAAAAGCTGGACGGCTGCCAAAGTGCGTGCCCAAAAAGCGGCCGATGAATTGGCCGATGAATTGCTGGATTTGTATGCAGCCCGCCAGTTAGTGGCCGGACATGCCTTTGCTCCCGATACGCCCTGGCAGGTTGAACTGGAAGCAAGTTTCCCTTATCAGGAAACGGAAGATCAGTTGCGGGTTATTGCGGAAGTAAAAGCGGATATGGAACGGCCGTATCCAATGGACCGCCTCATTTGTGGAGATGTGGGCTACGGCAAAACAGAAATCGCGCTGCGGGCTGCTTTTAAGGCAGTGATGGATAACAAACAAGTCGCCATTCTTGTACCTACTACTATTTTGGCACAACAACATTACCATACTTTTCGGGAACGACTGGCAGCTTTCCCGGTAAATGTAGAAATGCTTTCCCGTTTTCGGACTCAGGCACAACAGGCACGGATTTTAAAAAAGTTGCGAAACGGCCGAATTGACATCATCATTGGTACACATCGGCTTCTTTCCGATGACGTTTCCTTCAAAGATTTGGGGCTGGTCATCATAGACGAAGAACAACGATTTGGTGTGGCTCACAAAGAAAAACTCAAGCAGTGGCGTACCGAAGTAGATGTGCTCACAATGACCGCAACCCCCATCCCGCGCACACTATATATGAGCCTGACTGGCGTGCGGGATATTTCGATCATGAATACTGCGCCGTCAGATCGCTTGCCCGTCCAAACCTATGTGGGCGAAGCCGATCCGGTGCGCTTGCGGCGGGCAATTTTGCGCGAACTGGATCGCGGTGGGCAGGTCTTTTTTGTCCATAACCGGGTGCAAACTATTGATATTATTCGGCAGCAACTGGAAGAACTTGTACCAGAGGCTCGCATTGCTGTTGGTCATGGTCAGATGAGCGAGCGTGAACTGGAACAGGTGATGTTGGATTTTGCTGAGAAAAAGATAGATATTTTGCTGAGCACAACGATTATTGAAAGCGGACTTGATTTTCCTAATGCCAACACGTTAATTGTAGATCGGGCGGAACAGTTTGGTTTGGCACAGCTTTACCAGTTACGTGGGCGGGTTGGTCGTGGTGTGCGCCGGGCATATGCGTATTTCTTTCACTCGCCGTGGCATACGCTTTCGGCAGATGCCCAGTTGCGCCTGGAGGCGATTGCCGAGCATACTCATTTGGGGGCAGGGTATCATATTGCCATAAAGGATATGGAAATTCGGGGAGCGGGTGAGTTGTTGGGGGCACGGCAGAGTGGGCATATTTCGGAAGTGGGATTTGATTTGTACACACGCTTGTTGACAAATGCAGTGAAGCGGCGCAAGGCGGCGCGTGAAGGAAAGGTTGTGCCGGATGATTTGCCAGAAGCGACGCTAATTGATATGCCGTTGGCAGCGTATATTCCTACGGATTATGTACCGGATGCGTCGTTGCGGTTGCGGTTGTATCGGCGGATGGCTGTGCTGGATTCACTGGCGGAAATTGATGAAATGGCGGCGGAGTTGGCTGATCGCTTTGGTCCTATTCCGGATCCGGTGGATAATTTGTTGTATCAGTTGCGGATTAAAGTGTTGGCACAGCAAGCCGGGGTTACGGCCGTTACCAGTGAGGCGGGGCAGATTAAAATCCGGGTGGCCAATTTGGAGCGTATGGATCGGTATCATTTGCAGCGTTTTTTGGGTGAAGCTGTGCGAGTGAGTCGTAAGGCTATTTGGTTGCGGCGTAATTTGAGTACGCATGAGTGGCAGGTGACGCTGGTTCAGGTGTTGGAGCGGCTGGATACGTGGCTGCATCCGGAAAAGTCGGCGGAAACGGCCGTTTAGAGGGAACAATAGACACGTAATTGGGAGTAGACAGGATGCATATCAATTTTTACGATGAATTTGAAACACCAAAGCCGAGAGCAGAGGTTCGCTTTAATAAGCTGGGCTTGTACATTTATCCGGACAAGCGGCGGGTTGCTGTTGGGTTTGATATTACACCTTTTCTGGAGCCGCCTTCAATTGAGGTGACTCTGCGCAATAGTGCCGGGGAGCCTGCTGGTTCGTTGACGGTGATTGAGACCAATCAGAAGAATTTTTCGCTGACGGTGCATTTGCGCGATAAAAACCCAACGGAGGTGTATGAGATAACGGCCGTTCTTTACTATGCCAAGCCTGGTGAACCGCGAGAAGTTGTGCACACGCGTACAGCTTCTTTTGTGATTACGGAGCCAGGAGAACAGATTTTGGAGTAAGAAACGGCCGTTTTACGCCGTTAGAAAACTCCCAATCAGGCCGCAGGGGCTTCCTCCTGCAGTTTGGCCAGTTTTTCCAGCTTTGCCTTTGTTTCTCGCCAGGTGATCTTTGATAGCCCTAATTTTTGGCGTATTTCATCTGGCTCCATACCACTGCGCCAGTCACGCAAAGCCGCTGCCCACCGTAAATTTTCAAAAGAGAGCAGTCCTTTTTTTAGCCCGGCTGCTTCGCCTACATCGTGCAAAATATATTCGAGGTTGCGGGCTGTGCAGGTGAACAGCGTGTCAGGT
>RFGV01000642.1 GCA_003696605.1 Chloroflexota bacterium | reverse complement strand
GTCATAAACCAGGCTCATGGTTTGTGGTGGGCGTTCAGCACTCGGTATCATTAAATCAATCCAGATAAAATCTTCATGCTCTTTGATTGCCCCGCCGGTATCACGACATTTGAACGTACCAATACCGTTAATGGCAACGGTACGGCCGATCCAGTCAGCGGGGCAAGCGGCTGTATTCCAGTACAGCGAAACGTCAAACTGTGTGCCATCTGCCAGTACTGAACAATCGTGGTCACAGTTAATCCCGCCTTCCGCCGGGTCATACGTGCTAATTTTTAGAGGTTTGACAGGTTTTTGTACGCGACTAACTGATGCCTGGTGCTCAATGTCAACCAGGCGGCCATTAGGCCTCTCTCGTAAACTGATGTGGTCGTGGCACTCGCTGGAATTGCCAATAGATGCGGTTACCCCTATTGGTTCACCAATTGTCACAATTTGACCTGGTTCAACCGTGTACAACCCGTGCAAAAACATCACATCCCAACTTTCATTCCTGATATGTAAATACGTATTCCCGCAGCCGAATTGACCACAATAACTGTCACGGCCAACATCGACAACCTCCCCGCTGATTGGTGCAACCAGTTGTGTGCCACACGCGGCGATAAAATCAACTCCTTGCCAGTAGCCGTCACCGTGAAATCCATTGTTTAGTTTCACGTAGTATGACCCTGGCTCGTAGGGCATAATCAAATCAAACATTTCTGTATCTTGTACCGATTGCGTTGGCGGCGATAGCGGTAATGCCCGCAACAACGACGGGTCACGCACAATAGCCAGAAATACCAAACCGGCGCAAATCAAAACCAGCATATCACGCAAAAACAGAATTGTTTGCTTGATGATACCCAGTAACATGGTTAGCCTCTTTTAGTTCTTTTTGGATAATTTTTACATAGTCACGCTGACGACCGCCTTCACTGCCCGGGCGCTGACCAAACACATCACGCAATATCTGATTTTGGCTGGCGCCGCCCTGTAACATCATCGCCACTTGCAGTGCCTGCCTGGGCGTTACCGTATCGGGTAACTTGCTCATGGCCATAAGGGCGGCTTTGGCCGCTGTTTGAATATATGGCGGGACGCCGTTCTTGCCGTTCTTGCTGTTCTTGTTCTTGCCCAAAACTGACGGGTTCTCTCTGGAAACAGCCACAGATTTTTGGCGTTCTTGCCCTCGTTCTTGCCCTCGGTCTTGCTGATTTTTGGGCGACGGCCGTAACCAAAACGGGCGCGGGGCAATCTGTGCTGGCGTCAGGTTAATCACTTCGTCAGGTTTGGGTGCGTAGATGGTCTGGCCATTATACATAAACGCACCGCGCGCTGGCAGTTTGCTGGCGCCTGGCTCGCCGGTCAGCCGCGCGTCCGTGTCCGTTGGCATCCGAAATACAATGGGTTTCATCTGTGATCGCAATGTTGTATTTACGGCCATATGGTCAGGCCGTTG
>RFGV01000054.1 GCA_003696605.1 Chloroflexota bacterium | reverse complement strand
GTGGGAGAGGGGGTGGCGGTGAAGAATGGAGTTGGGGTGCTGGTGGGAAGGGGTGAGTTGGTGGCAATGGGGATGTCGGTTGGTGGAGGCGGCGGTTGGGTGGAAACGGCCGTTACTGATACGGCCGTACTCGTTGATGATGGGGCTACTTGTCCCACTGGTGTGCCAATTGCCGGAGGTACACCAGCCGGCTCATTTGCCGCCACCACGGCTACCGGATTGGGCGAAATAATCTCCGTCATTTCCAGATACCAGATACTCGTAACAATTGCCTCATCACCACAACCCACTGCCCCACGCCACTGTCGCCAATAACCGGCCACAGTAATTGTCATACCGTCTGGCAATAGGGAACGCAATTCAGCATCATTACCAGCGGCCAATACCACAATATCTCCTTCTTGCAGGCTCCAGGTTGCTGGCGACCGATGCGCCTGGCCACTACAGACCAGTCGTGGCAACCGATGAAATTCCCCTGTTAGTTGAATGAATGCTCCCTCATAAAATACAGGGTTAACAGCCAGATCGCTCAAATCAATTGGTATGGGTTGGTTGCTCAGTGGCTGCACAAAACTGCGTTCTGGAAAAACATCTGAGGGTGTGGGGGTAGGGGAGAATTTAAGCTGGCATCCCATAAGCAAAAATATAAACATAATGAGGGTAAATCGGAATTTCATAGGCACGTTTCCGCAGTGGTAAACCAGTTGAATAAAACAAAAGTCGCAAATTAGACCATACTCGCTAAAATAATACGTTCTACTTTAAGTATGATCGATATGGCTTGCAAATTATCTGAAGCAGGCAGGTCAGCTAATGGTAACATCATTATAACAAAAGGGAAAAAGTTACAGGTATGTTGTACGTAGATGATGTGTATGGTGAAGTAGAAATTACCGAACCGGTTTTGCAAGAAGTCATGCAGTCGGCAGCTATGCAACGATTGCAAGGTGTGTTGCAGCATGGTATTAGCGGCTTGATTGGTATTACAGATAAGGTTACCCGGTATGAACATTCTGTTGGTGTGATGATTTTGGTAAGACGACTGGGGGGCTCGGTGACTGAGCAGTTGGCAGCGTTGTTGCATGATGTCAGTCATACGGCATTTAGTCATGTGATTGATTATGTGTTTAATGGGCATGATAGTCAGAGTTATCATGATGAGGTAAAGGAGTGGTATCTGGCTCAGACGGATGTGCCGGAGATTTTGTCGCGATATGGGTATGATTGGCGGGAACTGGTGGATGAAACGAGGTTTCCTTTGCTGGAGCAGCCATCACCTCGTTTGTGTGCTGACCGGCTGGATTATTTTTTGCGTGATAGTTTGGGGCTGGGATTGGCAACGAAGGAGGATGTTCGATGGGTTTTGCCTCATTTGGTGGTGGCAAACGGCCGTATTGTTACTGACGATTTGGAAGTGGCTCGCTGGTTGGCTTATACATACATGCAGGCGGATGATGCCAGTTGGGCAAATTTCCGAGAAGTTGGCTTGTATGAACTGACAGCACAGGCATTACGATTGGCACTGGACAGAAAAATCATCGCTGAATCTGATTTGTGGCTGACAGATGAATTGTTGTGGGCAAAATTACAGGCCAGCCCTGAACCGACGTTGCAGGCGTTGTTGGTGCAAGTTTCGCCCCATACCCGGTTTGAGTGGGATGAGCGTGCCCCCACGTTTTGGGTGAGTACAAAGTTGCGGGTCATTGATCCAGATGTGGTTGTCAACGGCCGTTTGTACCCCCTTTCTGAGCTTGATGAAGAATACGGCCGTTTCCAGCAGGCATATCTTGCTCGCAAAAAAGGAAAATGGCCTATGCGCGTTATTCCATAGCATAATTTTGAGGACGCCAGTTTTCCGATCGCCGTTTGGGAAGTTTCTCAAAACGGCGATTTTTGTTTCCATTTTTAACCGTTTTGCTTTAAACTTGCCAAAATAGTTACAAATATTTTATAATTCGTTTAAATATTAAACTATTTATCTCGGCGAAAAACACGATGTTAACCCAACTGGATGAAACAGACCGTCTTTTATTACAGTATTTGCAAGCAGATGCGCGCATGACCATTACTGAGTTGGCACGGCGATTGGCTCTTTCTGCGCCTGCTGTGCAGAAACGTTTGCGCCGACTGGAAGAAAATGGTGTGATTGAAGGATATACGGCCGTTCTTAACCGCGAATCACTCGGCTTTGACATGCTATGCTTTGTTCAGGTCACATTACAACGGCACGAACTAGAAGCAGTTAATCGATTTCGTGAACTGGTGCAACAAATGCCAGAAGTACTGGAGTGTCACCATATCACTGGTGAGTACGATTATCTGCTCAAAATCGTTGTTCGCAATCGCAAACACCTGGAGCAATTTCTAATGGAAACACTGACACCCGTGCCCGGCATGGACAAAATTCGTACCAGCCTGGTTTTGAATGAAATCAAAACAACAACGGCCGTTCCACTGACAGAATTAACCTGATTTTCGCATAATCAAAATATTGAGAGGCAAAAAAAATGATTTCAGTAACCAATTCACCCAAACCAACCTTGCAACTGGCTGACTGGACCAAAACCATGAGCCGCTCCATCCTGCGACAAATGATCGCTGTCGTTTCCCAGCCCGGCATTCTCTCATTTGCAGGGGGACTACCAGACCCGGCACTCTTTCCGGCCAGGGAATATGCCCAGGCACTGACAACCGTTTTAGCCGAAGACCCACGTGCCTTGCAATATATGCCCCCATACCCTCGCCTTAAAACACACATTGTGCAAATGATGGCACAACGAGGCGTGCAATGTACAGAAGATCAGGTATTTATTACTACTGGCGCACAGCAAGCTCTGGATGTGTTATGTCGAGTATTAATTAATCCGGGGGATGCCGTTATACTGGAGCAAACAGTTTATACCGGTATTCAGCAGGTATTGGCTCCGTTTCGTGCCCGTATTTTGGGTGTACCTACCAACTATCGGAGCGGCATTGATGTGAACGCAGTGGAGGCATTGCTGGCGGGTGGGGAACGACCAGCGTTTATTTACACCATTCCCAATGCCCACAATCCGCTAGGAGTGACAATGACGCAGGAGACACGTGAGCAACTGGTAGCTGTGGCGCGGCGGTATGGTGTGCCAGTGATTGAAGATGATGCATATGGTTTTTTGCGGTATGTGGGCGAACCGGATACGCCTATGCGCGCGATGGATGAGGAATGGGTATTTTATGTGGGGTCTTTTTCCAAGATTTTGGCGCCGGCATTACGGTTGGGTTGGATTGTGGCCCCAACGGAGTTGGTTTCGCGCTTGACGGTGGCCAAAGAAGCGGGTGATTTGGAGTCTTCTGCGTTGACGCAGCGGGCAGTGGCGGCATATTTGGATGAGGGGCATTTCCCGGCGCATCTGGCGCGTTTGCGGCAGGTGTATAATCGGCGGCGGGTGGCTTTGTTGGCTGCAATTGAGCGGCATTTTCCGGCAGGGGCAGAATGGACGTACCCGCAAGGGGGGATGTTTGTGTGGGTGAAGTTGCCTGGAGATGTGGATACGAGGTTGTTGTTGGAAACGGCCGTTTCCAGCCAGCAAGTTGCCTTTATACCGGGTATTGCTTTTGCTGTGCCTGGCTATCAGGCCAATAACTGCCTGCGCCTGACGTTTTCAAGTTGTTCTGTCGCACAAATTGAGGAGGGAATCGCTCGCTTGGGGCAGGTGTTAAAGGAAGCGATAGCTAAATAAAAAACAAGGAAAATAGTAACATGATTATTAATCCACAAGAGCTAGATCGTGTTGCCCGCTATAAACTGATGATTGGTGCGATTGTGCCACGTCCGATTGCGTGGGTAAGCACAATGTCGGCTGATGGCCGACTGAACCTGGCTCCGTTCAGTTATTTTACGGCCGTTTGTCCCCAACCCATGACATTGGTTTTTTGTCCTGGTGTGCATCCTGATGGCCGCAAAAAGGATACATGGCTGAATATCGAAGAAGTACCAGAGTTTGTCATTCATATTACCAATGAAGAAACGGCCGAAGCAATGAACTTGAGTGCGACGGTATTGCCCCGTGGTGAGTCCGAATTTGAATGGGCTGGTGTGACACCTGTTTCCAGTCAGGTTGTGCGTGTGCCGCGCGTGGCCGAAGCACCAATTGCCTTTGAGTGTCGTTTACAGCAGATTGTGGTGGTGAGTGAGCAGGTGGGGGGTGGGGCAGCCGTGTTTGGAGAGGTGCAGTGTATTCATGTGCGTGATGATTTATATGAAAACGGCCGTATTTTGCTTGACCGCTTACATCCCATCGGTCGGTTGGCCGGTTCTGGTTACACACGCATTACCGACACCTTCGAAATGCACCGCGTTCCCCCACCTGCACAGAACAATTCATCCGGGTAATGGCATATTCATTCATTAGTGAATGGCAAACAAAACACCTTGATCACTGCCAACGTAGATTACCCCATCGCTAATAACCGGCGAAGAAACCCCTGAACCAGCCCACAATCGCCACTGTTCACGACCAGTAACCGCATTGACTGCGTACAGATATTGGTCCCACCCGCCAAAATATACCATGTTTTCTACAATAATCGGGGCAGAAAAAATTGGCCCGCCGGTAGCAAACCGCCACCGCTCCACCCCATTTTTGGTGTTGATGGCATACAGAAAGCCATCTAGCCCAGCCACGTACACCAGACCATTAGCCACAGCAGGGGGGGCGTAGCTTTCGGCCGGAATCTGAAAGAGCCAGAGTAATTGCTGGGAGTTGGTATCTATGGCATACAGACGGCCGGTCAGGCGGGGATCGGCCGTTACCAGAAAGATCGTATCATCAGCAATAACTGGCCCGGCACTTACACTGCCATCAGTCTGAAAACGCCATTGCTCTTCCCCACTGTCCAGATCGATGACATACAAAGTGCCACTACTATTGCCAATATAGAGTGAATTTTGGTAAATAGCAGGCGAGAAAGCAACAACTGCCCCCGTATTGAACCGCCATATTTCCCGACCTGTATCGGCCGCGATGGCGTACACGTTCCCATCATCACTACCAAAATAGACGCGATTTTGCCACACCACAGGAGAAGAGGTAATGGCAGCACCAACGTTAAAACGCCATCTTTCTGTGCCGTTGCTGGCATCGAGGGCGTAAAAATTGCCATCCATGCCCCCGAAATACACAATGCCATCGGCAACGGCCGGCGAGGAAATGACAATATCGCCAGTGGTAAAGTGCCATTTTTCTGTACCAGAGTTGGTGTCAACTGCGTACAAATTGCCGTCATAACTGCCAAAATAGACAGTTTTGTTCTGAACGGCAGGGGTGGTGAAGATCCAATCACCGGTTTGGAATTGCCACTTGACGCCTTCGCTTTCTCGAATAGCTTTGGTGTGATAGACGCCAGTACGCTGAATGTTGCCACCGTAGAGGGAGAGATTGGGGTCAGGGGAAACGGCCGTTTCCTCCCCCGCACTATCTTCTCGTTGGCAAGCAATCAGAGCAAATAGCAACAAACACCCTAACAGCAAATATTGGGCCGATTTTCCGAATCTTTGCATAGTCATCCTACTCCTTGGCAAAAAGCGAAAAATAACTGTGACCGGTATGAGAAACGGCCGTTTCCAGCCATCCCTCCATACCGGTCACCACTCAAACAGTTTCGGCAACAGCCACCAAAACCATTATGCCTTCAGCATATTCCGCAAAACCGTATGCAAGATACCACCATTCCGGTAATAATCCACTTCCACCGGCGTATCAATGCGGCAAATCGTCTGGAACACCACCTCCGAACCATCAGCCTTCACCGCCTTCACAGTAATTTCCTGGCGTGGCTGCAAATCATCCGTTAGATTCACCGTCGAATACACCTCCGTGCCATCCAACCCCAGCGACTCCGCATTTTCACCCGGCTTAAACTGCAACGGCAAAACCCCCATCCCCACCAGATTACTCCGGTGAATCCGCTCATAACTCTCGGCAATCACCATGCGAATACCCAACAACAGCACACCCTTCGCTGCCCAGTCTCGCGAACTACCCGTACCATACTCTTTACCGGCCAACACAACCAACGGTGTGCCACTTTCCTTATACTTCACCGAAGCATCATAAATCGTCATCACCTCACCAGTAGGCAAGTAGGTTGTCCAGCCCCCTTCCGTACCCGGAGCCAACTGATTTCGCAGCCGAATATTGGCAAACGTACCACGTGTCATCACCCGGTCATTGCCACGTCGCGAACCATACGAATTAAATTCCAGCGGTTTTACCCCCCGCTCCATCAAATACTTCGCTGCCGGGCTATCCAGCGCAATCGCACCTGCCGGAGAAATGTGGTCTGTTGTTACCGAATCACCCACTTTCACCAGCACCCGCGCTCCCTCAATATTACGAATTGGTGATACTTCTGGCGTCAGATCCACAAAGAACGGCGGCTCCTGAATGTAAGTTGAATCTGGATCCCAATCGTACAACTCGCCACCACGGGTGGGAATCTTATTCCACATCTCATTACCGGTATAAACATTGCTATATTCCTTCTTAAACATTTCCGGATTCAGAGAATTGGAAACAGCTTCCCGCAACTCTTCGCTGGTAGGCCAAATATCACGCAAATAAACCGGTTGCCCATCCTTGCCAATTCCCAGCGGCTCATTCATCAGGTCAATATCCACCGTACCCGCCAGTGCATACGCCACAACCAATGGCGGCGACGCCAGATAATTGGCTTTGGTAAGAGGATGTACACGCCCTTCAAAGTTACGGTTACCACTCAAAACAGAAGCCACAACCAGATCGCCCTCACCAATTGCTTTACTGACAGCCTCTGGTAAGGGGCCGGAGTTACCAATGCAAGTGGTACAGCCATACCCTACTACATGGAACCCCAATTGCTCCAAATAAGGCATCACACCTGCTTCTTTCAGGTAGTCTGTTACCACTTTGGAGCCAGGAGCTAAACTGGTTTTGACGTAGGGTGGTACTTTTAATCCCTTTTCCACTGCCTTTTTAGCCAGCAATCCTGCACCAAGCATAACTGAAGGGTTGGATGTGTTGGTGCAACTGGTAATAGCAGTGATAACCACATCGCCGTGTTTGAGTTCTACCTGATGGCCGTTGGAGATAACCGCTTTACGGTTCAGATCATCCTCTTTGAGGCCAAAGCCGTGCAGGCCAACTGGAGAAGTCAGGGCTTTGCGGAAGTTTTGTTTCATGTCGGCCAGTCGAATGCGGTCTTGCGGCCGTTTGGGGCCAGCCAGGCTGGGTTCAACTGTGCTCAAGTCCAGTTCGACTACGTCGGTGAATTCGGGATCTGGGGTGTTGTCTGTACGGAAAAGGCCTTGTTCTTTGGTGTATCGTTCTACAAGGTCAATGAGTTCTTCTGGACGACCGGTCAGGCGCAGGTAGTTGAGAGTTTCCTGATCGACGGGGAAGTAGCCGACGGTTGCGCCGTATTCGGGGCACATGTTGGCCAGTGTGGCCCGGTCGGGCAGGCTCATGCTGCTTAGTCCGGGGCCGAAGTATTCTACGAATTTGCCAACGACACCTTTTTCGCGCAGGATTTGGGTGACGGTGAGTACCAGGTCGGTGGCGGTTGCGCCTTCGGGTAGCTGGCCAACGAGTTTGAAGCCGATAACTTCGGGGGTGAGCATGTAGATGGGTTGGCCGAGCATGGCTGCTTCGGCTTCGATGCCACCTACTCCCCAGCCAAGGATGCCCAGGCCGTTGATCATGGTGGTGTGGGAGTCTGTGCCGACGAGGGTGTCGGGATAGGCGATTTTGTTTTGGTTGTCTTCGCTGGTCATGACGACTTTGCCCAGATATTCGAGGTTGACCTGGTGGACGATGCCGGTTGCAGGGGGGACGACGCGGAAGTTGTCGAAGGCGGATTGTCCCCATTTGAGGAATTCGTATCGTTCCCGGTTGCGTTCGAATTCGCGTTCGGCGTTGTAGAAGAGGGCGTAAGCGGAACCGAAGCGATCTACCTGGACGGAGTGGTCAATGACGAGGTCAACAGGAACTTGGGGGTTGATTTTTTTGGGGTCGCCGCCAAGTCGGGCCATGGCGGAGCGCAGGGCGGCAAGGTCGACGACGGCGGGAACGCCGGTGAAGTCTTGCAGGATGACACGGGCGGGTTTGAAGGGGATTTCGAGTTGGGCGGGTTTTTTGGCGTTCCAGCGTGCCAGTCCTTCTACGTCTTCGGGTGTGATGATACGGCCGTCACAGTTGCGCAGGAGTGCTTCCAGCAGGATTTTGATGGAGAAGGGAAGCCGGTCAATGTTGGCCAGGTTAGATAGTGTATTTAACCGGTAGTAGTGGATATTGGTACCGGGTAATGTCGTGCGTGCTCCAAAGTGATCTGTTTTTTGACTCATATTTCACCTCTTTTTCTAATTATTTTGTGAGGGATGCTCAGGAATCCCGCGGGATGGTTTTGCAGGTAATCGGTTGTTGGCTGTATTATAGCGAAAATGAGGGATTGGGAAACGGCCGTTTTGGCGGCAGCCCTTCTCAAGCAGTTGTTACTTGACAATGCGCGCATCAGGAGGCAAGGGAAATGGTTAGTGCACTTGTTTTGCTTAAGATTGCCAGAGGCAAAATCAATGAGGTTGGCCAACAGTTAGCCGAATTAAAAGGAGTTACAGAGGTTTATTCTGTAAGCGGCCGTTACGATTTGGTAGCGGTGATTCGTGTCAAGGATAATGAAAGCCTGGCCGATTTGGTTACAGGTCAGATGTTGCATGTAGATGGCATACTTGATTCTGAAACTTTAATTGCTTTTCGGGTTTTTTCTGAGCACGATTTAGCCAGTATGTTTTCCATTGGGTTGGAATAATACTGGGAGGGAAGAAAAATGTCTGATATGAAAGGGAAAATTTGTATGGTAACCGGCGCAAATGCCGGTATTGGCAAGCAGACAGCGCTAGAACTGGCTAAAATGGGAGCAACAGTTGTTTTGGTCTGCCGAAATCGGGCACGCGGAGAGGCTGCTCAGGCTGAAATCAGGCAAGTGAGCGGGAATGATCAGGTTGATTTGCTTTTGGCTGATCTTTCTTCACAGCAATCTATTCACGAATTGGCCAAAACGTTCAAGGAAAAGTATGACCGCTTGCATGTATTGGTAAATAATGCTGGGGCCTGGTTTCAGAATCGTCAGTTGTCAGTTGATGGAATCGAAATGACCTTTGCGCTTAACCACCTGGGATATTTTTTGTTGACGCATTTGTTGTTGGATGTATTGGTGGTTAGTGCACCATCACGTATTGTGAATGTTTCTTCAGGCGCCCATCACAACGGCCGTATTCATTTTGAAGATTTGCAATTTGAAAAACGGTATCGGGGATTTGCCGCGTACAGTCAATCCAAACTGGCTAATATCCTGTTCACTTACGAGTTGGCACGGCGCCTCGAAGCACACGGCATACAGGGTGTGACGGTAAATTGCCTTCATCCCGGCTTTGTGGCTTCCAATTTTGGCCGTAATAATGGCTTGCTGGCCAAAGTGGCATTGACATTTTTGCGTCCGATCGCGGTTGATGTTCGCAAAGGTGCGGAAACATCGGTTTATTTGGCGTCGTCTCCAGAGGTGGAGGGTGTAACGGGTAAGTATTTCGATAAAAAGAAAGCTGTGCGTTCATCTGCGATTTCTTATGATGAGGAAGTTGCTCGTCGCTTGTGGGAAATTAGTGAAGAGATGACGGGTGTGAAAACGGAGTCGCTTTTGGCGGAAATTTCAGAGGCTGGTTAATCTTGATTGGGGTGGGGGAGTACCACATGCCTCTTGATTTGTTGTCCAGGATGTGTTATGCTGCCTATGACGCGATGCGTCAGAGGTGTGATGATGAATATGATAATGGAAATCAGGCAAATAACGACACGTTCTGGACGAAGGATGAAGATTCGGCCGATTTTGCCGCAAGATGCAGCGAATCTGGTTGATATTTTTGCCCACATGAGTTCAGAAAGCCGTTATCGTCGCTTTTTACAGTCGGTTGACCATGTCGGGCCGACACGAGTGTGGCAGGAGGCCGAGCGGATAGCCAATACCCCGCCTGAGGTTGGGCGAGGGGTGATTGCGTTTGATATGACGGCCGCAGAAGAGGTGCCGGTGGGGGTGGCGCGCTATGTGGTAGTGGAGCCGGGGGTGGCTGAATTGGCTGTTTCTGTGCGGGATGATTACCAGAGTGATGGGATTGGTACGGCGTTGTTGCAAATGTTGACGGAAACGGCCGTTTCTGCTGGTATCCTCAAGCTCATTGGCACTATCCAAAATGAGAATGAAGCCATCTGGCGGGTTCTTAACCATTTGCCTTATGCGATTCGGCGATATCCTCAAGGAACTATTTCAGAGATTGTGGTGATGTTAGACCAACCGCGAAACGTTGCAACGAAAACCGAATAAACTCGTAACGGATTGTGTGAGTAAAATGAGAATTGGGGGCAAATGATGCGAATCATACTTTATTTGGGCAAGGGTGGAGTCGGAAAAACGACAATGGCGGCGGCAACGGCCGTTCGCAGCGCCGAACTGGGATACAAAACTTTGGTTGCCAGCACCGACATTGCTCATAGTCTGGCCGATTCTCTGGATATGCCTCTGGGGGACAAACCAGTACAGGTGGCCGAAAATCTGTGGGCACAAGAAATTAGCGTGGTTGCCGATATTCACAACTATTGGGATACGCTTCAGGGATTTGTTGCCGGGTTATTGGCCGATGGGCGCGGGCTGAGTAATGTGGTTGCCGATGAATTGTCTGCTTTTCCCGGCATGGATGAAATTGTGAGCCTGTTGCACATCAATAAGCAAGCGAAAGAGCGACACTTTGATCGGGTGATTATTGATGCAGCGCCGACAGGTGAGACCATTCGCCTGTTGACAATGCCAGATACGTTTCGCTGGTATGCTGGTCACATTTCACGTGCCCAAAGTGGTGTTGTAAAGGCATTACGGCCGTTTGCAGGTCGTTTTTTGCAAGGGCCAGCAGAAATTTTGGAAGCGTTGACACGGCTTGATGAAGCTACCGCCGAATTACGCCAGACACTTAGTAATCCGGATATTAGTAGCTACCGGGTGGTGTTGCAACCAGAAAAAATGGTGGTGCGAGAGGCGGAACGGGCTATCAGCTATCTGGGCTTGTTCAATTATCCGGTGGATAGTGTAATTATCAATCGAATTTTGCCAGAATCGGCGGATGAAGGCGCATTTTATCGGCAGCGGCGGGAGATTCAGCAGAAGTATATTCGAATGATTGAGGATAATTTTCGGCCGTTGCCTTTGTGGTATGCGCCCTATTATTCTCATGAAGTTGTGGGGGTAGCTGCACTTTCCAGGCTGGCGGTTGATTGCTTTGGCGAACATGACCCGGGTAGTATTTTTTATCGGGGAATTTTGCAGGAAGTGACGGAAACGGCCGATGGTGCTTATTTGTTGCGAATTCCGTTGCCTTTTGTTGAGGGAAGCCAGGTACGGTTGCGCAAGCGGGGGGATGAGATGTTTATTACGATTGGTAATTTCAAACGGGAGATGATTTTGCCTACGGTGTTGGCTCGTCGCAAGGCAACGGATGCGACTTTGCATGAGGGGTTGCTGGAAATTCGGTTTGAGATGCAGGAAACGGCCGTTTCTCCCGATGCTTCGCCTGATACGGCCTGATTACAAAATCAACATGGCATCACCAAAGGAGTAGAAGCGATATTTTTCCTGAACGGCCGTTTCATAAGCCTGCAAAATTTGCTCACGGCCAGCAAACGCTGCTACCAGCATAATCAGGCTGGATTGGGGCAGGTGAAAATTGGTGATCATGGCATCAACTGCCCGAAAGCGGTAACCGGGATAAATAAACAAGTCTGTTGTGCCTTCAAACGCTGCCACTGGTCGCCAGGGGCACAAGTTTGTGGTTTCACCAGCAGCATCACGCGCACTGATATTTTGCAGGCTACCTGTAATGCCAGCGGAACGTAAAGCGGCCGTTTCTAATGTACGTACGGCTGTTGTGCCCACTGCTACAATACGCCCCCCGGCCAGTTTGGCTTCGTTGATACGGCGAGCTGTTTCTGGTGTAATGGAAGCCCATTCACTATGAATGATATGTTGTTCCACTTCTGTTGCTTCTACTGGCTTGAATGTGTCTAGCCCAACGTGTAAGGTAACTGTTTCAAATAATATTTTTTTGTCTCGTAACGCCAGCAGTAAATCTGGAGTGAAATGCAAACCGGCCGTGGGAGCAGCTGCGGAGCCTGGGGGTTGGGCGTACACAGTCTGGTATCTTTCGGCGTCAGTCAATGGTTCTCGGATGTAGGGGGGCAAGGGGGTGTGGCCAAAGCGGTCTAGTTGGTCGTTGATAGGCTGGCTGAAGCGAATTTCCCGCTGGGGGCCGTCAAGAACGGCCGTTACTGTGGCCGTAATGCCGCTATCTGCTCCTTCTTTGTCTTCCAGGTGAATTTCTGTGCCATTGCGTACCCGCCGGCCGCCTACCAATGCTTGCCAGCGGGTATCATCTAATTGGCGTAGCAACAAAATTTCTACACGGCCACCTGTAGATTTGTGCCCAAACAGGCGAGCAGGGATGACACGGCTATTGTTAGCCACCAATATGTCCCCTGGTTTCAGATAATCGAGAATGTCAGTAAAGTGTCGGTGTTCAATACGGCCGTTTTGGCGGTGTAATACCAGCAGACGCGAGGCATCTCGCCGGGGTAGCGGCCGTTGGGCAATTAGTTCTGGTGGCAGGTGATAATTAAATTCTGATGTTTTCATGAGGTTAATTGTAACGTTCTCTGAAGTGGGGGCAACTGGATGTAGAAAAAGGGGGGGACGAAACGGCCGTTTCCTTAATTTTAGCATTACTGGGGATTTACTTGGGCTATTTTTAGGAAGAGGCAGGAAACGGCCGTTTCGGGGGAAAACAAACTCCTTAATTACCTGGTAAATAATTCTGTATAGAAAATTCTGCCAGATAACTAACAATGGTATCCGCCAGGAGATGCGACTTCTTTTCTGATAGGCGGAATTGTCGTGCTTTACTCAAAACCAGCTTGTGGATTTCTTCCAGTTGATATCCATTCAGATGAGCCAATATTTCCGGACAAGGTGCCTTTTCGCCTGTGATTTGCATGACATACAAGACAACTTCACGCAAAACGGCCGTCATGATTGGAACCAAAAAGCGTACCGTTTGTACAGCTGAATAATCTGTCAAGATTTGAGCATCTTCCCCTAACTGGCCACGCAACACAGTCTCTGGATCTCGAAGATAATCTTCTTGCTGATTGTGAAACATATGCAATTCATACGGTGCAACCTGAGGTGCAAGCGAACGTAACAGCTGCGTTATCAGATTGTTTACTGAAGGGGATTCCATCCTGTTTTCCTTCCTGTTGATCATCCTTCCCGGCGGATTAAACCGCATACTGGTATAGTATCCTGTCATATCCTCACCTGACTGTAAAAAAGGCAATAGTTTCCACGTTAATTCTGACAACAGTGTACCTGACAATCGTTAACACATCGCTAAAACATAAAGCCTTTGTTAACAAGACGCAGCCCAGCTTCTAATTGTTTCCAAAATTCCGTCAAATTAGAAAAGAGGCCCTGTGTGGGACACAGGACCTCTCCAAAAAAACAAATCAGGTAAAGATATGCGCTAATAGTTAGCGATTGAGCAGGCGAATAATGAGATTAAGAAGAATGCTGCCCACAATACTAATCAGTAACATGGTTGCCAGCGGGAAATATACACGTACGTTTTCGGTTTCGTACCGGAAATCACCAGGCAGGTTGCCCAGCCACGGCATGAACCGGCCAGCCAGGACCAGCACCAGCCCGATGAAGGCGATGGCTAACCCAATGAACAAGAGCATTTTGCCCAGTTCAACCATATTGGAAACCTCCGTTGTTTGTGTTGTTTTATGGTTCAGAATAGAACGAATATATTGGATTTGTGTTGGAAACGGCCGTTATTCCGCGGCTAAAATAATTTTGGCTGATTCGGTGCATCATCTTCCTGGCTACTTTTAAGGGGGATGCCTAGATGCTTGTAGGCATGGGGAGTAGCAATACGTCCACGAGCAGTCCGCTCCAGAAAACCAAGCTGAAGCAGATAAGGCTCAACGACATCCATAATAGTGTCTGATTCCTCACTGATGGATGCGGCAATGGTGTCCAGCCCTACCGGACCACCACCAAACTTTTCGATGATAGTCCGTAATACCCGTCTGTCCAGGTCATCCAGCCCCAGATGGTCAATTTCCAGCAAATCAAGGGCAGCAACGGCCGTTTCTCGGTTAATTTCCCCATCAGCCCGCACCTGCACATAATCCCGCACACGACGCAACAACCGCAAAGCCACCCGTGGCGTCCCTCGTGAACGCCGTGCAATTTCTGCCGCCCCTTCCCCATCGATCGGCACACCCAAAATACGTGCACCACGCGTCACAATCGTTTCCATAGCTGCCTGCTCATAAAAATCCATGCGGTACACGGCCCCAAAGCGAGCACGAAGCGGTGCTGTTAGCAGAGCCAGCCGGGTTGTTGCCCCAATAACAGTAAAGCGAGGCAATTTCAGCCGTACATTTTTTGCGCCAGGTCCCTTGCCGACCACAATATCTAACACAAAATCTTCCATTGCTGGATAAAGAATTTCCTCCACAGCCCGCCCCAGCCGATGCACCTCATCAATAAACAGGATATCACCAGCACGCAGATTAGTCAGTATGGCAGCCAGATCGCCAGCCCGCTCAATAGCTGGTCCGGCGGTTACACGAATATTCACATTCATCTCGTTGGCAACAACGTGTGCCAGGGTTGTTTTACCCAGTCCTGGCGGACCATGAAACAGGATATGGTCTAATGGTTCTTGCCGTGCTTGTGCGGCTTCGATCAAGATTGCCAGATTGGTCTTTAGTCGTTCCTGGCCGGTAAAATCAGCCAGTCGTTGCGGACGTAACAAACCATCCAATCCTTGATCTTCTTGTTTTTTTCGGGGTGATATGTGTCTTTCAGACGTAGATTTTTCGTTCATATTTTGTTGGTTGTTTATGATAAGTTTGCATGGGATTATACGTCAACCGGCACGGAAAGCGTAATCAGTCATTGCCTCTCCTGATTAGAGTCGGGTACAATCGGTAAAATTTGTGTGGAGGCGATTTCGATGGTTTATGAGTCCAAGCATCCTCTGGTAAAGCATAAGTTGACCTTGTTGCGCAATAAGAATACAAAGCCGAAGAAGTTTCGGGAGTTGATTCGAGAGCTGGCGATGTTGTTATGCTATGAGGCAACGGCCGATTTGGCAGTGCGGGAGATTGAGGTGGAGACACCTATGGGAACGGCCGTTGGCAGTGAGCTAAGCGAAAAAATTGGCCTTGTTCCCATCCTCCGCGCCGGTTTGGGCATGGTGAATGGCATCTGGGAAATGATGCCTGGTGCAGAAGTATGGCACATTGGTCTGTATCGAGACGAAAAGACGCTGAAACCGGTCTCTTATTACAACAAGTTGCCCACTGCGCCGACTGTGCAGGTGTGTCTGGTGCTAGACCCAATGCTGGCGACAGGTGGTTCGGCCGTGGCAACAGTCGATATTCTCAAAAATTGGGGGGCAGAGCGTATCAAGTTTGTGGGCATTTTAGCCGCACCGGAAGGCATTGAAGCACTACAAAAAGCACATCCCGATGTCCCGATTCATGTGGCTGCCATTGATTCTCACCTGAACGATATCGGCTTTATTGTGCCGGGCTTGGGGGATGCGGGTGATCGGCAATTTGGTACAGGTTAGTGGGCGCAGTTGCGTTTTGAGTTGATGGCTTATTTAATTGTCTTTGTGGTGGCGTGGGGAACGGCCGTTTTCTTCACGCCGCCTGCACGCCATCTTTCCTTTCGCTTGGGCGCTGTAGCCCAGCCTGGTGGTCGCCGTAAACACCAGGGATTAATGCCTCGTCTGGGGGGGATTCCTCTCATCCTTGCCCTTTTACTCGCCAGTCTGGTTGCTTTTTGGCTGCTTCCCCCTGCCGCCAATACCAGCGATGCGCGTTTGTTACGAGGTGTTTTGCTTGGCTCGGTTGTGGTCTTTATTGGTGGTGTATTGGATGATTTGTT
>RFGV01000641.1 GCA_003696605.1 Chloroflexota bacterium | reverse complement strand
TCACATAGCTGCACGTTTGTGAGATTCAAGCCCCCGTTATTCCAGAAGTAGATCGTGTACTCAACCTCATCACCGGGCTCAATTTCAACGCCACTCGGCAATTGGAATACCCCAGTCGGCTGTCCCGCATTACCCGCATTGGCAAAAGCGGTATTCAGGTCGTTGTCATTCGCTGTTCCCGCCTGATCGTTAAAGTTGCCGATGCCCGTAATGGGAACATCAACGCCCCCCCGAATCAGGCGCGTAATCCGCTTTACAACGGCTAAGCTTGGCGTCAAGTTAGGCGCATTAAAGCTCAACGGTGTTGGTTCATTGTTATCGCCCGGATTGCCGTTACCATCCGGGTCGTCATCCGTTCCATTCTGGGAGTCATCCGAAATCCGTGGCGTACCTGGTATATCCGCAGAAGCGTCACCGGCAGCCGTGGCCGTGTTATTCACCTGAATGCTCCCATCACTCGCCAGGTCAATCGTGACTGGAATCGTAATCGTGACGCTGTCACCCACATTAAAGACACTAGGCTGGCCATTGTCGAAGAGGTCGGTGTCAGCATTACCGTCATAGTTGGGGTTCGCTGTCGGTAAGCTTCCTCCAAAGGCACCCACGGGTGCAACGGTTACTGTCCCCACGGAAAAACTATCGGCTGGGTCAGGCCCATTGGTAATGAGGGCAGCCTGTAAATCTTCCACGACCTGCACATTAGACAGACTTAAATCAATGCTGGGGAAGTTAGGACTGGTATTGGTGACAACGATGGTGTAATTGAAGGTGAATTGACTGGTGCCCGCAATCTGCGTTAGGGGGCTGATGTCCTTAGAGACCCCAATGCTAGGGAAAGGAATCACAATGGGCGTAGGGGTGTTGTTATTGGTCGGATCGCCATCCCCATCGGGATCAACATCATTCCCGTTCTGCGAATCATCCGTCACAGGGGTTCCAGGGTTATTCGGATCTGTACCGCTTGCCTGGGCCGTATTGTTGGCATTAAGAATGCCGTCGGATGTCAGGTCAACTTGGACGGTAATGGCAATGGTGGCTGAGTCACCCGGTTCAAAACTATTCCCCGCATTAAATAGGCTGATATCGTTCCCTGTTGTGCCGACATAGTTGGCGTTCTCCGTCGGTTGTGTCCCTGCAAATCCTGCGCCAGGTGTCACCACAACATTAGTTACGGAGAAACTATCAGCCGGATTCGCGGCATTGGTAATGAGGGCGGCTTGTAAATCTTCCGTCACCTGGACATCATCGAGGGTCGTGCCACCTGTGTTGGTCACCACCAGGGTGTACGTAAACTCAAAGATAAGTCCCGATACCAGGGTGGGGGCTGAGACCGTTTTGGCGATACCGATTTCAGCCTCGGCGGGAATGCGGGTGGTTTTGGTGATGGTTTGGGGGGTTGGTGGGGGTTCGCCCGCCTGTTGCCTAATCT
>RFGV01000640.1 GCA_003696605.1 Chloroflexota bacterium | reverse complement strand
CTTTTAATACTCCTTGCCGTGGGAATGCTTACCACTGTTCCAGCGTACGGGCAAATCCAGATTACCCGCCAGGATCTTGTATATATCGGTGACAGCATTCCACGCGCTTCGGATACACTGCCCCTGGTATCAGGTACTGTTAGCGGAGGGGCAAATGTGATCTGGGATTTCAGCAATGTTGTGGCGGATGTGAATAACGTTACGGCTGTAATCGCACCGGCAGGTACGCCATACGGCAGTGATTTTCCCAATTCGAATATTGCGATGACGGTGGATGGGAGCAATTTCCTCTATTTCAATTACCAGAATACCCAGGTTACGCTCGATGGTTTTGCCGGGGATGATCCCATAAACCTGGGAAGTACGATATCTGTCCCTTTTGATCCGGTGAGATTTTTAAATGCCCTGCCCGTGACATTTGGCAGTGTTTACACCGGCAACTATGGATTTGAAGTTGAAGTGAATGGCGCTTCATTCGGGGTGCAGAGCATCCGCCTGGTACATAATGCCACTTTCAGGGATACGGTTAAGGGGTATGGCAAGATAATCCTGCCAACGGGTACCTATGACTGCCTCTTGATCACCTCGGTTGAAAATGCCACCGATGAGGTATGGGTGAAGCCCTTTTTCCCACCGACATGGACGCACTTTCAAACCACCACCTCAACCACCAAATCCCATACCTGGCTGGCAAAGGAAACAAAACTACCGGTAGCCGAGCTCGCCTTTGATTCGCTGGGCAATCCCTCGCGGTTTACCTGGACACTTATCCCACCCCGGCCGGTGGCATCCTTCTCGGTTACGGGCAACGCCAATGGCGTGGTTACCTTTTCGAATAATTCTACCAATCCCGTGGATGCATACTGGTGGGATTTTGGCGATGGCACCGTTGACAGTTCAGCCAATCCGGGCACCCATGTTTATTGCACAGACGGCATTTACACAGTCTGCCTGTATGCCAGTAACATTTCCGGTGTGGACAGCACCTGCCAGCAGGTTACGGTTACAGGTACATTAACCGTTAATTCCTCTTCCAATGATCCGTTGTGTAACGGGGGCCAGGATGGCTCAATCACGCTAACCGCTTCCGGAGGCACGCCACCCTATACCTACCAGTGGAATAACGGTGCCACTGCATCAATGCTCAGCAGTCTGCCTGCAGGGGTTTACATGGTTACCGTATATGACAACAATAGCTGCAGCAGAACGCTTTCCTTTACCTTACAAGAGCCTGCGGCATTGCAGGTAACTGTTGGTGTGACCAACGTTTCATCACCGGGGGCATCAGATGGCACAATTGATCTGACAGTTTCCGGAGGCACGCCTCCTTATTCCTATCAATGGTCGGATGGGTCAACCGGGGAAGATTTGACCGGTCTGCCGGCTGGCAATTATTGTGTAACCGTGACCGATGCCAATGGTTGTTCGCTGACGCGGTGTACGATTGTTGGCACTTCCGGATGCGTAGTAGAAATTGACAGCGTGCGGGCAAGCCGGCCATGTTTTGGGTTGTGTAATGGAATGATAGATGTGGTTGGTGTGGTGAGTTCGTCCGGCAGTGTGAGCTATTCCATCGATGGAGGGAATAGCTATCAAAGTTCCCCGCAATTTGCCGGTTTGTGCGCAGGTGTTTATATCCTTCAGGTCTATGATTCAGCCGGTTGTTACGATGTTGACACGGTTCCACTGGTCAGCGATGAGCCGGATTTGACGCTTACCCAATCCGGGGATACCCTTTTTGCCAGTACGGACTTTGCCGCCTATCAGTGGTTTCACAATGGGCAATCCCTGCCAAACGCTACCCGGTACTTTCTGATTCCTGCGGATACGGGCAGTTATTATGTTGAACTCATTGACAGCGCTGGATGCACCTATTACTCAGATACAGTTGTGGTTTTACCCTCGGCTGTAAAATCCCCCGGGAATGGAGATCCCGTGGTGCAGGTCTTCCCAAATCCGGTTAACCGGCAAATTACCGTGTATTTAAATGT
>RFGV01000639.1 GCA_003696605.1 Chloroflexota bacterium | reverse complement strand
CCGCCAATCCCACAGAAAGCGAATTCGGGTTAGTTATGTCTGCCGCTGAATCTGTGTATGACCAAATCCTGATTATGTCAGCCATTAATCGGTATTTGTACGAAAAGATAACTGGTACACGGGTTCACGGACTGGACTTTATTACTGGCATCACACGCACACGACTAGAAGAAGCGATTGCGGTGGCCGAGGCGGAACAGGCATCGCGTGGCATCAGATACTACAAAGGGGTTGTTGCCGTTCCGTTGCCGCCGGGCGCATCAGTACAGCACATCCGCATTAACACGGCTGAAGTACCGCCTGGTTATGATATTCCTGGCACACGTAACCGGGCGGCTGTGGCGTTTGCCAATGCTATCGGAATTGATGTTAATGACATTGACCCGTCTTTGGCGGCACGACAAGCGTTTGGTGCAGGTACACAGTCTGAAATCTTGCGCCAAAAGGAACGGGGGCAAGGTTTGGCTTCATGGCGACAACAAATGACGTATGTATTAAACAATTTTGTTTTGGACAAATACACGACCTTTAAGTTCCATGAGCAATCACTTGAAGATGAGGCACAGCGGGCGCAAATTGCTACCCAGCGGGCGCAAGCACGAAAACTCATGGTGGAGTCGGGTGAAATCACACCACTTGAAGCACGGAATCTGGCGGTAGATGCGGGCGACTTGCCACAATCATTTTTGGAAACAGACTTGACACCATCAGGTACTGTTTCCAGCGGGGATAACGTACAATGAGAATAAAAGTAACGGCTATTGTGCCCAAAATGGATGACGACTGGCCAATCAGTGAAAAAGAGATTAAGGCCGCCTTAAGTTCTGCTGGCAAGGTGGTAGAACAAACATTGAAACGGCCAACGGGTACATGGTCAAGTCCCGTTCGTTTCGCCAAAAAGGCAGAAGACTTTGCAGTCGAGATTTACACTACTGACAAACGATTTGTTTTTGTAGATGCGGGTACGCGACCGCACACAATTACACCAAAACGCAGCCCGTTACTGGCGTTCAGGTCTGAATATGTAGCCAAAACAACGCCGCGTGTACCCGATCCGAGACCTGGACGGTCTGGTGGCCAGATGGTATTTGCCAAATCTGTACAACATCCAGGCATACAGGCACGAGAGTTTACATTGGTTGCCCGCCGGTACGGGCAAAAAGTTTTGTCAAACAAATTAGGGGGTAAAAAATGAAAGAGACAATCAAGAACACAGTAAAAACAAAAGAGGCACTGGTAACAGCCGTTGTGATGGTGCTGGCGGCTCTGTTAACTGACAAGTTTCCAGACCTGGCCGGGTACGATCAATTGACCGCTATTCTGTCCATCATCGTCACAACGTTGCTGTCATTTGTCCTGGGTTACAGAAGCGGGAATAAATAAAATAAAAATCATGCCGTGCTTGACCGAAAATCTATTGTTGACCGGCTGGAGTCACTGGAGCGGGTTGTTGCCGATTTGGCACGGCGTGTATCAGACTTGGAATCGTGGCGGGACAACCTAAAGCTTCCGCAAGTCAAAAAGAAACGGGTAGATACCGGCGAACTGAAACAAAAGGTTTTGCTGGCTGATATTCTGGCTAATTTTTTCAGTCAGGAAGAGTTGTATGATATTACATTCCGAATTGGATTGTATCCAGAACACATTGCCAGCAAGACATCCACACTCCCCGCTTATGCGTGGGAATTGATCCACGCGGCTATCAACAATGGCCGCCTGGACTTGTTGTACCAGACAGTCAAAGAAAAACGGCCGTTTTTGTTTGACAACGAGTAAATATTTTACTATAATGAAAAAGACAGGGAATCTGGGAATATATCAGGGGGACAAGGACGGTACTAAAAGTGCCGTCCTTGTTTTTTTATTACCAACCAGTTATCACCGGCCAAACCGCCGGCGCAGCCGACCTAACAACCCTTTCTCTTCTGGCGGCGCCAGGTCAAACCGCATCAGTTCACCGCGTCGATTATAGAGAATAAATTCACCTTTCCATGTCAGAACACCATACAGCGATATATCACCAATGGCATTCTGAATATCGGCATCACTGACGCGATCGTCAGAATCAGCCGGGTGAGAGTGGCAAAAAATACGTGGCACGAGGCCGGCCAGTTGCGCCCGGCGGCGCACATCCCGCCATTGCCTGGCGGAAACAAAAAACGATTCATTTGGATTTGGTGACTCATTCACCAAATCCCAAATGGCTGTGGCCGGTGGTTGCCGACCTGGTTGTTGTTGTCTGAACGACAACAACAAAAAAACATTTTCAATTGTCTTGTGACGGCGTTTTAGTAACGCTGGCACAAGGTCACTAGAAAAGTAATTAGAAAAGTAATTATTATTTATCATTTTTGTATGCAGTTATGGTAAATAAAGCTAATTG
>RFGV01000638.1 GCA_003696605.1 Chloroflexota bacterium | reverse complement strand
CCGCCCACTGATTTTGAAGACCAGGGCCGCCACCGGGCGACATCCGCCCCCACGGCAGTGCACGGTAATTTTAGCATAATGCCGGTTAATCGAAAAATCTACCGCTCCACCGGAAGCAGTGAGAGGGACAAGAGTGACTGGCAAAAAGATAACTGTAATTTTGAAAAACTATAGTTTATGATAAAATAACTTTATATTAAAGCGGGGGTGCTGGTTTTTCTCCTTTTCACGCTCTCTCTACATCTTTTTGTTAGACAGCAATAATTACAGTTGCCGTTAGAAAACTCTTTGCTCTACAAAAGAACATCGGGTTGAAACAAACGTAAGTCTGAGGCTAGACCACCCTCGCAAAATTAGGTAACCACAACGGTCAAGATCAACTACAACTGTAGTAGAGAAGATTATGTTGAAATTGAAGGAGGTTCAGGGTGACTGAATTGACGTACAGACAATACCGGTGGCAACGTGTAATGCAACACATTCCGGCCTCGCTCATAGGCGCAATGGTATTCTCAAAATTTTTGCATTATGTTGATCCCAAACTTATGCGTATTTCTAAGGATCGTCTTTCTATCCCAAGTCTATTGACGGGGCTCCCCGTCGTAATTCTTACCAGCACGGGGGCAAAGAGCGGTCAGGTTCGGACGAAGCCGGTGGTCGGTGTCCCCGATGGCGACAATGTCGCATTGGTTGCGTCAAACTGGGGACAGAGTCGCAATCCGGCCTGGTACTACAATTTGCAGGCAAATCCTGTGGCAGAACTTGAATTTGGCGGTCATACCGGCACCTACACAGCACGAGAGGTGACTGCCCCCGATGAGTACCAACGATTGTGGCAGAAAGCAACCGAGGTATACATTGGGTTTGATAAATATCAGCAACGCGCTGACAATCGGAAAATTCCGATAATGCTAATGGTGCCCCACGTCGAAAAGCCATAGTGATGAGGACTATTACATTATGGTTGAAGTGAGGTTAAAAACCATAATTGATTTCAAGAGAAAAAATCGCCCAACAATGCGGTTAGTGCCGACCCATTGAGCCAGGTTTCTAACCGCTAGACTTGCCGTCAATTGAGGTTGCTTTTGGGCGGCACAACGGCGGCGTTAGACGGGATAAAATATTTAGGTATAAAGCTACGACAGAACAATTACTTTTAGAGGTGTAGAGTAGATATGTCAGAGCCAATAATTTTCATTACGACGTCCCAAATTGAGGCTGGCGCACTCGACAAGTGCAAAGATGCATTTTTCAAGTCAGTAGAATTTCTCGAGGCTAACGGGCCCCAACTACTGGCGGCCGTCTGTGTCGATGAGAATGAGCTACGTGCACATTCCATTCAGGTTCATCAAGATTCCGAATCAATACTGGCTCACTGGCAACTATCTGACCCTTACATGCGTGATGTAATGCAATACCTGACCACTACACGCGTTGATTTTTATGGACAACCAAATGAATCCGTTATGGAAGGGATGCGGCGACTCTCCTCCCAAGGGACTGTCATTTCCGTAACACCTCGCCTCGTTGGTTTTATACGGCTCTCGGATAAACAGTAGTCTCATTTATCGCAATACTGGATGAAATGCAGTAAGTCGGAGTTAATCTACCCAGATATTTTGTACTCTGGAAATGGAATGTAAAGACACAGTGCCGCTGTGCCCCTACCAGATATCCTTTTCTAAAGCGAATTTCACCCCAATTTTCAATATGTAACATAGAATGCGAACATCGGTTGGGAGATAGTTACATGGAACGCAGGTCCAGCAAACCAACCCATAACCCACTATCATCTGTCGAACCGTGGAACATCGTAGCAGATGGTTACACAGCCGAATTAATGGCATGGGCTGAATTTTATGCGAGCAAAGCATTAGAGCTGGCTTCCCTGCCGTCCTCTCCTCACATTGTAGACATCGCGGCTGGCCCTGGGTCTCTGGCACTTTTGGCGGCCAGGGGAGGGGCAACCGTGAGTGCGATTGACTTTTCGGTGGCTATGATTGCAAATCTGTGGCAACGTATGGCAAAGACCAGACCAGGGCTCGTGGACGTGCATGTCGCTGATGGTCAAGCTTTACCGTTCCAAGACAGTGTATTTGACGGTGCCTTTTCAATGGCGGGATTGATATTTTTCCCAAACCGGGCTACCGGTTTCCAAGAAATGCTAAGGGTGTTACGCTCAGGGCGGCGAGCCGTGGTCAGCAGTATCGCCTCCATCAAAGGTTCTTTTGCACAAGTTTTGGAAGCTATGAGCATAATGGTGCCCGGAATGCCCAACGCGTCTAACAACAAACCACCCTTAAGTGACTCTCAAAGCTTCTTCGATGAAATGACAGTGGCCGGATTTCGAGAGGTGACAATTCACACAATCAAGCATATTGAGACTACGCCCACACTTGATGAATTTTGGCGGGCGACTGAACGCTCTGCCGCCCCGGTTGCTTTTTTGAGGCGCAAGCTTGGAGAAGAGCGTTGGGAAGATGTCGCTAATGGTGTCAAAAAGCATCTTCGGGAAACAGTGGGTGCAGGTCCATATGAAGAAGTCTTCACTATGCATTTGGGCGTGGGGGTCAAGTGAGTTACAGCAAAGGCGACGTATTGGGGGTAACAAGCATGCCGGACACACCATGATGGCGTGATAAAATTGTAGCTGGGGGGCGCGCGCCATTTTTATTGTTTGGGCCACCGTTTTGTTCGCGGATTGGCCTACGATTATCTACCTTGAGGAGGGTTTGCTGTGAAAAAGGTGTTGAAGTGGGCAGGTATTGGTATGGGGGGATTGGTGATTTTGCTTGTTGTCGCGGTTGCGGTCCTGGTACTGACCGGCCAGTCTCGTTTGGGGCGGGCCTACGCGATGGAAGCCAGACCGGTAGACATCCCCGGCGATGCGGCTACCGTGGAGCGGGGCCAGCATCTGGTGACCGCCGTGGTTCCGTGTGTGGGATGTCACGGCGAAAAGCTGGAAGGCAAGGTGTTTCTTGATGAAGCGCCAATTGGGCGGGTAGTGGCTCCCAACCTGACCTCCGGCGAGGGAGGCGTAGGTGGCAATTATACCGATATGGATTGGGTGCGTATTTTGCGTCACGGCATCCGTCCCGATGGCACACCCGTTTTGCCGATGATGCCGTCGGGTAAGTTTGCCGTTCTGAGTGACGAAGACCTGGCCGCGGTAATCGCCTATGTCAAATCTGTACCGCCGGTGGACAAACCGCTTCCGTCGAATCAGCTGGCCTTTACCGGGAAAATCATCATGGGTGTCCTGGAAAACGGCAACCTGCCCGTTCAACAGATTGACCATCAGGCCGTACAGCCCGCTACTGTGGAGCCATCTGTCACCGCGGCGTACGGGCAGTACCTGCTGACCGTGGCCCTCTGCCAGGACTGCCACGGCGAGAATCTTGCCGGTGGCGTGGCCTCCCCCAGCGACCCGTACGCCCCGAACCTAACCCCTACTGGTAATCTGGCTTCCTGGACCGAGGATGATTTTCTGACGATGTTCCGAACCGGTATCGCACCGGGCAACCGGCAGATTTCGCCAGCAATGCCGTATGAAATCTTCGGCAGAATGACGGATGATGAGCTGAAGGCAATCTGGCTTTACCTCCAGACCGTGCCGTCGTTGCCGGACAACCCGCAGTAGTCCCCTGCATTTCCAGGGCTGGTGCATCAGAATACGCTGGCTATCCAGGGAAAACAGGAAGCAAAGCAGTAAATTGTAGGGCAACCGCCCGCCGGTTGTCCTTTTTTTGTGCGGGCGGGTCTCAGACCCATCCGCACGTGTCAGCAATGTGGAATACACCCGCCAGAGTCGTTTTCAACGCTGGTTTATGTTATAATGATTACAATGAAGGCATCGTTGGCTGGTCCAACCGCCAGCCCCAGATTGATGAGGACATCCCGTGG
>RFGV01000637.1 GCA_003696605.1 Chloroflexota bacterium | reverse complement strand
GTGTAGGAGGCAGGGGCGTCCAGGTAGTGGTGGGTGTGTGGGTGCTGGTTACGGCCGCCAGGGCTACGGCCGTATTGGTGGGTGTGGGTGCGGGTGTTTCTGGCTGAATAACGGCCGTTTGGGCAGAACTGGTTTGCTGACTAATCGCTGTACTGCCTGCTGCCAGTACCAGCATCCAGAAGACAAGCCATCCAACACAGCCCAAAGCATCAAATCCACGTTTTTGTGAAGTCGTTTTCTCTATTTTGGTCATAACTGGTGAAGAATAACGTAGCCATTTTGGGGCGTCAAGTTATGAAGTAGTGTGGGGCAAGAAGGATGAGGGGGAAATTGGTATGATAGATAGGAGGAAACGGCCGTTTACCTTGTAGGCAGACCTACATCCTTCTGATATACTGCAAGCCGCAACCATATTCATGCTGGTGTGTTTCTATGAATAACATGCCAGCAAACCCATCCGGAAAAGGACTGAAGTTGACTGCTGGCATGGACGAATCTGCTCTAATAGAACGGGCTAAAACAGATAAAGAAGCTTTTGGCGAACTGTACGAACGATACGTCGGCAGAATTTACAACTACGTTTACTATCGCACGGGTAATGCAGATGATGCTGAAGACCTGACTGCACGCATCTTTATAAGAGCAATGCAGCACATTCACAATTACGAAGACAAAGGTGTGCCATTTTCCGCCTGGCTCTATCGTATTGCACACAATATGGTTGCCAACTGGCATCGAGATCGTAGCCGGCGCAAAATTATCTCCTTGGATGATATTGCCCAATGGCACGCTCATGAAGATAGCCCGGAATTTTTAGCAGAAGTTCTTGAAGACAAGGAAACGCTACTGGCAGCAATTCGCCGATTACCAGCCGACAGACAAGAATTACTGATTTTGAAATTTGTTGATCGTTTGTCGAATGCTGAGATTGGTGAAATTATGGGGCGCAGCGAAGGTGCAATTAAATCTCTTTATCATCGGACATTACTGTCCTTGCGAGATGAGTTAGAACGGCAATCGGCTACGCCGCGCCCAAAGCGACGCTCGCTATTTCGTCGTCGCTGGTAAACAACATTTTAATCGTGAAGAGAGAAATTGGAGGGATATATGCGTATTGTGATGGATGACGCTGGCGATGTCCCGGCAGAATTGGCCCAGGAGTTGAATATTCGTGTTGTGCCGGTCAACATTATGTTTGGCACGGAACAGTTCTTGTCGGGTGTTGAGATGGATCAGGCAGCATTTTATGCCAAAACGGCCGAAGTAACGGCCGAAAATTTCCCGAAAACTTCTCAGCCTACCCCCTATCAGTTCGAACAAGTGTATCGAGAGATTTTGGCTGAAGGCGAAAACGAAATTCTTACCATTACTGTCAGCGAAAAGCTGAGTGGCACCTATGCCTCGGCCATAGCAGCTGCTCGTGAACTGGAAGGACAGGGTACATTTCACCTGTTTGACTCACAAGCTGGCTCTGCTGCCCAAGGATATATGGCCATTGAAGCCGCCCGTATGGCGCAAGCTGGTGAATCTATTGATGCCATTATGGCCCGTTTGCACAAAATGCGAGAGGAAATGGCTGTCGTCTTTACCATTGATAGTCTGGAATATGCTGTCAAAGGCGGTCGGGTCAGTTCCATGAAGTCGGTAATGGCCTCTTTGCTGAATATTAAACCCATTTTGCGATTGGAAGATGGGTTGATTGTAGAAGCGGGGCGGGTGCGAACTCGCAAAAAGGCAATCGGACATATTATTGACATGGTCGCCACAGAAGTTGGCAACAAGCCGGTACGAGTGGCATATATTCACGCGAATGCCGCAGATGAGGCAAAGATTTTGGCCGAAAGAGCCCGTTCCGTTTTGAATGTATCCGAAGAACTTGTTGTGGATATGGCTGTGGCCGTGGCGATTAATTTGGGACCAGGTGCGTTGGGGCTTGTGGCGATTCCTGTTTGATTGGATTGTGTGGTATAGGATGTGATTGTGATGAAAAAGGCACAGGTCAAGGAGTTGGTGGCCGCACACGCAGAGGCGCTAAATGCAGGTGAGGTACGAGATTTGTCGGCCTGGTTGATGGAGCAGGGGGTGTCTCGCTCGACCTGGCAAACAGTGTGGCCGTTGTTGCAATTGGCCCAAGCGGTAAAAGCAGTACTTGTACCAGTACGGCCGTCTCCAACGTTTCGGGTGGCACTGCATGAACAATTGATGCAAACACCTGTTGAATCGGCAAAAGAACAAACGGTGACCCAAAGACGCTGGCTAAAAGCGGCCGTTGTGGGATCAGCACTCTCCCTGACAGGCTTGATCTGGTGGTATTTGCGTCGCAACCCGTCTCCAGTCACCTCCTCGACAGGAACGGCCGTTTAACCCTGTGTCCCCACTCTTGACAAAACCACCTATTTCATTGCTACCAAAATTGGATTGTGCTAAAATCCACAATCGCATTTTTGTAATGCACAACACAAAAAAGCTTTAGACAGGAGAAGGCCTCTTGAGCGGAAAACAAAACCTACGCAATTGGGCAATTCTGGTAGCAGTTCTCCTCGCTACCGGGCTTCTGACGGCATTTTGGCCGTCCCTTACCAGCACATTCGGCCGTAGCAGTTCCACCACCACTGCTATCGAAGTCGAACCAGAAGTAGAAACAATCCACATCACCGTTCCCGCAGCACTAACTTCCATCGCAGGCACAGACTCCCTTGAACTCTCTGGTTTTCAAGTGCTTGGAGCGCTTGCCGCTCTGGTAGCAGCAGTTGTTATCGGCGCCGGACTGGTTATAGGCCTTGTAAACGTCTTCCTTTCCCGCCAGGTCACCCAAGTTGTCGAAAGCGAAGAATTCAAGGCAAAACTCAGCGAGCTCGAAAAACGTGAAAAAGAAGAACTCAAATACCTTCGCGAAACCCAATCTGCAAGCAGCAAGCCAGGTCATACCCGTTCGCGCTGGTCCGTATTTAGCACCGACCTCATCATCCTCTCCCTCGTGCTTCTATTCGGACAACTAATAAACGCAGCCCTCTTCCCAGAAGGCGAAATGCACCTCTTTGGGCGATTAGTTAATTCAGGCAGTGCAATATCCTTATTAACACTCATTATTGCTTTACCCATCATACTCTGGCGCATTCGGCCCGAAACCCTTGAAGAAGTAGATAAAACAGATTACGCGCCTATCCCTTGGGACTTTATTGCGGTACTTGTAACCGGCTTACTGGTTGTTGGTGTAGGAGTTGGGCTAATGCTCTACTACAGCTCAGCAGCAGCATAACCACCTCCAGAGCAAAAGTATTAAAAATTAGAAAACCAGACTTAAAACATGTCAGTTAGGATAGCCAAATGAAAAAAAAGCATCTGCTATTTGCGACAGGGTTAACAATAATCACCTCAATTTTGTTATATTTTCTGTTAACAGCAATTTACCGTTTACCAACATCAGCCAGCGCTGAAGCCGGACCAATCGACCAATTATTTCACATACACTTCGGCTTCATTGCCTTTTTCTTCTCCCTGATTATGGTCTTCGTCGTTTATGCTGCGCTCGTATTCCGACGTCGCCCTGATGACGAAACAGATGGACCACACATTCATGGCCATACTGGACTGGAAATCACCTGGACAGTAATTCCAGTAATAATCGTGCTTGGTTTAGGTGTTTATGGAACAAACGTATTAGTGGACATTACAGCCCCCCAACCCAACGAAATGGTTGTGAAAGTCCACGCCCGACAATGGTCATGGAGCTTCGAATATCCAGATTACGAAAACATCTCCTCTGCCGAACTCATTTTGCCAGCCAATCAGCCCATCCGCTTAGAGATGGATTCAGAAGACGTCATCCACTCATTCTGGGTACCAGAATTTCGTGTCAAGCAAGACGTTGTACCCGGACGCACCACAATTTTGCGCTTTACCCCAACCCAGGCAGGCGATTACAAAGTGCGCTGTGCCGAAATCTGTGGCAAGCAACATGCAAACATGCTGGCACCAGTTAAGGTATTGAGCGACCAGGAATTTACCGCCTGGGTAGATGAACGGTTGGCTCAACCACTATTTGCTGAACTGACCCCAGAAGAGCGGGGTGAAATCTGGTATAGTGCAGAAGGATTTGGTTGCGCCGCCTGCCACAGCGTAGACGGAACCCAAATTGTCGGTCCTACCTGGCTGGGGCTCTTTGGTCGCGAAGAACAAATGGATGATGGGTCTACAATCGTTGTAGATGAAACCTATTTACGAGAATCCATTTTGAACCCCAATGCCAAAATTGTTTCTGGGTTCAATGCAAATATCATGCCGCCTAATTACGAACAACGATTTGCAGAAAAACAGGCCGAAATATTGGCGGCTGAAGGTGTAGAAATAGATATTGTGGAAGACTTGATAGCGTATATCAAGACGCTAAACGAGTAATTTCCCGTGTAACAAAGTTTGGAGGCCAAAGAAATGAAAGCTTTATGGTACTTTTTGACATCAAGTTTTACCCGCGGGCTGATCGGCCAGGCGATTTTCACAGCTATTGGCATGACTTTTGTCAATGCTATTCGCTCGGTTATGGGCCTGGAAGCAAATGCTGAGCCAGGTGTTGTGTTTGGCGCATTGCTTGGCGTATTCGGCTTTTTGCTTGGTGCTGGCGTATTAACTGACTGGATTAAATGGATTTTTGGTAAAGAAACACCGCTACGACATGGTCCGCCGCAGGGCAAGCCAGAATGGACCCGGTATTTGAATGTTGACTACAATCATAAAGTTATCGGGATTCAGTATGGATATACGAGCTTGTTGGTGTTGCTGGTTGGTGGCCTGTTTGCGCTTATTTTCCGCATCGAATTGGCCCAGCCGGGTATGACCCTGCTAACCAATGACCAATATAACACCCTTTTTAGCGCACACGGCATTGTGATGATTACTGCAATGTTATTGGGTGTGGGCGCAATGGTAAACTATCTGGTTCCCCTGATGATTGGCGCAGCAGATATGGCATTCCCCCGCCTCAATGCGTTTAGCTATTGGGTTGGTATACCGGCCGTTGTTCTCATTTTGGCGGGTATGGTTGTCGGTGGTTGGGATACTGGTTGGGTGGGCTATGCACCACTGACCTTCCGCGCACCATTGGGGGTGCAACTGTTTTTGCTTGGTTTCTATGTTAACGGGTTTTCTTCAATTGCAGGTTCGATTAATCTGATTGTTACTGTGGCGACGATGCGCGCCAAGGGTATGACGTTATTCCGAATGCCAATATTTGTTTGGGCAGCTATTGCGGCTGCAATTATTCAGATGACGGCTACCCAAACAGTTGGCGTTGCCTTGTTGATGAATGTTACTGAACGGGCTATCGGGTTGAGTTTTTTTAACCCCGCCAATGGTGGCGATCCGCTGCTTTATCAACACCTTTTCTGGTTTTACTCCCATCCAGTTGTATATTTGTTTATTTTGCCTGGCCTGGGCGTAATTAGCGAGTTGTTACCTGTGTTCTCGCGTAAGCCCTTGTTTGGTTATAAATGGATTGCTTTGTCCAGTCTCGGTATTGCCTTGGTCGGTTTTCTGGTATGGGCACACCATATGTTTGTAGCTGGGCTAGATAATTCATTGCGTATTCCTTTTATGATTTCCACTTTGTTTGTGGCTGTACCTACCGGTGTGAAGTTCTTTAGCTGGGTAGGCACTATTTGGGAAGGGAAGATTTCGCTTGAGACGCCCATGTTGTTTGTATTAGGTGCGATTTCAGTTTTCCTGATTGGTGGGGTAACAGGACCAATTTTGGGAACAATCCCAACGGATATGCACCTGCATGATACATATTGGGTAGTTGGTCATTTCCATGCCACAATGTTTGGGGGCTTTATTTTCCCCTTCTTTGCAGCCATTTATTACTGGTATCCGAAGATTACTGGGCGGATGTATAAAGAATCGCTGGGGAAATTGCATTTTTGGCTTATGGTTCCCGGCTTTTGGGTGATGAGCTTGGGGCAGATGGCTACCGGTATTATGGGGATGCGGCGCCGTATTGCTGACTATGATCCAGCCTTGGGTGTACAAAATATTCATGTGTTAATTACCCTGGCTGCGTTTGTGATTGGCTGGTCAGTGTTGATTATGGTGTATAACTTGGTTAGCAGTGCTCGCTCGCAAGAGTTGGCTGATCCGAATCCGTGGCGTTCCCGTTCACCTGAATGGCAAATCCCTTCGCCAGTACCGGAATTTAATTACGATGTGCCCTTTGAAGTGGTGGGTGATCCGTATGATTATGGATTGTCTGGGGTAGCTTATATTCGGATGGCGCCGGCAAGTGGCGATTAATGACCTTTTGGTTTGTGTTTAGGAGGTTTTGTACTGGTGGAAGAGAAAAAGAAAGCGGCTTATCGCCTGGGTGTGATAACATTTGTGATTTTGGCTGTGCTGACAGTGGCTGAGTATTATGCTAGTGTTAGTTTGGCGGCGTCGGCTGTAATTATGTTTATTATTGCCTTTTTGAAGGCTGGGGTAATCGTGCAGAATTTTATGCATATCTCCCGGTTATGGCGTGAGGAGGGTCACTAATGAGTGCTGTAACAACCCATCATGATGCGCATGGACATGAAGTTCCGTATGAAGTGCAACTCCGCAGTAACCGGTTGGGGTTGTGGTTGTTCTGTTTTTCGGAGGTCTTTTTGTTCCTGGCTTTGCTGGTTGCCCGGTTTTACCTGTGGGGTAATACACGTCCGGAGCTGAGTCAGGTTTTGGGCTTGTTGACAACAAGTATATTGCTGGTGAGTAGCTTTTTTATGAATCGGGCGGAGACGGCTATTGCTCACGGTGACAGAAAGACATTTTTGAATGGTTTGTTGATTACCGCACTATTGGGTACGTTGTTTTTTGTTGGTGTGGTGGTCATGGAATGGAATGTGTTTGGGTTGGAGTTGGAGCTGTTTGGGGTAGAGTGGTTTGGTCATTTACGCCCGACAGATGGTGTTTTTGGCGGTGTGTTTTTTGCGATGACGGGGATGCACGCGTTGCATGTGTTGTCGGGTATTGTGTTTATTTTGATTGTGTGGGCAAACGGCCGTAAGGGTCACTTTTCTCCAGAGCGTCATTGGGGTGTGGAAGCGTGTGCTATTTATTGGCACTATGTGGACGTGGTCTGGGTTTTCTTTTACCCAGCACTTTATTTGATTGGGCATGTGGCCTGATCGCCCTTCGATATGATGCTTGATTGAAGACGATTTCATGAATCCGATACTGAAAGCCGCCTTGCTTTCATGGGGGTGGCGCATAGATGTGATAATAGTCCTGGCCTTGGCCGGGACTATTTATACCAGGGGGTGGTGGGTATTGCGGAGGCGAACTGCCCAGGTACGCAATTGGAGTAAAAGACGGCCTGGGCTTTTTCGCCGTCAACTGGCTGTGCCAGAACATCTTGTTTTGTACTGGTTGGGGATATTTTTTATTGGTTTGGCGTTGCTTTCTCCGATTGATGTGTTGGGGGAGCAGCTTTTTTTGATGCACATGGTCCAGCATTTGTTGCTGGTGATGGTAGCGCCGCCTTTGTTGTTATTGGCGAATCCGATGGCGGTAATGTTGTGGGGATTACCAGGTAAGGGGCGTTATGTTGCAGGTGGGGTTGTTGGGCGGTTGCTGCATCGTGATTCGGCTACCCGGCGAAGGATTCGGCAGGTAACACAGCCGGGTATTGTGTGGATGTTGTGGGCGGTGATGGTGTTTGGTTGGCATGATCCTGGTGCGTATAATGCTGCTTTGCGTAGTGAATTGGTGCATGATGTTGAGCACCTAACTTTTTTTGTTGCCGGGATGTTGTTTTGGTGGCATGTAACTGGTGCAGGACCGCGCATTCACCCTGGATTTTCGCAGGTTGGTCGGATTGCGTTTACGCTGGCGGCTATTCCACCGAATATGTTGACGGGGGTGGTGTTGGCGTTTGCTCGTGCTCCGGTGTATTCGTATTATGAATCTGTCCCGCGTTTGTGGGGGATTTCGGTAATGACGGATCAGCAGTTGGGGGGGATTATTATGTGGATTCCAGGGAGTATGATGTATTTGATTGCGGCGTTGATTTTGATTGCGGGCTTGTTGCATGAGGAGGAGCGTAAGCCGGTGATGAGTGAGACGCAATGGGGTAGTGATGAGACTATGAGAGCGCCGGGAGGTGATTTGTAGTGGGGCGGTTGCGTATGGTGTTACGTGCGTTGGTTAGTCGTCGTTATCGGTGGGCGACATTGGCTGTTGTGTTGGGTATGGGGTTGCTGGCCAGATTGGGGTTTTGGCAGTTGGATCGATTGGCGCAGCGGCGTGCGGCTAATGCGGTGTTGGCTGAGTCGTTGAATGCGTCTCCGGTGAATTTGGCGGATGTGGTGTGGGAAGGTGATGTGGCTGTTTGGGAGAATCGGCTGGCATTTGTTGAGGGGGAGTATGATTTGGCGCATCAGATGGTGTTGTTGGTGCAGAATTGGCAGGGACGGGCTGGGGTGCATTTGATTGCGCCGTTGGTGTTGGGGGATGGGGAAACGGCCGTTCTTGTGGATCGTGGCTGGATTCCTGAAAGCGAAAGAGATAATATCTCCCAATTTGACCTGTCTGGCCCTGTTACCGTCAATGGTTATATTGCCCTTTCCCAAACCATTTCGCGCAATACCAACCAATCTGTTAGTAACCAGTTTCAGCCAGAATGGTATCGTGTAGATATTGCTGCCATAGAAGCAACATTACCCTATAAGCTGCTCCCGGTTTATCTTGTGGAATCTCCTTCTGCAGATGGAAATACTACTTTACCATTTCGCTCTGAGCGCGTCATTGATCTTTCCGAAGGACCACATCTGAGTTATGCCATTCAATGGTTTCTGTTTAGTTTGTTGCTTGGGGGGATGTATATTGGTTATGTAAACAGTCATTTACCGCCGGAAATAGAGGAGAAACAAGCTTCATGATTGCCAGATGGAAGATAGGGTTATATGCCTTTATGCTATTGGCTTTGCTATTAGGTATTGCCAGCGAAATAGTACAGGCACATGGGGGCGGCGATTTGATAGTGAGCAAAGCGAGTGCTGGCCCTTACTGGGTTTCTGTGTGGGTTTCTCCAGCCGAACCGATAGCCGGCCAGGAAGTGCATGTGAGTGTGGCGGTAACAACGGCCGTTTCTGAACAACCCATCCTCGATGCCAAAGTACAGCTCCAGGTACACCATCCTGAAACCAACAATCCCCTATTAACCCGCCAGGTCACCAACACAGAATCAACAAACAAACTACTCTACGAAACAGATTTCATCCTTGACGAAGCCGCAACATACCCCCTCACATTACAAATTAGCGCAACTGATGGAGAAGGCACCATCACCTTTCCCCTTATCGTCCAACCACCAGATATTTTCAACTCATTTCTACTGACAATACTTGGTTTCTCCCTATTTGTCCTCTATGCTGCTTATCGTACATGGAAGATCACTCGAGATACATAATCAAAATTGCGAGATTTGCCACAAGCGTAGATTAAGCGAATGTAAATCACCCCCTTTTTTGATAGCAATTACCCCCCATAAAAATATAATAAATACTGCACAACATATCCCTGCAAAACGTAATGAACCTGCCAGACACAAATATAGTTTCAGGTAAAGTTATTTTCACAATTGCCTGAAAAAAGGACAGGACTGAAATGCGTTTACAACCAAAACTTGAAGAAGGCTGGTCAACGCTGGCACTCCTGTGGGCTATGATATTAGTTGCCGGTATGGCAATTATGCAGTCCGATTTGATAGATGGGCTGCACATTGTCCCACTTGCAGGCAGTATTGGATTACTGGCTGGCGTTACCCTTGCCAAAAGCCGCTTCCCCACACGGACAGCCCATATTATGGCATTGGTATATGGTCTTTTTGTCGTGATTTATCTGACGGGAAATCTTTTACCCGAGGGGATGCTGTGGCGAGAGCGTGTATTCGACATTTTCAATCGGCAACTTGTCTGGCTCAGAAAGGCAATTGGTGGGGGCACAAGCAGGGATGGCCTTATCTTTGTTATTCAAACATCTGCTATTTTTTGGTTGTTAGGTTATTCGGCCGCATGGTACACCTTTCGCTTGCCTCGTGTATGGCGTGCCATTGTCCCCACCGGGTTGGTGCTGTTGAGTGTTGTCTATTATTACACTGGCCCCAGACCATTGCCGGTATATCTGGCTATCTATGTGGTTTTGGCGCTGGTTTATCTGGCACGAACGCATCTGATTACACAGGAAAAAAACTGGCGTGAGACTCGTGTGTTGTATGAACGGGCAATACGATATGCATTTATTCGGGCCAGTTTTATGACTGCACTAATTGCCTTGATTGTAGCCTGGAGTTTGCCAACATTTAGTGCCAGTCCAGTGGTGGCAGATGCGTTGGGAACAACACGTGGTCCTTGGCGACAATTTCAGGATAACTGGACACGGTTGTTTTCAGCATTGCGGGCGTATGGAACTGATACGGTTGACCCATACCAGAATACATTGGTTTTGGGTGGGCCACGAACGGTGGGGAGTACGCCTATTATGGATGTGTATGTAGAGCAGAAATTGCCTTATGTGTATTGGCAGGCCATTGTGTATGATACGTATGAAAACGGCCGTTGGCAGGCTGTAACTGATTACCAGAGCGAATTACACATTCCTGATGATGGTGTATTGCCAACCCCCTTCACTTTGTCACGTCAGGTTGTTACCCAAACGGTCGTCACTTACCTCAATAATTCCAGTTTTCTTTATGCCGCACCAGAGCCTATTGGGTCTAACCGACAAATGTTTGTCGAATATACCACAGATGAACGGGGAAATATGTTGGTTACGGCTATGCGTTCCCGGTTCATTTTGCGTCAGGGTGATCAGTATCAGGTGATTTCTCGTCTCTCGGTGGCAGATGCCCAAAGTTTGCGAGAAGCGCCTACAGAGTATCCGGACTGGGTGCGGAAACGATACTTGCAATTGCCGGACACGATTACACCGGAAACAGTAGCGCTGGCAGAAGAGTTAACCGCCCAGTATGATAACCCGTATGACAAGGCGATGGCCGTTCAGAATTATTTGCGCGAAAATATTAAGTATAACGATCAAATTCCGGCACCACCCGATGGGATTGACCCGGTACATTATACATTGTTTGTGAGTCAGGAAGGATATTGTAATTATTATGCGTCTGCCATGACGGTTATGTTGCGCTCACAAGGGATTCCAGCACGGATTGTGAGTGGGTATGCTCAAGGGGAGTTTAATGCGGAGCGGAATTTCTACCGGGTGCGGGCCAGTAACGCACACACATGGGTGGAAGTGTATTTTCCGGGTTATGGCTGGATTCAGTTTGAGCCAACGGCATCTATTCCGGTGATTACACGGCCAGAAACGGCCGCTTCTGGAGACGATCTTGCTTCCCCCTCCCTCCCGGCACAAACAGATATTGACCGAGAAGCACTCTTGGGGGAAGAAGAAAACCAGAATGATTTTGAGCGCGGGGGTGATGTATTGGATGAAAACGCACTGGAGACAACGGCACCACAAACGGCCGTTTCCCTTTGGCAAATCCTGGGAGCCATCCTCATTGTCGCCATCGCCGGCATACTCCTGTGGGTAGCCAACAAACTAAACCAACGCATCGAGGCCGATGTCATACGCAGTTACGGCCGTCTGGAAACCTGGGCACGCTGGCTAGGCATCCAATTCAGACCAACTTACACCCCCTACGAACGAGCTGATATGCTCACCACCGTCGTTCCCGAAGGCAAACAACCCATCCGCAACCTTACCCAGCAATACGTCTTCAAGCAATTCAGCAAAACACACACACCACCAAACGGATACAACCCTACCGAAGCCTGGCGCGAACTCCGCCCCCTACTCATTCGACGGGGATTAATACGTCGTCTCGAACAATGGCGCACCCGTCGCCGCCGCTAACCCCCCAGTTCCAGCAGGGTAGCCTGAATGGGAAAGACCAGGCTACCCTATTACTTTTCCCCCTTGACATCACTTTCGGTGGTGTATAATAACAATATCAGTCCCTAATTTAGCGCGAGGATTCTCCCATTGAGCGAGCCAACCATAACCCAAATCAGAACCGACCTCAAGCAGTTGAGACAACTCATCGAGCAACTTGGTGGGGCAGTCGATCAACAACAAACCATGCTCACCACCCAAATCGGACTAAGCCGCCAACACGCCTCCCAAGTGAATGAGCAGGTTGTCCGTCTGTTCACCATGCTCCAGCGCAATCTGGAAAGCCTGGAACAGCGCGTAAAGGCACAGGAAAAGGAACACCAACAACTGCGTGCCCTGCAAGAAATCGGAGCAGCGATCAACTCATCGCTCGACTTGCAGCAAGTACTCAGTTTTGTTATGGATGCTATCATCACCCTCACCCATGCCGAACGTGCCTTATTGTTGCTTATTGATGAAGAAACAGGCCAACCAGAAGTACAGGTTGCCCGCAATGTCGATCGGGAAACAATTGAAAAATCGGCCTCGTTCGAAATTAGCCGCAGTATTGTACGCACGGTTGCCGAAACCGGAGAGCCCGTTGTCACCATGAATGCTCAGGCCGATCCCCGATTCTCGGCGCAGGAGAGTATCATTAGCTATAATTTGCGCTCCATTCTTTGTGTGCCGCTAAAAATCAAGGACACAATCACTGGTGTCATTTATGCCGACAATCGGGTGGCATCGGGTATTTTTAGTGATGCGGATCGGGATTTGTTGGCCGCTTTTGCGAACCAGGCTGCTGTGGCAATCGAGAATGCACGTCTGTTTCGGCAAATACGAGACCATTTGGCAGAAATTACAGAAATGAAAGAGTTGATGGATAACGTGTTTGCTTCGATTGCCAGCGGGGTGATTACTATTGATGAACATGACCGTATTACGCTGTATAACCACGCTGCCGAGCGGATTTTGGGTGTTCCGGCGGATTCTGTGTTGCATCAGGTATATCGGGAGGCTCTGAATGCGTTGGGGTTACCTGTGGATACGCTGGTGGAGCGGGTAAAGCAGAATGGGGATGTGCAACAGACGGAACTGGATGTGGTTGTGGGGAAGCGTCCGGGGGTGATTACGCTGAATCTGACTTGTTCGCCGTTGCGGGATATTCAGGAACGGCCGTTTGGCGTGGCCATGGTGCTCAACGACTTGTCCGAGAAGAAGCGGCTGGAAAGCGTACGCCGTTACCTTCCCCCTGAACTGGTGGACAAAGTACGCGACATAGATGCGGCACAACGACCACAGCGACGGGAAATTTCTGTATTGTTTGCTGATGTGCGTGGTTTCAGCACTTTTAGTGAGCATCTTGACCCAGAAAAGTTGATTCAAATCATCAATGGGTACTTTACTGAAGCCGTCAGGGCCATCTCCCATTATCAGGGATTAACAGACAAGTTTATGGGGGATGCCGTAATGGCTTTATTTAACACCCCACTCAACCCTCAAGAGAATCATGTGGAGCGGGCAGTGCGTACAGCCATGATGATTCAGGAAGGAATGGCTGCTTATCATGCAGTCTTGCCGGAAGATCGGCGGTTGTATTTTGGTATTGGCGTACATACTGGTGAAGCGGTTGTGGGGAATGTGGGGAGTAACCTGCGTAAGGATTATTCGGCCATTGGAGATGCCGTGAATCTGGCCAAACGGCTTCAGGAGCTGGCGAAACCGGGGCAGATTATCATCAGCGATGAGGTGTATGCCCAGATTCAGTCTTGGGCTGATGTACGGCCGTTGCCGCCTACCCAGGTCAAAGGTCGGCAATCGCTGGAACAGTTATACGAACTCATTGGTGAAAAATAGCAACGTAACCAACAAGTAATAGTAATAGGACGTCTTATTCAGTTACCAATACAGTTCCCAGAATGTATCGGTCACCGATTAGGTTGCCATTTTCATCAGCAATGTGCAGACGCCGTTTTCCCACCATTTCGTACAAACCCACTTCAATATAGTATGTGCCTGGGGGCAGGTTGTCGGGTATTTGTAACCGGTAAGGGTCTAGCATTTGCTGGCCGGGTAACCATTTGGGTATCCACAGATGGGTGGGTGTTGCGCCGCCCAGGGGGGTGTAATCCAAAGCTACAATAGGCTGGTTTGCGCCGTCAATTAAGTGGACGAAGACGGTGTAGCTCTCTTCTGCGTAGTCCAGGCTACGCCAGCGCAAGGTGATATGGATGGTGTCGCCGGGCTGGGCAACGAGTGGTTCTGTCCAGGGGGCACGTACACGACGGCCGTTTCCCCAGGCGGTTGCACTTACCAGGCCGACACGTTGTCGGAAATTGGCCAGCAGGTCATCAGTACGAACAGGATGCGTTTTAGGTGTTACTGTTAATGTGCCTGCTGTGAGTCCCAAGTCAAATTCTTCATTTGTGCTCAAATTTTTTAGCCCAACCCGCACGGGATAATTACCTGCTGGCAGATTGTGGGGCAGGGCAAAGTCGAAGCGTTCTACGATCACTTCCCCAGGTAGCCATTGGGGGGTGATTAGATGGCTGTCGGTAGTAAAGGGGTAGGTGATATCGCCGACAAACAAGACCGGTACGTAAAAATCGGCCGTTCCTGTGGGGGTACGCATGGCCAGGGTGAAGGGAACATAATCGCCGGCAGTAACGGCCGTTTGGGGCAACGCATATCCAACTACCTCAATTTCGCCGCCCGTCGCCCGTACCGGCGTCAATTCTGGAGGAATCGAACTATCTCCCGGCTCCACAACCTGATAGAATGGACCAGCAGGTCGCAAACGAAAACCAGCATCCACAATTTCACGCCGATAATTACTCAAATATACCGGGCCACCTGGCAAAAAATCAAACACACTTTCTACCCAGGGACGGGCTGTAGAGACAAATTCTGGTCTTACATCTGCCGGATCTGGCCATCGGTTAGTCACAAATTTGGTGTACCAAAGAGGCGTCATATGTTCCCAGTCGTTCAATAGTACTGCCCCTTCGCCTCGTCCGGCAAACCAGTCAAATACAGCATCTACATAAGCCTGTCCTTCATTGTAATTGCGCAAGGAAATGTAGGGAGTATTGCGGGCAATTTGCAGGATAGGTCCCAGCAAAAATAAAGCTGCCAGCAATAAGCCAATCAGACGGTTGTCTGCCTGTAATACCTGGCGGGTAAGTGTTGCCAGCCCGTAAAGCCCAATGGCAGCCAAAAGCCCTACGATGAGAAACGGCCCCAACAGATAAGCCATGACATCCTGGACGGTGTTAATGACGAAAAGGTAATTGCCCAACCAGGCTAATCCGTAGAGAATGGCCAGTGGTCGAAACGGCCGTTTTTCCCCTTGAGGGTACACAACCAGCCAAACTAACCCCCAAACAGCCAACAACAGCACGGGCAGGCTATATTGCAAACGAGATAATGTCCAAAATACCAACAACCGGTCTGGTTGATCTGCCAGACCAAAATGGAAAAGATTGACACGCAAGTTACGCGCCAAAACATGTGCCAGAAAACCATCCAGTGTATTCATTGTTGAGGGGCCAAAAGGTGGTTGCATGGGGCTGCGGATAGGGAAATAGAGCCAGACACTCAACCCCAACAAGGCAAAGCCAACCATTTTGAGCAAAGTGCGCCATTCACGGAGGATAGACGGCCGTTTTACCAGAATGTACACAGTGTAGGCCGGAAAGGCGAATACAGTAAGCGGGTGATGTGTAACCCCCAGACCAGCGGAAACACAAAAGAGGTATAACCATTTATCAGAACCACCATATCCCCAGCGTGTGAGCAAAAAAAGATTCGCGGCCAGAAAAGTGGCGGTAATAATATGAGGGTTGGTATGAATAGCGTGTTGCCAATAATCAACGGCCGTTCCTACCAGCAATGCCCCAAAAACGGCCGAGATCACACCTACCCAGTCCTGCTTATTGGCCATAGTTGCCCGATCTACCACCAGCAAAATCCCATACACAAAAACCGCACCCAAAGTCGCTGCCGTGGCCGACAACAGATGCATACGCCAGGGGAATTCCCCAAACGGAATCAACATTTGAAACAGTTTGCCAGTTAGCGTAATAAATGCATAACCTGGTGGATGAGCAATGCCCAAAATATTCGCCACAAAAGTATATTCTGTAGGATCCCCCAACACCAGTGTCTGTGCCAATGTAGCCAGATAGAGACCTGGCAAAAGAACAAAAGGCAAAAACCGGATACCCGCCAGCATCCATCTTTGCCTCACAATTCGAGAACTGTTCTGAAAAGCTGTAACCGATTTATCCATCACATCACCACAAAAACAGTATTACCGCCCTTCAACCCAATCATATACAGCAATCGTCTCTTTGGCAGCACGTTCCCAGCTAAAACGGCGTGCCTGAGCCAGCCCCAGTTCCCGCCGGTGAGCATATTCTTCACGGTCTGTCAGCAAACGCCGGATGACGGAAACCATTTCATCTACACTATATGGGTCAAAGTAAACGGCCGCTTCTCCCCCCACTTCCGGCAAACTGCTGCGATTGCTGGCTGCCACCACCTGTCCACAAGCCATATGTTCCAGCACCGGCAACCCAAACCCCTCGTACAGACTCGGTTGCACGGCCAGATCGGCAGCAGCAATAATGGCGGGCAAATCCTCATCTGGCACCCACCCCAGCAAATGAACCGCCTCTTGCAGCCCTTCCGCTTCAATTTTGGCAAAAAAATCTTCATACAGCCAGCCTTTGCCCCCGGCCAGAACAAGGGTTAGTTTCGGGAAGAGTTGGCGCAAGGCCTTGAGGGCATCGAGCAAGCGACTCAGGTTTTTGCGCGGCTCGATGGTGCTAATGTGCAAGAGGAATTTATCTGGTAATTTGTATGTTTGCCGTACATAGGCAATTCTAGCCGGGGGCGGCGGCTGGAAATGAGGGGACGCCGCCTCATACACAACATGAATTTTAGTCGGATCAATGCCGTAGTGCTTGACGATATCCTGCTTACTGGCCTGCGAAACAGCAATGATAGCATCAGCACGACGACAGAAAATGGGCATGGCAATGTTGAGAAACCAGTAGTTGAGCTTTTTGTGGTAGGCAGGAAATAGCTTGTAGATGAGGTCATGGACTGTGAGTACAGTGGGAATTTGGTGCAGGGGCATAAGCAAATGTTCGGTGCTGTGGAAGAGACGGGCATTTGGCAGGAGGCGGTTGAAAGGAATATGGGCGAGATGTGCCAGGAGAATGGCCATGCGCCAGGGTTTGTAGCCTAGCTGTATGTGCCGACGTTGGGTAGGGGGGATATGTTGCAGAGAGGGGGGAAAACGGCCGTCTTTTCCCCGATTGTAGAACAGACCGTAAGTGGCTGGATTGGTGAGGCTGATAGCATGGGCGATCTGTTCTGCATAACGGCCAAGGCCAGCGCGACTATGCACAGCCGCCGAGATGTCAATGTAACGCATATTGTTTGCCGTGGAAACGGCCGTTCCTCTTGTTATCTGCCAAGTACTTCTTGCACACCATCCAGCACACTCTCCAATAACCAGGTTGGAATGGTGCTAACATACTCGGAGAAAAGCCGTTTGTCAATGGCAAACAGACGGGTTACATTCGCAACGGCCGTTCGCTTCAACTTCGTGTCACGCGGGGGCAACATCACATAGCCCGGTTTCTCTGCTGCTCGCCAATTATAATTGATGGGCACACATACGACCGTGGGTAAATTAAGCTGATTGAAATAATCTGCCTGCACAATCAGTACCAATTGCCGCCGAGGATCAGGTATATTGGCCCGTTCTGGGGGACAAACCCACCATACCTGTCCTTGCTTAAATTCTGTATTCAAAACCGTCATGCTGATTGCCTGATGTCTTGCATTTCTGAAAGAACGATTCGCTTACATCTGGCAATATAGAAGATGCATGGGTAAGCGTCAAGATTAGTTTCACGGCTGCTTAACTGGTACTATTTTCCTATTTGGCCGGTTTTTTGCCACCACTCCAGACACCATGCTACCGCTTTGGGAATTCCTTTCTCTAGCGGAGTTTGGGGGTTATAGCCCAAAATCGCCCGCGCCTTGCCAATATTGGCTACATAGTGGGTAACTTCGCCCACACGGGATGGTTCGATAGTCATTTGGGGTTCCATGTTCAGTGCTTTACCAATCAGGCGAGCCATTGTTACCAAACTGTTACCTTGCCCATAAGCCAGATTGATGGTGTGGTTGGCCTCACGCCCGCTGGCCAGCAACTCAATTCCCCGATAAATACCGTCTACACAATCATCTACATAAGTGAAGTCAAGAATCTTGTCTTCACCATAAATTGTAATGGGTTCACCCCGGCTGATTTTGCGAATGAAGAGCGGAATAACACGTTCCATTCGTTCCAGATCATTATCGTAACGGCCGTAAACATTGCTAAAACGAAAAACGAGATAACGCAAATCGTAGCATTGGGCATAAGAGTAGATGAACGCTTCACCAGCGATTTTGCTGGCAGAGTATGGACTTTCTGTAAAAGCGAAGTCGGCATAGGATTCTTCGGTAATATATCGATGAATGTCGCCATAGACTTCACGGGAACTGCTAAAGATAACAGGGAGCTGGTTTTGGCGGCAGAACTCCAGCACATTGTAGGTCATGGTGATATTTTCCAGAGCCCGGTCGGGTTGCTCTACCAGTTCGTGTACTTTGGCATGGGCTGCCAGGTGGACGACAACATCGAGATTGGGAGGGTATTCGGTGTAACCGATACCCTTTTTGAAGTACCGATAGGGCATACTCAAATCTTGCAAAAGGGTGGGAAAGGCGTCTGTCCAGGGATTCGGCCGTTTGTCCACACCAAATACGTAATGGCCGCGTTCCAACAGATAGAGAGCCAAATTAGTACCAATTTGACCGCTTGAGCCAGTGATTAATACGCGCATAACAAAATACTCCCGTTATTGAAAATCTCGTGCTTGCCAGGCCGCATAAAGGGCAATGGAGCCAGCTATGGCCGCGTTTAGAGATTCTACATGGCCGCGCATGGGCAATTGCAGCAACATATCACAGTTTTCGCGTACCAGACGCCGCAATCCCCCACCTTCGTGCCCAACGACTAACCCCAGGGGAATGTTTAAGTCAATTTCACCCAATAATTTGGCTGATGGCGCAATATCCAACCCAACTAGCCAGATGTTGGCTTCTTTGAGCTGACGCATGGACTGAACAAGGTTGGTGACTTGGGCAATAAGCAAGTGTTCGGTGGCACCAGCGGCGTAATTGACAACGGTTGGTGTAATGTCGGGGGCACGTCTGTTTTGAATGATGACACCATGTACGCCGACAATTTCCGCAGTGCGTAATAATGAGCCGATGTTTTGCGGGCCGTGGAGCAGGTCAAGTAGCAGCAGGAGGGGATCTTCACGGCGTTGGTGGGCCAGGGAGAGGATGTCGGGGATGGTGCTGTATTGGTAAGGGCCTGCTTCAAGAACGACACCCTGATGATGGCTGTCTTTGGCCAGGCGGGTGAGGTGTTGTTTGGGGGCTGTGCGTATGGGGATGTGACGTTCACGGGCAGCGGTGAGGATAGCGGCCGTTTCTTTGTGGCTCACCCCCTCTTGCACCCACAGGCGTATCAGTTCCCGCCGATGACCACGTAAAGCTTCCAGGACAGTATTACGTCGGTAAAGAATTTCAGTCGTCATATAAAAATAAAAGTGGAGAATCGGCCGTTTGCACCAATTCTCCACATTCCGTCAAATCAACAAACTACGCTAACTTCCAGGTTGTCCCATCCGGGCGATCTTCCAAAACCACCCCCAATGCCTTCAACCGGTCACGAATCTGATCGGCCGTTGCCCAATCCTTACGGGCACGAGCCTGAGCCCGCAACTCAATCAACAACTCAATCAAACCCTGTTCCCGTTCTGCACTGGCCGACGCTTCTGTCGTTTCCGGCACAATACCCAACACATCCCCGCCCAACTCACGATAAAGCTGATCAATCGCAGCCAACGTCCCTTTAGTAAGGTCACTCCGCTCATTCAGCAAACCATTTACATTTCGTGTCAACTCCTGCAACACAGCCAACGCCGCCGGTGCATTAAAATCATCATTCATCTTTTCAATAAAAGTTGCCTTTGTCTCTTCCAGCATCGTCACCACATTCGGGTCTGCCTCACCTTCCGGCGCATGGCGCAAACGCGCCCGCGTCAGAGACACAGCTCCCCAAATACGCTGCCAGCCTTTGTGCGCTGCTTCCACAGCCTCATCCGAAAAATCAATTGGGCTACTATAATGACTGGACAAAATGAACGTGCGAATAGCTTCCGGACGCCACCGTTTCAACGCATCCTTAATTGTTAATGTATTCCCCAGACTCTTGCTCATCTTCACGCCATCCAGAGTCAACGAACCGGTTAGCATCCAGTAGCGGGCAAATGGCTCACCATGAGCTGCTTCACTTTGGGCAATTTCACACTCATTATGCGGGAAAATGTTGTCAATACCCCCACCATGAATGTCAAAAGTAACGCCCAAGTACTTGGTTGCCATTGCCGAACATTCAATATGCCAGCCTGGATACCCTTCACCCCAGGGACTGGGCCAGCGTAAAATATGTTCTGGATCAGCCTTCTTCCACAAGGCGAAGTCAGCAGGATGTCGCTTTTCCTCCCGAATTGCCACACGTGCGCCCTCTTCCAACTCTTCTACTTTGCGGCCACTCAGTTTGCCATATTCCGGGAATGAAGTAACGTCGAAATATACAGAGCCATCTACCACGTAGGCATGTCCTTTTTCGATGAGCTTTTGAATCATGGCGATTTGCTCTGGAATATGAGCGCTGGCACGAGGGCTGATATCTGGACGTTTGACGCCCAACGCATCCATGTCTTCAAAATAACTCCGCATATAGGTTTCTACTACCTGCATGGGCAAGGCAGAAAGCTGACGTGCTTTTTTGAGTATGCGATCTTCGCCTGTGTCTAGCATATGACCTACATCGGTGATATTTTGCACATAAAGCACATCGTAGCCAATATATCGCAAATACCGAACTACCACATCAAAGCTGACATAGGTTTTGGCGTGGCCAATATGAGAGTAGTCATATACTGTGGGGCCACAAACATACATATTAACCTTACCTTCGGTAAGCGGGACAAACTCTTCTTTTTGTCGAGTTAATACATTGTAGATTTTCAGACTCATAGTAACTCCATCTGTATTTCGGTTATTGCAAACGAGCAAAAATCATGCGCCCGGCTGTTGTCTGTAAAACTTTGGTGACGGTGACTGTCAGGGTTTGGTTGATGTATTGTTTACCGTCTTCCACTACAACCATTGTACCGTCTTCCAGGTATCCAACACCTTGATCGGTTTCACGTCCTTCTTGAATAATTTTAACAGTTAATTCCTCACCTGGCAGGTAAACGGCTTTGACGGCGTTGGCCAAATCGTTGATGTTTAGCACGGTAACGCCTTGTAATTCGGCGACACGGTTTAGGTTATAGTCGTTGGTCATGATGGGGCAATGGAGATGACGTGCCAGAGCAACCAGCTTGCTATCTACATCGCGAACTTCACTGACATCCATATCGGTAATGCGGGTGGGGATGGGGGCTTCGTTTTGTAGAATGGAGAGGACTTCGAGGCCGCGCCGGCCACGATTGCGCCGCAGCGGATCGGGGCTGTCGGCAATGTGTTGCAGCTCCATGAGGACAAAGTTGGGAATTAGCAGGATGCCGCGAATGAAGCCTGTTTTTGATATGTCGGCAATACGGCCGTCTATGATGACGCTTGTATCAAGCAGAATGTAATTTTCGCTTATGTCAGCCTCGCCTTGTTGACCGGTTGGGCGCAGGCTGTTGATAAATGCCTGTAAGTCGTTTTGGCGTGACACCAGGATGATGACGCTCATGTAACAAAAGACGATAGCGGCTGCCAGAGGCAAAATCTGACGGAAAGGGGATGGTAGCAAGGAGAGTGGCAGGGAAAGCAGAGCAGCTGCAACCAGGCCCAAAAAGATACCTACAATAATTGCGACCAAACGTTCGGGGGGCATGGTGGCTAGCGATTTGCGTGCGCGGCGTATTGGGCGGGTGGTGAAATAGGGGGTAAGCACCAATCCGGTCAGGAAACCTAACAGAGACAGTACAACCACATATATGTCTATTTGCCCACCAAGCAGGCGTGCCAGATCGTCCCCTAGCATTCCTCCGGAGATAGCCAGGGCGATAGCACCTATGATACGAAAGAGGAATTCTACACTTAACCCCATTTCTTGTTTTCCTCACATATGATGATAATAATCATGATAAATTAATGCTGGAAATTTGCTGGCTGTGTTGATTGTATTGATAAAAAAAATGAACGTGCCGCATCACACGTTCATTTTTTGGGTATATGTATCGACGAGATGAAAAGGGAAGGTTTATACCAATGCCTGATTTACTTTAGGTTGGCCAGGATTGATTGTTTTTGGATTGGTTTGAAGTTTCTTCCCTTTCAAATTTACACTTTGTTGTTTTGTTACCGACTAATGCTTGTGTTGAAGACAGGTTGGTAACCAGAAAACAAGAATGATCCAAAATAATGCCGATAATGCCTGGATAATGAACGTATGATGCTGAAGGAATGGTATCACAGGCATTATTTTGTCGCAATAATTTAGCGACGGCTACGGGCTTGTACTCCCACAGGTGTTTGTGTGGGGCGGGGTGGGACGGGAGGACGTTGTCGGATGCGGTGTGGG
>RFGV01000636.1 GCA_003696605.1 Chloroflexota bacterium | reverse complement strand
GGGAGATTGTGCTGGATTTTAATTTCGCGTATAACCCGTCGTGTGCCTATAATGCCCGCTGGGTGTGTCCGTTGTCACCGCCGGAGAATCGGTTGTCGTTTGTGGTGGCGGCGGGTGAACGGGCGTTTTTGGTACCAGATGTGGATTGATAAAGTTTAGTTTTTAATGAAAAATGGATTGGGAATGGCTGGTGGTGGGTAAGAAACGGCCGTTCTGTTCGCGTCGGTACTGGTACAGGTAACCTGAAACTTTTGTGTACGCGACGTGCTATTTATGTCAAATCAATTGGAATCACCTATTCAGAAAACGGCCGTTCGTTACAGCCTGCGTAGTCAGCTTTTTGTAACTCTCGTGCTGGTGGCGTTAATTTCTGCTACCCTGCTTGCTTATGCTGCCTTCCGTACCGAACGAGAAGCATTAAAAGTTCAGGTTATCAACCAACTCAACTCAGTAGCCGACCTCAAAACAGAGCAGATAGAAATATGGTTGCGAGAGCGGGAGGCAGATGCCCGTTTGCTGGCTGATAATCGCTTGAATGAAGAACACCTGACAGAAATTTTATTGCCTGACACACCACCAGAACGCAAAGCAGAGTTTATTTCGTTTTTGCGTGACAATTTGAACAGTTTGCAACAATCCCGTACAGGTTATACAGAAGTCATATTGGTAGATGTCAACGGGAAAGTCATTATTGCCACTGATGAGAGCCTGGAGGGTAAACCAACTCCCCATCTTGATGTGCTGGAGAAAACGAAGCATGCGGCAAATGGAGCTTATACGGCCGATATTCATCGCGATCCTCGTTCTGGCCGTAATGTCATGGCTTTTTCACACCTGATGTATGCTGTCGATCCGGAAACGTTACAACCTACACCAAATATGATAGGTGCAGTGATTATTGTGGTAGATATGGAAGAAACCGTCTATCCACTTATTCGCGCCTGGCCAGGTATGGGTGATACGGGGGAAACGTTATTGGTGCGAAATGAGGGGGATGAAACGGTTTTTTTGAACAACTTGCGGTTTGATGAAGATGCTGCGCTGAATTTGCGTATTCCTGTCAACTCTCCAAATGCACTGCCGGCACATTTGGCTTCGCGGGGGGCTGAGGGGATTATTGAAACGGCCGATTATCGAGGCGTACCGGTTTTGGCAGCATTTCGGCATATTGACCCGATCGGATGGGGATTTGTGGCCAAAGAAGATTTGGAAGAGGCATTTGCGCCGGTTACCGCGTTGGCTTATCGGATTGCAGCGTTAACGGCCGTTGTGTTGGCAGGGGTAGGCGGCCTGGCATTAGCATTATCACGCTGGTTGTTACGCCCAATAGAAGAACTGGTTGCCGCTGCCCAACAAGTCGCTGTTGGCAATCTAAACATCCCCATTCAAAGCAACCGCTCAGACGAACTGGGAATTTTGGCACATGCCTTTTCACAAATGGTAGCTGCCTTGCGCCTGCGCCGCCATCAAACAGAAGCATTGAGCGACATCCTGCGCTTGCTTAATGCCACATCGGAGATAAACGAAGTCGTTCCTTCTATTTTAATGACATTGCAGGCGATATTCGAATGTGCAGACGTGAATCTGGCATTGTTGGATGAATCAGGTGAGTGGTTTGAAGTAGTTGGGTTGGATGATCAGGCGATTGGTGCCAGCAATATGGTTCGAGTGCGGGTAGAAGAAACAGTGGGAGGAACGGCCGTTGCCACCGGCAACTCCCAAATCATCCCCGACCTCACACAAGCCACCACCTCCCATGAAATTCGCCTTGCCGAACAAGGCTTCCGCTCCTGCATCATTCACCCCTTGCGCGTTGGCCAGCAAACCATCGGCACATTAAACATGAGCTGGTTATGTCCCGACGGCTTTTCCCCTGACTCCACCACCATGCTCGAACAAGTCGCCAGTGCCATCGCCTTTGCCATCGAGCGCGGCCGCCTCTTCGGCCAGATAGCCCACCGCATAGACGAACTCCAGACCATCAACGAAATCTCCTACGTGCTACGTTCTGCCAATTCACTCACCGACATGCTGCCTGCTACTCTCGAAAAAGCCATTCACATCGTCGGTGGCGTTTATGGAGCTATTTTCCTGGTAGAACAAGAATCTGGCCAACTGGTACGGCGGGCTACATTTCCTCCTCTACCTTCTATGAAACAGACCACCAGTGTGCGACACCAACTAAACGAGGGAATTTCCGGGCATGTCGTAACCACTGGCCAAATACACATTGCTACCAACTTGCTCAAAGACCCCTACCTGAAACTAATGCCTGGCGAAAAACATCAACTCACCGATGTACGCAGCTCCATTTCCATCCCCCTCCGCACACAAGACAAAATTGTGGGCGTTCTTCATATTGGACTGCCTGCACCCCATCACTTCACCTCTGATGAAATCAGAATGTTAACCACTATCGCTGAAATTGCCGGCAACGCCATAAACCGTGCCCTTTTATTGGAAACGCTGGAACAGCGAGTGGCGGAGCGCACCCAAGAATTAGCCAAAGCGAACGAACGTCTGCAAGAACTGGATCGGCTCAAGTCCAAATTTGTCTCTGAAGTTTCGCATGAATTGCGAACTCCGGTAACAAATCTTCGACTATATCTTGACTTACTGGCACGTACGGACGATGCTGAAAAACAAGCCCGCTATCATAAAGTATTACAGAGTCAGGTGGAGCGGCTGGGACAGCTAATAGAGGATATCCTTGACTTGTCTCGGTTGGAGATGGGACGGCATTATATTGAACTACTTCCTACTGACCTGAATGAAATTGTACAAGCCGTATTCGATGCCCATATGCCTCGTGCGGAACAAGCCGGACTTCACTTTACGTTTACCCCCGCTTCTGATTTGCCGCCAATATTGGGTGAACGGAATCAATTGGCTCAAGTAGTCACTAATTTGATTGCGAATGCCATCAACTATACATTGAATGGTTTTGTGCGTGTGTTGACTTTGTATGATCCAGATCGACAAATGGTAGGATTGTGTGTACAGGATTCAGGAATTGGGATTGCTGCTGATGATTTGCCCCATTTGTTTGATCGGTTTTATCGGGGCGAGCGAAGTCAACAGTTTAATAT
>RFGV01000635.1 GCA_003696605.1 Chloroflexota bacterium | reverse complement strand
TTGTAGGGATCGTGCTCATGGTTGAACTCCTTTTGGTTGAGTTGTTTACAACAACCATGATGCACGATTCCTCGTTTTTGAAAAGTTTCATTTACTTCTTATACAGAGGTGGCTTATGAAAATACGACGCAGAAGCAGGCACACCACAACAAATGATGGGCAACAAGGGATGTCGGAATCTGAGATTCAAGTGTGGGAAGGTGAGATATTGGCGTATTGGGAGCAAGGCATGGAAGGCCGAATAGAGTTTGCATTTCAGGCGGCTAATTTAGACCGGCCTATTTTCCTTGAGAATGGTCAGCATTTGAGTATTTACGATGAAGACGGCACGGTTGTCTGGTCTGGAAATATTGAGCTTGTAAGGCGCAGGTTTTGGGACAGGCATAATTTGCGGGAGCCTGTTTGGTCTTATACCAAACAAAAGGGTGTGTCATACAAGCAGTGGATGGAATGGTTTTGGCGAAAACCGCCACTTAAGGCAAGGTTAGTGGTGCGGCCGTAACGGAAATAAAGAAGTGGTTTTGGTATGTTTGCTGTATGGGTACCGAGAGATATGGTTATTTGCCAAGAGATTGGATGGGGGTGGTTTGTCTGGCTTGGTGGTTTAGATGAATTTCGCGCAAGCTTTGCCAGGCTGTGTAGCCAAAGCCCAGGCCGCAAGTAAATAAAATGCCGGTGGCGTGGAAGCTGTTTTTGTTCCAGGCGATGAGTATGCCCAAGAGGGCATATATGGTGAGGCTGATTTCGACCAGAATGCCCCAGTCGAGGTGGGCTGAAGTGGGGAGGGGGTGGGGTGAGTTGCCTTGTTTGGGGGTGCGAATGAAAATGTTTTTTTGGTTGGTGAGTGCTTCGAGGATGGCGCGGGTGTTGGCAACGGCCGTTCCTATTGCCACTACTAACAGCAAAGGCAAGTACATTAGCCGCCGCCTCCAGTCACGATAAAGCAACTGTTGGCTTAACCCAAACAACAATGGCTGTCCCAATCCAATAAGCGAAAAGATAATCATTCCCCGCGAAAACTGAAAGTCATAATAAATAAGCGGCAATTGTAATAAAAACAGTATCAGTACCAATAAATGGGTGACATACGCCGTCATTGAAAGCAACGCATAAAAGCGCGCCAACCAGGAATGCTCTCGGCTGGACAAGATAGTCCAGCCATATTTGCGTAAACACTGAATGGTTCCCTTTGTCCAGCGGGCTTGCTGACTCTTGAAGGCCAAAATAGAAGGTGGCAACTCGGCCGGTGTGACTACATCCGGCAAATAAAGAAAACGCCAGTTATGCTTAATGGCCCGAATACTCAGACAAAGGTCTTCACAGACAGTATCATCCAGCCAGCCACCCGCTTCTTCGATACACTGGCGCCGCCAAACGCCACCTGTGCCATTAAAACGGGGGAACAAGTTAGCCCGGTAGCGCACAGTTTGTTCCAGGGCAAAATGTTTGTCCAGGGCAATTGCCTGCGCGGCGGTAAAAGGGGATTGGGTATCATTCAGATGTCCCCAGCGCGCCTGAACCAGGCCCAGACGGGGATCAGCCAGAAAATAGGGAATGGTGCGGCGCAGGAAGTCGGCCGGAAGTTTGAAGTCGGCGTCGAAAATGGCGATAAAGTCACCGGTTGCTTTTTTCAGCGCGGCAGCCAGGGCGCCGGCTTTGTATCCGTTGCGGTTGTTGCGGTGTATCAGGTGGATGTTGAATCCTTTTTTTCTGTATGCTGCTACCAATTCGCTGGCTATATGGGTTGTGTGGTCGGTGGAATCATCGACGATCTGAATTTCGAGGCAATGGCGAGGGTAATCGAGAGAAACGGCCGTTTCGATCAACCGTTTCACTACATTCGGCTCATTATAAACCGGCAACTGTACCGTCACCCGCGGCCAACCATCCGCCGGTACAGCCGGAACCAGATCCTTCTGCCGACGATGACGAATATACAACGCCAGCGTAATCAACCCAAGCAAGCCGTACAGCGACAGCCACGCCGCCGTCAGCGTATAAATCATCCCCGCAATTTCTATCATTCTTCCCTGGGAGCGTGCTTTACAATCGTTTTTAGCCGCTTGTTGAACGTGCTTCGTGGCAACAAAACACGCCGCTTGCAGCCCAAACAAACCAACCCAATATCCGTACCCAGCCGAACCACTTCCCACTCATAGCTGCCACACGGGTGTTTTTTGCGCAAGCGCACAATATCGCCTAAATGCACTTCAACATAAGTAGCCATAGCGGTCAAATTATAAGCAGGAACAAAGGAATGACAACCTGTAAGCCCTTTCCATTCAAATTCGCCCTCATTACCAGCACAAGATATACTTACCATGAGCGTCGTCGTGGCGAACCTGTTAAGGAGGAAGAACACCATATGTTATTAGGTGAATTAAATCTGGCAACAATTATTGCGCGACTGATTGTATTGCTGGTAGCCTTTACAATTCATGAGCTGGCTCATGCGATTACGGCCGACTATTTAGGTGATCCGACGCCGCGACGAATGGGGCGTATTACCCTCAATCCAATCGCACACCTCGATCCATTCGGTTCGCTGATGTTGCTGATATCCGGTTTTGGCTGGGCCAAGCCGGTGATGGTGCAACCGCTAAACCTGCGCGGCAATCCCCGAACTTCAATGGCCATCGTAGCCGCCGCCGGGCCGCTTTCCAATTTGTTACTTGCCATTTTATTTGCCGTGCCGGTGCGTATGGGGTTGATTGGCCTTTCGTTTGGCAATCCGCGCGGCCTGTTTCCTTCTTTGGAAGGGTTGGTTTTTGAGTTTATCTGGATTAACCTGATTCTCTTGTTCTTTAATCTGATTCCAGTTCCTCCCCTGGATGGTTACAGGATTTTGACGGGGATTTTGCCGCCGGAGTTGGCGATTCAGTTGCGAGTGCTGGAGCAATATGGATTTCTTATTTTATTGCTGCTAATTTTCCTTTTACCCGTTGTTGGTATTGATGTGTTGGGATTTTTGGTGGCGACTCCTTCGGCCGAGTTGTTGTTTTTTCTGATTGGATAGGGCTAGTGGCAGATGGGTGTGTTGTATCGGGTGCGTCAATTTTGGCAGGTGTGGCGGCCCGAACCCTGGACGGTGACGGAAAGTCAGGCGGTTTCGGCTGTTTTGTCGCCGGCAGAACAGGCGTTGTTTAATCGGTTTAATGATAGTGACCGCTGGCATGGCTGGCGGGTGTGGCAGATGTTGTTGGCGGCTGGACATACACATCCTGATCTACAGGTGGCGGCACTTTTGCATGATGTGGGTAAAACGCGGGTGTCGTTACGTGTTTGGGAACGGGTGTTGATTGTGTTGGCGGAGGCGGTGTGGCCTGGGGCTTCGGCCGTTTTGGGGCAGGGTGAACCGCGTGGTTGGAAACGGCCGTTTGTTGTCCGCGCCCAACATGCCCGTTGGGGGGCAGAAATGGCCGCCAACGCCGGCTCACGTCCTTTGGCCGTCGCCCTTATCCGACGTCACCAAGACCCATTGCCAGAAACGGCCGAATCTGAAGAAGATCGCCTGCTAGCCTTGCTCCAGTGGGCAGATAACCAAAATTGATCCCATCCTTTTGGGTGACTTTGGAGACCAAAAGCGCAAACCCAACACCATGAAAAAAATCTGATTTCTCTACGCGCTACATCTTCTCAATATATTTTTTAATGGAGAAACAATTATGAAAGCACAAACAGTAGGCATTATTGGTCTGGGACGAATTGGTGCATCCATTGCCCTGGCCTTGAAACACTCTCCACTCACCCTCACAGTTATTGGACACGACAGGGAAATGGCACGAGCACATCAAGTGATGGAGCAACTGGAAGCGCTGGATCGGGTAACACGGAGTTTGCCCGGCCTGGCTGCCGAAGCAGATATTCTGGTGTTAACCGTTCCGGTGACTGAACTGGAGTTGACTTTACGGGCAATTGGTGAAGATGTGCAGCCACACGCGCTGGTCCTGGATATGTCCCAAATGAAAGCCAAAGGAATTCGTTGGGCTGCTCAGTATTTACGTCAGGGGCATTATGTAGGGACAGTGCCGGTGTTGGCTGCCGATTTTTTGGCTGATGGACGAGAGAGTATAGAGGCAGCACGGGCAGATTTATTTCACAATAGTGTATTTTGCCTGATGCCCTCACCAGAAACGGAACCCCAGGCAGTGGAAACGGCCATAAACTTTGGGCGCTTGCTTGGCGCTACCCCCTATTTTGTAGACGCCATGGAATTTGATAGCCTCGTACAGGGCGTCACCACCATACCTGGCTTACTGGCTGCGGCCATGTTCAATGCTGTCCATAAAGCAACTGGCTGGCGTGATATGCTCCGTTTTGCCGATCTGCCATTTGCGCAAACCACACTCCCTTTGCAGGCAGGTGACGAAGTCGCCCATTTAGCCCTGAATGACCGTGCCGCCACCTTGCGCTGGCTGGATGCCTTCATGGAAGAGATGCAACAAATTCGGCGCTGGGTACAAGAGGGAGATGAAGAATTATTACAAGCTGTGTTGGAGAAGCTGGATACGGAGCGACGTAAATGGTTGCTGGAACGAAGTGAGAATAATTGGGTAGAAATCCAGTCGCCAACGTATCAGGGGATGAGTATTTCAGAGCAGTTGTTGGGGCGGTGGGGACGCCGTGATAAAAAGGATGAGGAATAGGTGACGGTGGGCAAAACGGAAGCTGGAGCACAGATTGTCGGGAAGAGAAAACGGCCGTTGCGCGTCTTGATGATTGCACCCACCTCATTCTTTAGCGACTATGGTGGTCATATCCGTATTCTCGAAGAAACCCGCACCCTGCAGAACATGGGCGTACAAATTGCTATCGTTACCTATTATAAAGGAAGCGATATGCCCGGACTTGATATACGGCGCACCGCACCACTCCCCTGGCACACAGATTATGAAGTTGGTTCGTCTCGCCACAAAATCGCGTTCGACGTCTATCTTTCTGTACAATCGCTTCTCGAAAGCCTCCGCTTTCGACCGCATATCATCCACGGGCATATGCATGAAGGCGCACTTATTGGCGGCGTTCTTTCCCGGCTCCTGCGTGTACCACTGGTGTTCGACTTTCAGGGAAGCCTGACGGCAGAAATGGTGGATCATCGGTTTTTGAACCCAAACGGCCGTATTTACCCCTGGCTTTACCGTCTCGAACATTTTATTTGCCGTCGGCTACCTCACGCCATCCTCACTAGCTCTCTTCGCGCCGCCGATCTGCTCAAAAACGAATTCCATGTTCCTCCTGAACGTATCCACCCATTGCCCGATTGTGCCGACACCGTCCGATTTGACCCCACCCGTTTTTCGGCAGCCGACAAAGAAGCCTTGAAACAACGGTTGGGCATTCCCCTACATCGTCCCGTAGTCGCCTATCTTGGTCTGCTCACCGATTATCAGGGCGTTCCTCACCTGATACAGGCGGCCGCTCGCCTCAAGGCTGCCGGAGAGGATGTGCATTTTCTGGTGATGGGATACCCCAATGTAGTGTACTACCAGCAAATGGCACGAGAATATCAGGTGGCAGACAGAGTGACTTTTACCGGGAAGGTTGAATACCGCGACGCACCACTTTATTTGTCTCTGGGAGATATTGCTGTGGCGCCCAAAATGTCGGCCACAGAAGGGAGTGGCAAATTGTTGAACTATATGGCCATGGCTCAACCAGTGGTGGCATATGAAACGGCCGTTCATCGCGAATACCTGGCCGACCTCGGCATCTACGCGCCAGTTGGCAACGTAGAACAATTCACCCATGCCATTCGCCAGCTTCTCCACGACCCCGAAAAACGAACCTGTTTGGGCAAAAAACTACGACAACGAGCCATACAAGTATATAGTTGGGAAAAAGCAGGCCAGGCCATCATAAACCTATACGATAATTTGACAAGTTGAAACACGAAAGTTAAAATACTGGTTCGCGTATTGTATTTTTAAGACCATTGATTGATTTACGGAAACCACGATTTGGGAATGGCAGGTTAACCAACAAAGACGAATAGGGGTGCAACCAGGCGTTGCACCCTTTATTTGTGGTAACTGTAAATCACTCCAAATAATTTAATTGTGGGCAACTGGCGGGTTACCCCACAGGGAGCAGGTGAAATATAAAATGAAAAGACTTCCAACCAAAAGTTACGCACGTACACAAGACCTTCTTGAATTACCCAATCTGATCGATGTTCAGTTAAGTTCGTTTGAACATTTCAAAACAGAAGGTCTGGCCGAACTGTTTGACGAAATTTCCCCAATCGAAAGTTTCAGTGGCGACCTGAAACTCTACTTCCCCTGCAATCGGCCAGAAACCGAAGGGTTTGACCTGAAATACTGGTTTGGTGAACCCAAATACACAGTAGAAGAATGCGTGGAGCGAGATATGAGTTATGCCGCTCCTCTCCACGTAAAAGCCTTGCTTTATAGCCAGGATCAGGATCAGCCCATTGTGCAAGATATTTTCATGGGCGACTTCCCCCTCATGACGCCCTCTGGTACTTTTATTATTAATGGTACAGAGCGTGTCGTTGTCAGTCAGTTGATTCGTTCCCCTGGTGCATATTTCGAAGTAGTGGAAGAACGAGCAACAGGCCGTCCATTGGCCATGAGTAAGTTGATTCCAGATCGTGGCGCCTGGATGGAATTTGAGACGCGCAAGACAGACTACATCACTGTCAAATTTAATCGGAAACGCACTGTGCCCGTAACGCTTTTCTTGCGGGCTCTGGCTGCTGTTGATGATGGGTTGGGGAATCCCATCCTGAAAGATGGAAGTGACGAGGAAATTCTGGCCCTGTTTGAAGATGTAGATACCAATGTGGAACATCTGTATATTCAGGGCAGTATAGAACAAGAACCGGTTTGGAATGATGAACGGCCGATTTCCGAACAAGCACTGATTGAATTCTACAAACGCATGCGCCCAGGCGATCCGCCTACTCTGGAAAACGCCCGTGACTACCTCTATGAGCAATTGTTCGATCCCCGCCGGTACGACTTGGCCCGTGTAGGCCGATACAAGCTGAACAAACGCCTGGCTCTAGAAGGGATAGTGCCTCTGGCTCATCGCACGGTGACCCAACGCGATATTGTGCAGATGATCCGACGTATGATCTTGATTAACAATGGTCTGGAAGGCCCGGATGATATTGACCACCTGGGCAACCGTCGGGTCAAGACAGTTGGTGAGCTGTTGCAAGCCAAACTACGGGTAGGATTGCGCCGCATGGAACGTGTGGTGCGGGAGCGCATGTCAATCCGTGATAGTGAAACAGTAACACCTGTTTCTCTTATTAATATTCGCCCGGTTGTGGCCGCCGTCCGCGAGTTCTTTGGTAGCTCCCAATTAAGCCAATTTATGGAACAGGCCAACCCGCTGGCAGAATTGACACACAAACGAACCCTGTCAGCGTTAGGACCAGGTGGCTTGCGCCGCGAGCGGGCTGGTTTCGAGGTGCGTGACGTACATCATAGCCACTACGGCCGTATTTGCCCCATCGAAACACCCGAAGGTCCCAACATCGGCCTGATCGGCCGTCTGGCAGCTTACGCGCGGGTAAATAAATACGGCTTCATTGAAACCCCTTACCGGCGAGTACGAAACACCATTTCTGCCGACAGCGACGAACTGGTAAACCATGATGCATTTGTTAATGTCGTCCACCCAGAGACCGGTGAGATCATCGTTGCCGCCGGGGAAACCATAACAGAAGATCATGTAAAGCAAATTCGGGAAGCCGGGATTAAAGAAGTCAAAGTTCGGCCGTTTGTCACCGATGAAATCATTTACATGTCCGCTGACGAAGAAGATCGCTACACCATCGCCCAGGCCAACGCCAAAATAGACGAACGCGGCCAACTGCTCGAAGATCGCGTGTCATCCCGCCGCAACCAGCAATTCCGCTTCTCCTCCGTCCAGCGAATCGACTTCATTGACGTTGCCCCTCGCCAAATTGTTGGCATCTCCGCCGCCCTCATCCCCTTCCTCGACCATGATGACGCCAACCGTGCCCTCATGGGCTCCAACATGCAACGTCAGGCCGTCCCCCTGCTCCAACCTGATGTGCCTATAGTTAGCACTGGTATGGAATATCAGGCTGCCCTGAACACCGGTCAGGTAGTCCAGGCCGCTGAAGATGGCGAAGTTATATCAGTAACTGGTGATGAAATCGTCGTCCTGGGCGAAAAAGGCCCACGTACATACAAACTGCGCAAATATCAGCGCTCCAACCAGAGCACTTGCATCGATCAACGCCCCATCGTCGTCAAAGGACAAAAGGTTCGCAAAGGAGAAGTATTAGCCGATAGTTCATCTACCCGTTTCGGTGAACTTGCACTCGGTGAAGATGTTGTCGTGGCTTTCCTTTCTTGGGAAGGTGGCAACTTTGAAGACGCTATTCTCGTAAGCGAGCGCCTGGTGCGTGAAGATCACTTCACTTCAATTCACATCGAAAAACACGAAGTCGAAGCCCGTGATACCAAACTTGGACCAGAAGAGATTACCTATGATATCCCCAACGTTAGCGAAGAAGCACTGAAAGACCTGGATGAACGAGGTATTATTCGGGTCGGTGCCGATGTCAAAGAAAACGACATTCTGGTTGGTAAAATTACGCCGAAGGGTGAAAAAGAACTGAGCCCTGAAGAAAAACTACTGCGTGCCATTTTTGGTGATAAAGCCCGTGAAGTGAAAGACACCAGCTTGCGTTTGCCTCACGGTGCGCGCGGTAAGGTTGTTGATGTTCATGTCTTCGATCGTCAACATGATCGGGATCTGCCAGCCGGTGTCGAAACAATGGTGCGAGTTAGCGTGGCTCAACGCCGTAAATTGTCTGAAGGTGACAAAATGGCTGGCCGTCACGGGAATAAGGGTGTTATTTCCAAAATCGTTCCTATTGAGGATATGCCCTTCCTTGATGATGGTACACCAATTGACATCATTCTAAGCCCCTTAGGTGTGCCAGGGCGTATGAACATTGGTCAGGTGTTGGAAACTCATCTTGGTTGGGCGGCCAGGCGGTTGGGTTTCCGAGCAATTACACCTGTGTTTGACGGTGCCAAGGAAAGCGAAATTTCAGCTGAGTTGGCTCGAGCCTGGTTGGTCGATCGTGCCTGGAAAGAGGTGACAGAATGGGCCTGGGATTGGCTTTTGGAGATGGAGTACGATACCGAATCTCTACAAAATGATGATGAAGTCCGTCGCCTCTTTGTAGTAAGCTGGTTGGATGGAACAGATTATGATCAAACCTTGCTGGAAACAGATTACCATTATTCGCGTCGTGCAGTAACCAATGAGTGGTTGCGTCAACGCGGTTGGGATCCAGAAGAGATCTTCGGCGAAGCCTCACTGGCTATGCGCCAGCGAGGTGAAAATCCGTATGATGACAAGGCAATTGAAGTGTGTGTACGGGAATGGTATGCGTACATGTTGGATAAATACGGTGATGAATTGCCAGAATCAGTGCATGTTGATCCAATGACTGCTGATTTGGAGGAGTTGCAGGAACTGGCCGTGAAGATCACCTTGAAAACACATGTACCGTTGCCGACATTGGGTAAGGAGCGCTTGTTTGATGGTAAAACAGGACGGCCGTTTGATCAACCGGTAACTGTTGGTGTGTTACATATGCTTAAGTTGGCTCACCTTGTCGAAGATAAAGTGCATGCCCGTTCTACCGGACCATACTCATTGGTCACACAGCAGCCTTTGGGCGGTAAAGCACAATTTGGTGGCCAACGATTTGGTGAAATGGAAGTTTGGGCGCTGGAAGCATATGGTGCTGCTTATACCCTGCAAGAAATGCTGACAGTTAAGTCAGACGATGTTCAGGGCCGTGTCAAAACCTATGAGGCCATTGTTAAGAACGAACCAATTGAAGAGCCAGGTATTCCAGCATCTTTCCGTGTTTTAGTAAAGGAATTGCAAAGCCTGGGTCTGGCGGTAGAGGCCAAGACAGTGTCTGGTGAGATAATTCGGTTCGGTAAAGAGGATGATAAACGTTCTCGTAAGTATGCTGGAACAGGTCTTATGGATCTGGCCCGTTCGCGTCGGTAAAATCAAGACTTTAAGTCGGGTTTTTGTTTGACAAGTTAACGCTTTGTGATAAAATTCGAGTTCGTATGTTTGCCAATTGGATCACTAGGTAACTAGGTCAGTTACCAATCAAATACGTGATTTGCGTGGAGGCCATCGGGTTTTTTTAACTACGATGGCCTCCATTTGTCGGTAAATGATGGGCAGGTTTGGAGTTTTGCCCCTAAACTGCCTGTAATTTCATTTTTGTAGGTTATTTAGAGTAGCATAGTTTGTTTAAGGAGAAGAGTAGACGTGCCTACTATTAACCAACTTGTACGGAAAGGGCGTAAAGCCAAGGTTAAGAAGAGTAAAGCACCGGCCTTGCAATGGACTTTTAATTCGTTCAAGCAACGGCGTACATTGCAGCCCAAGGGGTCACCGCAAAAGCGGGGTGTGTGTACCCAGGTGAAAACAATGACACCTAAAAAACCGAATTCAGCGCTGCGAAAGGTGGCTCGTGTACGCTTGACAAATGGAATTGAAGTGACGGCTTACATCCCAGGTGAGGGTCACAATTTGCAGGATCACTCTGTAGTATTGGTGCGTGGTGGTCGTGTTAAGGACTTGCCAGGTGTGCGTTATCACATTGTGCGGGGTAGCCTGGATGCAACCGGTGTGAATAACCGTAAACAGGGCCGCTCTAAGTATGGCACGAAGGCACCTAAGTAAGAGGATGGAGTAAACGAAAATGCCAAGACGTTATCGTCCCGAGAAGCGAGTAGTTGAACCCGATTTGCGCTACAATAGCGTGCATGTTGCCATGTTTGTAAACCGCCTGATGAAGAACGGTAAGAAGAGCGTGGCACAACGAATTTTGTATGATAGCTTTGATTTGATTGAGGCACGGGCCAAGCGCCCCCCCCTGGAAGTGTTTGAGCAGGCTTTGCAGAATGTGATGCCGCAGATTGAAGTGAAACCGCGGCGTGTTGGTGGTGCTACTTATCAAGTGCCTGTTCCGGTAGAGCCGCATCGGCAGATTTCTTTGGCAATGCGTTGGCTGTTGCAGGCTGCACGGAATCGAAGCGGCCGTTCTATGGCCGAAAAATTGGCTGCAGAATTAATGGATGCTGCTAATGGTCAAGGTGCGGCTGTTAAACGTCGTGACGACACGCACCGTATGGCAGAGGCAAACCGGGCATTCTCTCATTTCCGGTTCTAAAAATTTTAGTATTGTAGGTGTAGTTAAGTATGAGTCGTTTACCGTTAGAGCGAGTACGTAATATAGGTATCATCGCGCATATTGATGCCGGTAAAACCACAACCACCGAGCGTATTTTGTATTATACCGGTGTCATTCATCGCATGGGTGAAGTGCACGAAGGTACAGCAACCATGGACCATATGGTTCAGGAACAGGAACGCGGTATTACTATTACGGCCGCTTCCACTACTACGTACTGGCTCGATCATCAGATTAATATTATTGATACGCCTGGTCACATTGACTTTACGGCAGAAGTACAACGCAGTCTTCGAGTATTGGATGGCGGTGTGGTCGTTTTTGATGCTGTGGCTGGCGTTGAGCCGCAGTCTGAGACTGTTTGGCGGCAGGCCGATCAGTACAATGTGCCACGTATTTGCTTTGTGAACAAAATGGACCGGGTGGGGGCGGATTTTGTTCGTACCATTAAGATGATCCGTGAACGCCTGGGGGCAAATCCGGTGGCAATACAGTGGCCCATTGGAAGTGAGTCAAATTTCCGCGGAATCGTTGACTTACTTACAATGGAAGCTTATGTATGGGAAGATGATGATTTGGGTTCTCGACCTCAAGTCGTTGAAATTCCCGAAGAAGTTCGTGAAGATGCAGAAAATGCTCGCCAAATTATTATTGAACGCATTATTGAAACAGATGATGAATTGATGATGCGGTATTTGGATGGCGAGGAAATTACTACTGAAGAACTGCGCAAGGCGTTGCGTGCGGCTACCATCCGCAATGAAGTGACCCCGGTTTTGTGTGGGACTGCTTTGCGGAATAAAGGTGTGCAACGAGTCTTGGATGCGATTGTTTATTACTTGCCGTCGCCACTAGATATTCCCCCAGTTAAGGGAACCAATCCGTTTACTGAAAACGAAGAAGTGCGCCATGCCGATGATGAGGAACCGCTTTCCGCATTGGTTTTTAAGATTGTGACGGATCCTTATGTGGGTAAACTGGCGTACTTCCGGGTATATTCTGGTGTGTTGCGAAGTGGCGAATCAGTTTTGAATGGCACCAAGAACAAGAAAGAGCGAATCGGCCGTATTTTGCGTATGCATGCAGATCACCGAGAAGACTTGAAAGAAGTTCAAGCTGGTGACATCGCTGCTACCCTTGGCTTAAAACACACCTACACGGGAGACACGCTTTGTAGTCCAAGTGCTCCAATTGTCCTGGAGGCAATCGAATTTCCCGAACCGGTGATCTCTATGGCAATAGAACCCAAGAGCAATGCCGATCAGGACAAAATGGGAGTTGCTCTTCGTGCTCTCTCAGAAGAAGATCCAACCTTTCGGGTTAAAGTTGATGAACAGACCGGGCAAACCATTCTGTATGGAATGGGTGAATTACACCTTGAAGTTTTGATAGACCGTATGATGCGGGAATTCAAAGTAGCCGCCAATGTCGGTCAACCACGTGTTGCTTACCGTGAAACAATAACCCGCACCGTCGAAAAAGCAGAAGGGCGATTCGTGCGCCAATCTGGTGGCCGTGGACAATATGGGCATGTAATCCTTCGACTAGAGCCATTAGAGCCTGGTTCTGGCTTCATCTTTGAAAATGCTGTCGTTGGTGGTGCAATTCCAAGAGAATACATCCCAGCTGTGGAATCTGGCATCAAAGAGGCAATGGATAGTGGTGTCTTAGCCGGATATCCCCTGGTTGATATTAAGGCAACACTTTATGATGGTTCCTTCCACGAAGTTGACTCATCAGAAATGGCCTTCAAAATTGCCGGCTCAATGGCCTTAAAAGAGGGCGCACAGCAAGGACAGCCAGTTCTCCTTGAACCTATTATGGCGGTCGAAGTTGTAGCCCCTGAAGAGTACACGGGCGATGTAATAGGTAACCTTTCTTCGCGTCGGGGAATAATTGAAGGTATGGAAATGCTCACTGAAGGCATTCAAACGATCAAGGCTAAAGTACCTTTGGCAGAAATGTTTGGTTACGCAACAGCTCTACGCTCTATGACACAAGGCCGTGGTACATTCACAATGCAATTCCACCATTATGCTCCAGTTACAGACGATATTCTACAATCTGTACTAAAAGGGAAGCGTTAATTAAAAATTACAGGTGTTGATATAAAAACTTACTAGAAAAAGGAAAGGGATACGATGGCCAAAGAGAAATTTGTGCGCGAGAAGCCACACGTCAATATCGGGACAATCGGACACATTGACCACGGGAAGACCACTCTGACCGCAGCGATCACC
>RFGV01000634.1 GCA_003696605.1 Chloroflexota bacterium | reverse complement strand
GGGGGGGGGGGGAAGGGGATGCGGCTGGTGGCTGACCGGGCGGAGTTACCGGAGGCGTTGGCGAGTGCGCGGCGGGAGGCGTTGCAGGCGTTTGGTTCGGATGTGTTGTTGTTGGAGCGGGCGTTGTTGCGTCCGCGTCATGTGGAGATTCAGGTGGTGGCGGATCAATACGGCCGTTTTCTGTATTTGGGTGAGCGTGATTGTTCAATTCAACGCCGCCACCAAAAGGTTATTGAGGAAGCACCGGCACCGGGTGTGTCGCCAGCGTTGCGTCGTCGTATGGGCGAAACGGCCGTTTCTTTGGCCCAGGCAATTGGTTATCACAATGTCGGTACGGTTGAGTTTCTGCTGGATGAAAATGGCGCGTTTTATTTTCTGGAGATGAATACCCGTCTTCAGGTGGAACATCCTGTGACAGAAATGGTGACCGGGATTGACCTGGTAGCGTGGCAGATTGCTATTGCCGAAGGACGGCCGTTGCCTTTGGAGCAGGCTGATCTGAAATTGGATGGGCATGCTGTGGAAGCTCGTATCTATGCCGAAAATCCGGCAGCGGGCTTTTTGCCCGTGACAGGACGAATTGCCTGGTGGCAAGCACCAACGGGAGAGGGCGTGCGGGTGGATACTGGTGTGCAGTCGGGGGATGTGGTGACGATTCATTATGATCCGATGCTGGCGAAGATTGTGGCACATGGGCCAGACCGGGAAACGGCCGTTCGTCGTTTGTGCCGCGCCCTGGAACAGACAGTTTTGTTGGGGCTGACTACCAACATTCCATTTTTACGGGCTGTGTTGCAACATGAGGCGTTTGTGGCCGGGCAGGTAGATACAGGTTTTTTGCCTACCTGTTTTGCTGGCTGGCAAGATACACAGGCCGGATGGCAACTGGCAATAACGGCCGTTACCCTGGCCCAGTGGTTATCTGCACCGCAACTGCCAGAGAATTCTGGTTATTGGCGCAACAACCCTAACCCATTACCACCGTTTCATTATCATGTTGCAGGTAATGAGGAGAAAATCACGACTATTTTGGAGCCAGTTCGTTTTACCGCTAACCAATTCAGGCTAACATTCAGTAAGGAGCCAGACAGACAGCTTGACGCACAACTAATTGAATACACGGGAACAAAGATGGTGTTGGTAGTAGATGGTGTACAGCAAACAGTTTGGCTGGCTACCGAAAATGACCGATGGTGGGTACATACATCCGATGGCGTCGTTACCCTGACAGCAATTCCGCGCCTGCCTGTCCCGCATTCCTCTGCGGATGTTGGCGGGTCTTTGCGGGCGCCTATGCCAGGCTCGGTACTGGCTGTGCTGGTAGAGGTGGGGCAAAGGGTACAAAAAGGTCAGCCCCTGATGAAACTGGAAGCGATGAAGATGGAGCATACCATTCGGACGGCGGCTGATGGGGTGGTTGAGGCGATTTTTTACGCGCCAGGTGATACGGTTGAAGCGGATGCCCAATTGTTGCGAATTCGGACGTTGGCGGAGGAGGATGATGGTAACATATCTGCCTGAGTTGTTTTATTGGCAGGACATGGCCGATTTCCCCTTTGAGCGGGCTATGCGGGTAACGGCCGTTACGATTGCCCGCTGGTGTACATATTATTACGCCCGCCTGATTGCCCCCTTAAACGGCCGTTCTGCCAGGCCACGTGCCGGTTTACTCCCCCCCACAGAACGCGAAACATTCGTGGCGCACCTGCTGGATACTATCTGGCAAGACTCCGCTACCCCAGAACTATTCACACTCTATCTGCACCAGGCGTCGCTACCAGCTCACGAAGCAGCCCTGTTTGACCATCCTGACGATACATGTTGCTGGTCTTTGCATCTGTCTCCTGCGCAATTTGCCGAACTGGTTGCTGCCTGGCAAGCACACAACCTGCCTGCCGACCTGTTCTATCCTGCCGGCAGAGAACACATCATCCCCTGGCCAGGGCAATCCCTTTGGGCAAGGTTGTGGCGACGGCTAGGTGTAACTCGTGTCTATACCCCCCGTCAGTGGCAAGCGTACCACTTCCCCAATAAAAATTCTTCACCAGACTAACATACCCTGGTTGGCTGACAGATCTCATAATTCACTGCGAAGTACGCAAAGATCGCCAAGATTTTTTAACTTTCTCTCCTTGGCGTTTTTTGCAGTTAGATAAGTTTTGTCTGTCAATCAGCTAACACACCACAGGCATATAGTACTTACAGGTTAGCGACAAATTCCTAATGAGTTGTCTGGTATGACAATGTTATATTTGTTGTAGTCAGTGGTTTGCAAGGCACGGGATTTACACATGGTATCCACCAGACGACAACAGGGAAAGGAGCTATGAGTGGTGTAATGGTAAAGAAAAAGAGTACGCAAAAAAAGCAGCAGTGGCGAGAGCTGGGTCAAGGTTTGATAGAATACGCTATTTTGCTGGCTCTGGTCGCATTGGGGGCTGTGGGGACGCTGGCTGTGGTGGGCACAGATGTTGGTGAAGTGTTCAGTCGTATCACGGCCGGCTTGAATGGGGAAAGTGGTCCGCCGGAGAGTGTGACTGTGCAGGTGGTGGATGCCAGCGGGCGGGGCATTCCGAACGTGCGGGTGTATGCCTTTACTGAGAGTGGCCGATATTTTGGACGGACTGGTGTCACTGACAAGAATGGTGAATATACGTTTGCTGATTGGCAGGCGGAGGGTCGCTTTAAGTTTCGTGCCTGGTATCAGGGGCATCAACATTGGTCGGATGGGATATCGTTTCCGGCACAGTCGCGGGCAGTGATTGATACAGGAAAACGGCCGTTTACCGTGCGCGTTGTTGATGCTGCCGGGAATGGAATTAACAACGTACGTGTGTATGCCTTTAACGGCAAGAAGCATTATATTGGCGTGTATGGCAATACCGATGAGAACGGGGAATTATCTGTTGAACTGGTTAATGGGGAGTTTACTTTCCGGGCAGACTATCGGGCACATCAATATTGGGCCGATATGGTAACTGTTCCTGATGTGGATACAGCGACCATTCAGACGGGTGAACGGCCGTTTACCGTGCGCGTTGTTGATGCTGCCGGGAATGGAATTAACAATGTGCGTGTGTATGCCTTTGATGCCAAAAAGCGATACATTGGTGTATATGGTAACACAGATAGCAGCGGTAATCTGGTTGTCAAGCTGCCGGATGGAGACTTCATGTTCCGGGCTGACTACCGCGGCTATCAGTATTGGTCTGAACCGGTATCTACGCCAGCCAAGGATACGGCCGTTGTGCAAACTGGGGAACGGCCGTTTACCGTCAGAGTGCTTAACTATGCCAATGAAGGCATTCCAAATGTGCGGGTCTATGCCTTCAATGCCGATCGTGGCTGGTATGTAGGCGTGTATGGGAATACAGACGCCAATGGGGAGCTGAATATTGCCTTGCCGGAAGGCAAATTCAAATTCCGGGCTGATTACCGTGGCTATCAATACTGGTCGGCAGAAGCCAATATACCAACTGTTGATAATGCTGTGGTGCAAACTGGGGAACGGCCGTTTACCGTTAAAGTGGTTGATGCTGATGGCAACGGCCTTGATAACGTGCGGGTCTATGCCTTCAATGCTGATCGTGGCTGGTACGTAGGTGTATATGGCAATACAGATGCCAATGGTAATTTGCAACTGAACTTGCCAGAAGGTAGCTTCAAGTTCCGGGCAGATTATCGCGGTTACCAATACTGGTCAGCTACAGCTAACATACCCGCAGTGGATAACACAGTGGTGCAAACTGGCGAACGAAAAGTAACGGTAAGTGTGACTGATGCCAGTGGAAATGGTATTGGCAATGTGCGGGTCTATGCCTTCAATGCTGATCGTGGCTGGTATGTAGGTGTATATGGTAATACAGATGCCAATGGTAATTTGCAATTGAGCTTGCCGGAAGGGAGTTTCAAGTTCCGGGCTGACTATCAGGGACAGCAGTTCTGGTCTGATCCGATCAGTGTGCCAGGGTCAACGGCCGTTACAATCAACACAGGCCAACGGGATTTCACTGTACACGTGTTGGATAAAAGTGGAAACGACGCAAAAAATGCCTGGGTGCATGTTTTCAATACCCGTGATCAGTATGTGGGTGTATCTGGCAAGACAGATGCCAGTGGTCGGGTGACCTTGAATATCACACCGGGTACATACAAATTCCGGGTGGATTATCGCGGTACACAAGTTTGGTCAGGTGTTGTGGATGTGTCGTCTGGCTCGGTGCAAATTACAGCTGGCAGATAATAGATTGGTGAGCGTGTAACGGGAGAGAGCGATGAGTGACGAAAAGAAGAAGCCCGAACAACTGGATGATTTGTTGTCTGGTTTGCGGGATGAATATGTGTCAACTGGGGATCCGGTGGTGGAAACGGCCGATACTCCCCGAATGGGTAAGGAGGTACAGGTCGGGAGTCGTGTGCCGGGTTGGGTATTTCGCGGAATAATTGCATTGGCTAGTGGGATTTTCCTGGTAGTCATTGGCCTGATGTTGGTACAAACTGGCGCGGTGGAGAAAGTGGCAGGTGGAGGCGGTGAAACGGCCGTTGTCGGTGTTACGCCCTTGCCATCTCCCACGCCGGAAATTCTGGACACACCGCCCACCCCCACACCGGAGCTAATTGCTACCCCTACTGAAGTACCCTTGCCTGCTGTTTCGGAAGAAGTTTTGCCAGAGGAGGAGCAGCCACCTGTTCCGCCTACACCAACTTTTCCACCGGCACCACCGTTGACAACGGAGTAATGAGGCAGAAAATAAAAAACACCCGCCGTACAGGTGGGTGTTTCTTTTTATTTGGGTGTGCCCCTGCCAGGACTCGAACCTGGGCTTCCGGCTTCGGAGGCCGACGCTCTATCCTCTGAGCTACAGGGGCTTGTGCGAAGTGAATTCTGCCACACCCTGCGCCAAAAGTCAAACGGAATTTTCGGCCGTTTGGGGTTCACGGCCGTAGAGGGTGGTCAGTTCGCGCAGACGATAAATGATGTGTTCGGTGAGCATATCAGGGGTGAATCGCCAGCGCCAGTATCCCCCAACGCGACCGGGGTAATTCATGCGGGCTTCATTACCCAGTTGCATATGATCTTGCAGGGGAATAACGGCCGTATCGGCCACCGACATAAACGCCAACCGAATCATATCCCAGGCTATATCATGCCCACTTACAGCCAGATACCGACGTACATGGTCTCGTTCTTCTTCTGAAGCATTCAGATACCAGCCCACAGTCGTCTCATTGTCGTGAGTTCCTGTATAAACCACACAATTACGACCAAAGTTATGAGGCAAAAAGTCACTGTTACGTTCACCACCAAATGCAAACTGCAAGATTTTCATGCCCGGAAACTGGAACTGATCACGCAAAGCACGGACTTCCGGTGTAATGACACCTAAATCTTCGGCGATGATAGGTAATTTCCCGACCTGTTTTTCCATTGCCGTGAAAAAATCTGCACCAGGTCCTTTGACCCAACGACCAACAACGGCCGTTGGTTCACTTGCCGGAATTTCCCAATATGCTTCAAAACCGCGAAAATGGTCAATTCGCACAATATCTGCTTGCAAAAAAGTCATTTTAAGGCGAGCCGCCCACCATTTATAACCATTTTTGGCCATACGGTCCCAACGGTAAAGTGGATTGCCCCATCGCTGCCCGGTTTCGCTAAAATAATCCGGGGGTACACCGGCTACTACTGAAGGAGAACCGTCTTCATCAAGAAAGAACAGTTCGGGATTGGCCCAAACATCTGCACTGTCGAAAGCAACAAAAATGGGAATATCTCCAATGATACGCACATTGTTCTGATTGGCGTATTGCTTGAGAGCTGTCCATTGTTGGAAAAACAAAAATTGCAAGAATTTGTGCAGAGAAACCTCATCGGCCAGTTTGGTTGCCCAATGACGCATTGCTTTGGGGTGACGACGGGCAATGTCTGCTGGCCAGGTATTCCAGACACCCCCGTCTTGCTCAATGTATTCATTTTTTATGGCCATGAACAGGGCAAAATCATCCAGCCAGGCGGCATGTTGTTGGCAAAATTGGGTAAAGGCGGCCTGCTGTTCGCTGGTGGCGTGGTTACGAAAGTGTGCATGTGCCTGGCGGAAGAGGGACATTTTGTATTCGATTACAGGGCCATAGTCAACGCTTTTGACAGGGAAAGGGGGCACATTGAGAACGGCCGTTTCTGGCAAATACCCATCTCGTACCAACAAATCCGGACTAATCAGCAAAGGATTACCCGCAAAAGCCGAAAAACATTGATACGGCGAATCCCCATACCCCGTTGGCCCTAATGGCAAAACTTGCCATAATGATTGCTTGCTTGCCACCAAAAAATCAACAAACCGATAAGCAAAATCACCCAAATCGCCAATCCCATACCGGCTGGGAAACGATGTGGGATGTACCAAAATCCCGGCTGCACGTTCAAATCTCATTCAGTCCTCTTTCATCTTTTCCGAAAAAGCCACAAATAACACGAATTTTGGAGTAATTCCTGGTACTCTGCACGCCTTTTGCAGTTTTTCGTTGTTTTTTAATTTGTAAAATTTTGATTTTCGCTCCCCACACACAATTGACTACCAGCCACGCACACGGGCAATCGCCCATTCATATAACTGCTGGTAACTGAGCGCGGAACGATTCCAGGAAAAATCGGCCGTCATGCCATTACGTTGCAAAATCTGCCAACTTTCCTTATCTGTATTAAAAACATAAATTGCCCGTTGCAAAGCATGCCAAAATGCATCTGCACTATATTCATAAAACGTAAAGCCAGTTACGCCGTCATGCACCGTATCTGCCAAACCACCAGTTGCCCGTACAACCGGCACGCTACCATACCGCATGGCAATCAATTGTCCCAGCCCACACGGCTCAAAGCGGGACGGCATAATAAATATGTCACTGCCTGCATAAATCAGAGCCGATAGCCCTGCATTATAATCCAAAAACGCAGTCATTTTATCCCGGTGATAACTGGCAAGCTGAGCAAACATCTCCTCATAAACGGCTGCACCTGTTCCCAACAACACAAACTGTGCCTCACCGGCAAATCCATTGAGCAATAAATGAATGACATGACCGGTGATATCCAGCCCTTTTTGCCAGTCCAGCCGGGAGACCATAGCCACCAAAGGTATCCCATCTTGCTGAGGCAGATTGGCACGCGCCTGTAACGCACGCCGATTATGAATACGGTTTTCTAAATGCTCAGCGTCATAGTTACTGGCGAGGCGGGTATCGGTGGCTGGATTCCATACGTCGTAATCAAGGCCATTCAGGATGCCATGCAGATCGTAGTGTCGATATCGCAGGAGCCCATCCAGGCCAGCTCCCCCTTCGGGAGACATGATTTCGATGGCGTATGTGGGGCTGACTGTGTTGATCAGAGTGGCATGATAGATGCCCCGTGCCATAAAATTGACTTCTCCATACCCTTCTTCAACAAGGGAGTGGGTGACGATACCCAGGTAGCGGAAAATGTCCCAACTTGTACGCCCCTGGTGTGCCAGATTATGTATGGTGAAGATTGTGGGCATCTGGTGCAGGTGAGGATGATGTTTGCCCGCGGTGGCCAGCCAGGTGATGGCTGGTGCTGTGTGCCAGTCGTGGGCGTGGACGATGTCTGGACGCCAATCCAATGCGACGGTGAGTTCCAGTGCGGCCCGGCTGAAGAAGGCAAAGCGGTAAGGGTCGTCATGGTATCCGTAAATTTCTGGCCGGTTGAAAAGGTGTTGCTCGGCGATGAAGTAGATGGGGACGTCGCTGTTTGGGAGTTGTCCCTGGAAGACACCAGCGGTGAGGGGGCCAATGCCCATGGGTACGGTGAGATGGCCGGGCATGGGGGTGACACCTGGATATCCGGCTTCGATATTGGCGTAGGCGGGCATGACCACGCGCACGTCGTGTCCTAGCTGGTGTAGGGCTTTGGGTAATGATCCGCCGACATCGCCAAGGCCGCCTGTTTTGGCGAATGGGGCAACTTCGGCGCTGAGAAAGAGTATGTTTAGCTTGTTTGCCATGGGGTACCTCTTTTGGTCTGACAGGGTATTGTCCCTGATTTAGGCAGGTTCTTCAAGTTTTTGTTTGGGTAGCCAGAATTGGAAGAGGAAAAGGGCGGTGAGGGCGAGGGTGGCCCCAAAGAGGAAGGGAGTGTGGGGGCCGAAACCAGACCAGGAGCCGATGCCTTGCCAGAGGATGCCAGCAATGAGGTTGGCAGGGAGAACGGCCGTTCCGACAGCGGCATTGTAAAGACCAAAAGCCGTTCCGCGCTGTTCTGGTTTGACCAGATCGGCGACAAATGCTTTGGCTGTTCCTTCTACTGCACCATAATAAATTCCATACAATCCATACAGAACCCAGATTTGCCATGCTGTTTGTGCCAGGGCGAACCCGAGATACAGCGCAGCATAAACCAGCCAGCCCCCAATGATCAGTTGCCGGCGTCCTACACGATCAGAAAGAGAGCCGAGTGGGCCAGAGAGCAGAGCGTACACCAGGTTAAACGTGGCCAACATTCCCAGTACGCCCAATACAGTGAGGCCACGCTCTTGGGCGCGCAAGATGAGGAACGCATCGGCAGAGTTTCCCAGGGTGAAAAGTGTAATGATGATGAGGAAGCGGCGGAATGAATTGTCTAGTTGTTTCCAGGAAAGGGTTGTTTGTTTTTGTTTTTGGAGGTGGGTGCTTTGGGGGATGTCTTGTGCGGCTATGGCCAAGATGATGACGGCTAATAAAGCAGGTATGATGCTCCACAGGACTACGCGCTGAAAGGTGGTGTGTTGTAATGTGAGATTTCCAGCTTGTGTGCTCCAGACAATGCCTAGTGCGAAAAGGATGCCTAGCATAGCACCAGCGGTATCGCCGGCTCGGTGTAGCCCGTAGGCCAGGCCGCGCTGTTCGGGGGTGATGCTGTCGGCTATGAGGGCGTCGCGTGGGGCAGTGCGAATGCCTTTGCCTACCCGGTCGGCAAAACGAATGAGGAGGACGCCCCATTGGGTGGTGGCAAAGTATAGCAGGGGTTTGGCCAGGGTGGAGATGGTGTAGCCGAGGATGGTGGGGTTTTTGCGGGTGTGCCATTTGTCGGATAGTCGCCCGGAGATTATTTTTAGCAGGCTGGCGGTGCTTTCGGCAAGGCCTTCGATGAGGCCGATAACGGCCGTTTTTGCCCCCAATACGTTTGCCAAAAACAAGGGTAAAAGATTGAATACCATTTCGCTGGAGACATCGGTTAAAAAACTGGTGGCGGTTACAGCCCAAATGTTTCGGGGTAATTTGGTTAATCGAGAACGAATGATTGGCTGGCTCATTTATTTGCTCCGTATTTGTGGTGCAATGGCTGATTTGGGAATGAATTTTGACGCATTCTAATCGGTCAGGCAACTGTTATGCCGGTTTGCTTGCCGTGTTGTACAATAGGCGCAAGTTCAGGAAGGAGAACGCCATGTCTGTCCGTCGCATATTGCCCTTTGTGTTGCTTAATGTGGTCGTTTCTGCCGTTGTGGTGTTGGCAATTCTTTTTTGGTGGGACAGGCGACAGGCGAGTATATCTGATGGGGAAACGGCCGTTAGTTTGACGGTTTCACCAACAGTTAGCTTGTCTGGTCTGCCGGAAAATACACAATTGCCAACTGATACCCCCACGCCAGAGCCGGCAAATGAACCGCTTGTTCACATTGTGCAGCCAGGAGAAACGCTGGGTAGTATTAGCGAGTTTTATGATGTACCATTGGATGATATTGTGGTGGCGAATAATCTGACAAATCCGAATTTTCTGGAGGTGGGGCAGGCTTTGGTGATTCCTGTGGGTGGTGTGAGTACACCAACGCCGGAAGCGACACCAACAACGGCCGTTTCTCTTACCCCAACACCCATTCCTACAGAACCAGCTACCAGTGGAGAAGCCGTTGTAGAAATCACCGAAGTTGTCGGCGTCGGCATTTTGACAGAAGAAGCCGTACAAATCCGAAATTTTGGTTCCAGTCAAATCGCGTTAGCTGGCTGGATATTGACAGACGAAGACGGAAATCAATACACCTTTGGCCAGATCACCCTGTTTGGTGATGGCGCCGGTATTTTGCTACACACCGAAAGCGGTTTGGATGGCCCAACTGACCTGTATTGGGGATTGGATAATGCTGTATGGGAATCTGGCGAAACGGCTACTCTCATGGATATGGAAGGCAATATTCGCTCCACGCTAGTGATACCGTAAGAGAGGGAGGCGTCCATGCGTGGCTTGATTGATCGAAAAGGTGAACAAATAGGATATTTTGTTGGTGACAAACTTTATACAATGGATGGCGAATATACAGGTCGCCTGGAAGGGGAGTACATCGTTAATTTGGCTGGCGAACGGGTGTGGCGCGTGGTTGGGCAAGGGGTGTATTCTTTAGACCAGTCTGAAACAATAGGTTATATCAGTGGTGCTCCACTGGAGCATGACGACTAATTTAATGGCAAAAAGGTTCAAGGAGAATTGTATGCGTTTGGGAGCACATATTAGCGTGGCTGGCGGTTTGCATAAGGCGTTTGAACGGGGACGGGAGGTCGGATGTGAAACAATGTTGATTTTTACCAAGAGTAACCGACAGTGGCGGGCTAAGCCATTGTCGGAGAAGGATATACAATTGTTTCAGAAAACGGCCGAATCTAATGCCGACATTTATCCTGTAGCCGTTCATGCCAGCTATCTTATTAACGTTGGTTCCCCTGATCCAGCCATTTGGGAAAAATCTTATGATGCCTTGAAAATAGAAGTGGAGCGGGCTGGTGCATTAGGGTTACCATTACTCACATTTCATCCTGGTTCCTACACAAACAGCGACGAACAAACCGGGCTGGATAGCATCGTGCGGGCACTAAAACGATTGCTGGCCGAAACGGCCGAAACCGCCCCCCATACAACCATTTGCCTCGAAACGATGGCCGGGCAAGGCACCAACCTCGGTGCCCGCTTCGAACACCTGGCTTACCTGCTGGAGAAAGCTGGCCCCAGCCCCCGCCTCGGTATTTGCTTCGACACCTGCCACGTCTTTGCCGCTGGTTACGACATTCGCACCCCAGAAGCCTACGAAGCCACCCTCGCTGAATTTGACCGCATAATTGGTCTGGAACAAATCAAATGTTTCCATTTTAACGACAGCAAATTTGGCCTGGGCGAACAAAAAGACCGTCATGAACATATTGGACGAGGTCATATCGGTTTGACAGGATTTGCCAATTTCGTCAACGATCCGCGTTGGGCAAACTTCCCGGCACATTTGGAAACACCCAAAACGGAAAAAGATGAGGCAGGAAACGAAATTGAGATGGATCCTGTCAATCTGGCAACATTGCGTTCATTGATCCGATAGATAGGAAAAGCGATGTTTATTGTTGATGCACACCTTGATATAGCATACAACGCGCTGAGTTACGGCCGTAATCCCCTTTTACCTCTGGATCAGATTCGGGCACAGGAAAAACCTGATTTCCATCGTGGCACAGCTACCGTTACCATTCCAGAACTCCAAAAAGGAAACGTCGGGTTGGTATTTGGTTCTCTCTTTGTTGCTCCGGCCACTCCCCAGGCTATTGCCTGGAATGAACAACTCATGTACCACAATCCGGATGAAGCTCACCGCTATGCCATGCAACAACTGGATTTGTACCATCGACTCGCTGATGAACATGAAAATATTTGTCTGGTAACAACCCGGACCGATTTGGAAAGGGTGCTAAGCAGCCATCAAAAACAAGCCGAAGAGGAAGAAAAGCCGGAAAAATCCACTCCTTTGTTGGGGATTGTACCCTTGATGGAAGGGGCAGATCCAATTCGGGTGCCGGAAGAATTGGAAGCGTGGTATGAATACGGATTGCGGATAATCGGGCTGGCGTGGGATGATACCCGGTATGCTGCCGGAGCCTGGCGCAACCACAGTGCAGGCATTACAAAAGAAGGCTATCGGTTGCTAGAAGTAATGGCAGAGCTGGGCGTCATTTTAGATGTGACCCACATGAGCGAAACGGCCGTTTTACAGGCACTCGATGCCTACGAAGGACCAATTGTCGCTACCCACTGCAATCCACGAGCCCTCATTCCCACCCCCCGTCACCTCACAGACCTGCAAATACGCCGGTTAGCTGAACGAGACGGCGTCATTGGCATTGTCCTGTACAACGTATTCCTTCGTCCCCACCATCGCAAAGGCGAACCCAAAGAACACGTCACACTCGACCACATCGTTGCCCACATAGACCACATCTGCCAGCTACTGGGAGATGCCACCCACGTCGGCATAGGCAGCGACTTCGACGGCGGTTTTGGGGCAGAAGACATCCCTGCCGAAATGGACAGCATCGCCGATCTAAAACTGATAGCCAACCGATTACAAACTCTTGGTTACGAACCCCAACACATTGCAAACATCATGGGAGAAAATTGGATTCGGATACTGCGCAATGCCTTGCCAACATAGCACACCGCCAAATTTCAGGCCACACAAATTCCCTTAAATCACTCAATATAACCTAACTCTTGCAATGTTGTATACAACGGCGTCGAATCGGCCATTCGCATCGCCCCAAACCACCACTCCCCATTGGCTCCACGGAAAAAATAATTATGACCCGCATGACGCCCTTCAATCGGAATCAACAATTGAGTTGGCTTGCCCACACGAAACGGCACATGAAACGCCACCGGTTGGTCATAATACAACTCCAACAACACCCCTTCATCCTCAAAATAAGCCAACGACTCATCACTTAAGCCAATATCAATCAAACTTGTATTAGCAACCTTACCTACCGACGCATGAACAGCTTCCGATAATTGGGCAAACGCCACATGCCCCGGTTGCAAAGTAGTCCGCTTCCCCTGATTCACAATCACAATTCGAGACGGCCGTGCATCAGTCGCCCCAGACTGAAACCATAGCCAATCCTGAGCATTGAACGCCACAATGGCATAAACAATCCCCACTGAAATCAGCAAAAACGCCAACAAAGGTTCCCAAATTCGTATTTGAGAAGGATGCTTCATATCACTCTCCTGTTATGCACCACACACAATCAAACGCCACCCCAAAAGCCCAATCGCTTTCAGGATGGCGTTTGATTGATGTAATCAAATGTAAAAATATTTAGAGTTTCAGACGTGGGTCGAGGGCATCACGCAAGCCATCTCCCACATAGTTAAACGCCAACGACATAATAAATATCGCCAACCCCGGATACAACG
>RFGV01000006.1 GCA_003696605.1 Chloroflexota bacterium | reverse complement strand
TCCAGTCAGGGCGACGAGGTGTTCCACCAGTACTTTCTTGGTGACATTCGCTGGCTGCTGGCCGTCTGGCAGTGGGGCGACGTTGGCCACAGTTGGCGCATTTTTGGCCGCTGTTGGTTTTTGTGGCTCAGTTGGTTGTGTGGTGGGTGGGGTGGGGGAGACGGCCGTTTTTGGAGGAATGCCGTACTTTTCAGAAAACCCGTCGTCAATGATTCGTATTTTAGTTGGGTCAATGCCGACGACAATCTTTGAGCCGTTTTCATTGGTTTGAATGATGGCATCGTACCCGGCATCCAGCCAGGCCTGGCGCAGGGCGTTCAACTCATCTGCCGGTGTCAGGAAGGCACGCACATCTAATGTTTTGCCATCTGGCGTGACAATTTTTGGAGGCACGATGGTGGCCTTCAGTTCATTAACTTTGTCCTCCACCTCCTTCACCGTACCAACAAATGGATTTTTGGCACGGATGGCCAGCCGCATCAGGACTGGGCCGTATAGTTCAGGCGGTTCGACATCACTGGTGTAAATACCTGATGTTTGCCAGGTGTTTGCTTTGCCCTTGGTGAAATCGAAGCCGTTCTGCAGGATAGAATCAACAACGTGTTTTTTTTTGCGGGTGTAGACAAATTCAGGAATCGCAGAATCTTTAACCCACTCTTTGGCTTCGTCTTCAGAGAGTAATAGGTCAGCGCCTTTGGGTATAACGGCCGTTTCCAGCGCCTGCTTCGCGGCCGATTCTACTGCTTTCTGTGCGGCAGCCGCTGCCTGGGCTACAGCATCGGCCGCATCAGCATCCACCTTGTCGAGGTATGCTTCCAACTTGCCGATGTCGAATGCGCTGCCGTCGCCAAACGCCTCGGCCACCACAGCCTGCAAATCCTGAAAGATTTCTTTGTCTACACCGACATTCAACAGCTTCTGGACATCAGCCAGGGGTACAATGCGCACCGCTTCTGTCTCATAGTGGGCATCCCACGGCGCGCCGTCTTCCACCACGCCGATGTAATACCGGGTGACCGAGGTGCTTTTTGTGTAATCGCCGAGCAGTCCCAGCACCTTTGCCTTAAAGCCGGACTCCTCCCACACCTCCTTAACGGCCGTTTCCTGCAAGTTGAAATACTCATCCTGCGTGCCTTTCGGGAACGTGGTCTCG
>RFGV01000633.1 GCA_003696605.1 Chloroflexota bacterium | reverse complement strand
GGGGGGGGGTACGGCCGTTTCTGTTGGTACGGCCGTTTCCGTGGGTGTAGCAGTCGGTTCTACTGTTTGGGTGGCTTGCAATTCTTCCGGACTGGGTAAATCAAAAGCCGGCAAATTCACCGGCTCCAGTGTGGGTGTGGGAGCGGGAACGGTGTACACAACGACGGGTTTGGTAGGAACGGCCGTAACAACATTCGCAACTGATTGTTGAGATTGCATACTCAAAACGGCCGTTGTTGTCGGTTTCGGGCGACATGCCACTGTCAAACCCGTTATCAACAAAACCAACACTGACAAAATCAATTGCTTTCTCTGAGAAATTGGGAACCAAAAATGCAACGTTCTAAAATCCTCCTCTTTCAGCAGCCGTATGCACAGCAGATTCGGCCAGAGATTTCAATTCAGCAACCAGCACATCCACTTCAGTTTGCCACCGGGCAGCCAAAGATTTGTCACGCAAACCTGTACCATTGACCTTCACATTCAAAGCTGCCGCTTCGGCTGCGGCACGCGCCATTAGAGCAGCTGCGGCCGCATCAGTCACAGCATTGGCATTTCCAATTTGAGCGATTTTGAGGGCCAAACGTGCCACATCTCGGCTGAGACGGGCTACCCGCAAGGGAACTTCACCCGCACCAATGGTAGCTTCTTCAATCGCTTGTGCGCGCGCCGATTGCTCCAATTCTTTATTACGCCAGGCAGCCATAACGCGGTCAAAAGCGGCTGAATCTTCGGCAATAGCATTGGTAAGTTGTTCGCGTAATGTGGCAGCTTCGGTCAAAACTGCTTCGGCTTCATCAGCCACATCGGCATATTTTTTGCGCCCAACTGTAAGACCTGCCACCATTTGGGTAAGAGCTGCTGCCAACGCGCCCGCCAATGCCGCGACGGCCCCACCACCAGGTGTAGCTGTGCCAGCGGCCGTTGCTTCCAGAAATGATTGCGGGATGATCTCCTCTGCTTGTGCTTCCTGGAGCTTGTATTCCAGCACCTGATCATCACGCATGTCGTCCAACTGCAAATACCATTTAGCTGTTTCCATCAGGGCTTTTTGGGGAATCATGCCCACCAATTCTGCTTTGGTCACAGCCAGGCCGTAACGAGCCGCTTCTCGCCTGACCATTTCCTGAACACGATAAATGGGTGTTTTTTCAAAGTTGGTCAGGTTCATGCTTACCTGTGCCTGACCTTCAACCAGGAAGCCTTTGGCCTGTACAAAACGGAGGCCACCGCTGCTAAAACGGACCGCACGGGCGATTTTGTCGGCAATGGCAACGTTGTCGGTGTTCAGGTACAGGTTGTAGGCAATGAGAAACGGCCGTGCGCCTATCACTGTAGCCCCCCAAGGCTTTGGCTCTGCCGGGCCATAATCTGGTTTTCTGTCCGGGTTAGTGGCTACTTCGGCCTTCCATTGTTCATATTCCCCCTTGCGAATATTAGATAGCTTTTCTCGCTCCGGTCTGGTAGCAGCCTGCCCATACATATAAACGGCAATTCCTAACTCTTCTCCTACCCGTTTGCCTAACCGATGGGCCAGTTCTACACATTCGGCCATAGTAATGCCCTTGATAGGGACAAATGGGCAAACATCTGTCGCGCCAATGCGGGGATGTTCACCAGTGTGCTCATCCAGATTGATCAACCTGGCAGCCAGAGCGATAGCACGAAAAGCAGCTTCTTTGGCCGCCGCAGGTTCACCAACAAAAGTGATGACGGTACGGTTGTGATCGGGATCGGCGCTAACATCAAGAACGTGTACACCGCGTACACCGCGAATAGCATCAGCAATGGCGTTGTAAATTTCAGGATTACGGCCGTTACTAAAATTCGGCACACATTCTACAATTTGGCGCATGGTACTTCCTACTCCTTCATTTTCAACTCATTTACGATTGTTCTTTTTTTCGCAAACCGTTTATTTTTATCATGGAAAGGATTTCATGGCGAATTTGAGCAAATTTATACCTGCCTGGCGTCCTTTCATGACATGCCAGGAGCCTCATAAACAGCGTGCTACCAGGGATATCAATGCACCCCAGAACCATGCTCACCTATCATCAGGTCTAGACATCCTTTCTTTTTTCGGTTATATTGCTGGCAACATATATCATTCCTCCCGGTCGTTTCAGGGGAGACTGTCAGGAAGTGCGGTCTGACAAATAACTCTATTCATGTGGTCAGACAGGGTGTGTTAGCAAACAGGCAATCAGATAATCCATTCATGTTCTGACTGTTAGTTTGACAATTTTTGGGAGGCTAACCGAATGATTGTATTTTCCGGTTTGGTTTGGCAAAGTTATATTTTTCCCTTAACCGTTTTGCTAGCAGTTTCTGATGATTTATTACGTGGGGCATTGCTGGGTGTTGTGTCGGGCCTGATTGTAGGGGCCATATTTTTGCCCATGATGCAAACGCCTGACGCCCTGGGGCGGGGATTGTTATTAGGAATTTTGGCTGCTTTGGTAGTGAGTGTTATTGAGCTTGCCCGAATAGGTCAGGTGACTGGTGCATCGCTGGGTTCAATTTTGCGGGCATTTCAGGGGCCATATAACACGATTTTGGGGCAGATGATTTTGCAGGGGGTGACCCGTGTGATTTATGCGTTGGCTGGTGGGGCAGCGATAGGGGTTGCTTCTTTGGTGCCTGGTGATGTCATCAAGGGGGCGCTGTTGGGCTTGTTGATGGGGGCTGTGATTGGCGGGTTGTTGTATGCGTTGTTGGTTGAGTTGAATATCTTTTTGAGTGTGTCTCTGTTCCGCATTTTGGTTGGTTTTGTGGTTTGGGCGTTGGTGACGTCGTTGGTAAGTGATAAGTGATGCGAATTGTTTCATTGATTGCCAGTAGTACGGAAATTGTGCACGCCTTGGGGCTGGGGGGACAAATGGTCGGCCGTTCCCATGAGTGTGATTATCCGCCTTCGGTACAGGGGTTGCCGGTGTGTACGGCGCCCAAGTTTGTGCTGGATGGAACAAGTTATGAGATTGATCAGCGGTTGAAGGCGATTTTGCAGGAATCGCTTTCGGTGTATCGGGTGGATGCAGCGATGTTGGAGAAGTTGCGCCCGGATGTGATTATTACGCAGTCGCAGTGTGAGGTGTGTGCGGTAAGTTTGCGGGATGTGGAAACGGCCGTTTGCCAGCTTGTTTCTTCCCGCCCTCAAATCATTTCTCTCGAACCCAATTCGCTGGCAGATGTATGGCGAGATATTCAGCGTGTAGCCGATGCGTTAGGTGTGTCAGAACGAGGCCAAGAATTGGTTTCTCATTTGCAAGCACGCATGGATGCCATTGCTCAACGAGCAGCGATGGCCACAAAACGGCCGTCTGTGGCCTGTATTGAATGGATAGAGCCGCTTATGGCCGCTGGAAACTGGATGCCGACACTGGTGCATATGGCGGGTGGGGTAAATTTGTTTGGCACAGAAAACAAACATGCCCCCTGGCTAAGCTGGGAAGATTTACAAACGGCCGATCCGGATGTCATAGTTGTCTTGCCGTGTGGCTGGGATGTTGACCGGGCGCGGGCAGATATGCCATTTCTGGTACAAAAGCCGGGCTGGGAAAACCTGAAAGCCGTGCGAAACGGCCGTGTTTACCTGGCCGACGGCAACCAATATTTTAATCGGCCCGGACCAAGATTAGTTGAATCATTGGAAATTTTGGCTGAAATTCTGCATCCCGATCTGTTTCAGTTTGGGCATCAGGGAAGCGGGTGGGAGCCATTATAGCGGCTTATCTGCCAGACGGCCGTTTTCGGCCACGCAATCTCGCCTTGAGTCGTTTCCAATGAACCTTTACCGGATGCACCTCCTCATCCACAATGGGAGAAGGACTATACTGCGCTTTTAAAAAAGCATCAGTCAATGATTCCACATCTGTATCTGCTTCTGGCCAATTTTCTTTAAGGTCATGGGCATACTCCAAAGGTGTTTCACTAACCTGACGTGCTACCCCCTTGTCGCTTGCCCGGCGTACCGTAGAAAGATAAAAGTAGCGGATTTGGTCGCGTGGAGAAAGGGCATTGAGGCGAATAAATCGCCAGCGAGCAGGTGCTGGTGTGGAAGAAGACGGCCGTTTTGGTTGTTGCCATTCCGGCCACACACGCGTAATTTGCTGGCTCAAATCCTGCCACAAGCCATACCACCAGTTACGAATAGCCCGCAAAACGGCCGTAACCCATCCCCACTCCAACCGCACACCCCGATCCCGCAAAAAGAAAATCAACGCCAACACACCTGCAACAACCACCACTCCCCAAAAAAACGATCCAAAAAACAGTGCAATCGCCTCATCAACTTCCTCTGGCAACAAATCCGGTGGTGATGGCGGCGGTGGCGGCGCAGGCAAATCACCCAAATCGGGCGTTCCCGAACCCAACAAAAACGAAATCAGGGCAAACAGGCCAATAAAAACGAGCGAAAAAAGGTAAAACACCACATTCACAACAACCAATACCAATCGAAAAAACCACGCCACCAGGCGGCCAATGGGCACAGTAGAACCAATAGGCAAAAATGCAGCCACCAAACCAACCACCAGCAGCAATCGCCAGGCCTGCTGATACCATTTCCGCTCCATTTCTGGCCGCAAACGGACATTTTCGGCCAGCCAGCGTGCGCGTAAAATAGCAAATCGTCCCTGGCTGATGAGCAAAAAACCAGCCAGAAAATAAAGCAACAATGTTACCAACATATCAGCCCGCAAGCCTAAACGCGCCAAACCAAACAGAGAGCGCCGATTAACCAACCCAACCAAATCGAAGGTGGTGAGAGCAGCACAAAACACAAGCACAACACTCCCGTAAATCCATTGTTGGAAAAAGTGCATAAGTAGCGGAGAACGGTCAAAGGAAACCGGCCGATTTTCTGGTTGTCGTTTATGGCGGGGCAAGCTGTAATAGGCAATTTCGGCCGTATCAGGTGCGATTTTTAGAAAAACGTGTGCCGCATCTACAGCTCGTTGCCAGGTAATCCAGGCCAGCAGGGTGGCAACCAGAAAATACACGTCGGCAAATAACAGGATGGGAGAAAGCAGTATGTTGTAAATCTGGTTGAGATCAGGCCAGTTGCCGAGGACAAACCAGGTGTAGAAGCGAGTGAAGAAAAGGATGGAAACAAGTTCGGTAGCACGGTATAGGGTGTGATTGAGGGTACGGCGCTCTGGCTGAAAGAGCCAGTGGGTGGTGAGTATGCCTTCGCCAGCAGCGAAAGCACAAAGGGGGAGAAGCCAAAACCAGGGGCGCATGGGCAGGGCAACATGGAGCAGGATGAGGAGTGCTGTGGTGAGACTAACGGCCGTTATTCCTATCAGAACAGGCTGAAGAACCCGCTCTGACCAGCTTTTGTGGGCAATGGACGGGGGAAGCACTGGTGGGGAAGAGGTTGTCTGGCTCATACACGCACCTGCAACGGCCGTTTCCAGCGGTCTAAATCTTGCCGCACGGCCACATGATATGCCACAAAACCCAACTGTGCCGCACGCTCCCGGACACGACCAAAGTTGGCGTCTGGTTCTACTACCAGCAAAATGGGGTTCAGGCCTGTACGTACCAGCCGGTGAATGGTCTGGCAAGTGGCCTCGTCTCCTTTAGGCGTCACAATGAGCAAGGCTATACCCCAATTTAGATGCATACAAGCTGGAATAAGCCATTGGGAGAGAGGGATTGTTTCTGCTGCTTCAATACGGGCCAGTTGTTCCAGAATTTTCATGAGGTGGGCACGGCCAGAGCGGGGTGGAATATGGGGCGGCATATGGGTAGCGGCATTTTCGGGGGTAGCATCGGTGAGTAAACGGCCGCTTTGGGAATCGAAAACTGGCTGGCTGGAAACGGCCGTTCCTACCAGCGGATCAATGCCATTGGTAAGTAAGCCAACCGGCTGTCGCTGGTTAACCAGATGAGCAGCCAGAGATGCGGCTACTTCAATAGCCCATTCAGTAATCTGTGCCCGACTATAACGGGTGTATTCGGTAGTACAGAGATTGAGGACAACGGCCGTTTCCAGTGAAATGGCCGGTTCATACGTCTTCACAACCAGCTTGCGCGTATGCCCACTTGCCTTCCAATGAATCTGCCGAATCGGATCGCCAGAACGATAATCTCGCACCCCCATTGGCCGAGTTGGATCGGCAAAAAGCCGCTGTTGGCTGGAAATTGTGCCAAATAGCTGACGGGATGGCAGCCCCAAATAACCAAGGGGAATGATACGAGGATAAATAGTAAGATAATCAGGGGGTAAAGTTTCCGTTTTTTCCGGTATGAGGCCAAAAAGATCGCCTGTTTTTAACCACAAAGGCCCAATTTTGTAATATCCACGACGGCGTGCCTGAAGGTGATAAACAAACTCGGCCGTTTCTCGCCCCCGCAACAAGAATACTTCATTCACTTCTTCTCCTGCCGTGAGCTGCACAGGAACACTCTCATGAATTTGCAGCCAGGGTAACGAAAATCGGCCGTTATGCCGCACAACCAATCTGACCGAAACCTTCTCCCCCCAAAATGCCCGCTGAACAAACACCCGTCTTCTTTCCAGCCCATGCAATGTGCGCGGAAAATACCAGCGGCTCCACAAATAAACTCCCAGGCAAACGTAGAGAATATAGAAAATAAAATCAACCTGAAGCAAAAAAGCAATTGCCAAAAGGGCCAAAAGCAGGCCAGAAAACATGCCAAATTCCATACCAGACTGGTTCAACTTCCACTAGCCCGAATAACCAGGGAAGTTGAACCAGTCTCAGCACAAATACCGGTCAGATAGCCTTATTATACAGCAATCAGGTAAGGACTTTGGTTGCTTCGGCCAAATTAAGCCGATTGACGCGACGAATGGCCGGTATCGCCGCCAAAAGCATGGTAACGAGAATGCCCAATGCGGTCAAAAGGTAACTCAATGGAGAAATGGTGATTTGCAGGGAAAACAATTCGGAACTAAAGGCTTGTCCCATTTGTTGGGCAACCCAGGTGCCTGATATCAGACCAGGAAGAAGGGTTACAGCCCAAAGGATGATGTTTTCAAGGGTAAGCAAGCGAACAATACGGCCGTTTTGTGTTCCAATTGCCCGCATGGTCGCCAGTTCACGCTCCCGCTCCAACACATTGACCGTCATGGCATTAAAGAGCAAGGCAAAAGACATTCCTAATGCAAATGCCATCATAATCCCCATAAAGAGATAAAACAATCCCATCAGAGACTCAATATCTGCCCGAGTATCAGACTTGAGTTGTACGCTTGCTGCACCCGGAAGATGATAAAGGTCCCGTTTTATCATCCGTTCTTTAGCCGGATCAACTTTCAGATAAAGGCCATTGTAAACCGGCATGGGCATGTTGGCGATCTGGTGTGCCTGCTCCAGCGAAATATAGGCAACTGTGCCCGAAAATTCATCACTCACACCACTTAATGTAAATTTGTGCTCGCCAAAAGGGGTGTCCAAAATCACTGTGTCGCCTGTTTGCAAACCGAGCTTGTTGGCCAGAGTGGTTGCTAACACAACCTGATCATTGGCCAGAGCTGCTTCAGGTGTCAGGCTATCCGAGAACTGGAAGATGTGCATGGTTTGGGCAGGAGAAACGGCCGTTAACAACACATCCTCATCTTTACTATCCGTCCGAATTGTGGCAGGCAACTGAATCAATGGCTCAACCTCCTGCACACCTTCCCAGCCTGCAACCTTGTCCACCAGTGCCTCGGTTTGTGGTGTATCAAACACAGCTACAACATCCCATTGCTCAATCTCCTCAAAGTTGCGTCGAAGCAACCCATTCATAGAATCAATCATGCCCCAACTCATCAGCACCAAAATAAACGAAAACACTATACCCAATCCGGTGCTGAATGAACGGCGACGCACCCGAAAAACATTTCGTAAAGGCAAGCGGAATGAAAGAGGTAGCTGCAACCAACGCTCCAGCCAGGATTTGTGCCCATCAGAAAGAGCCGTTGCCGGATCGAGACGCATGGCGATGGCTGGCGCCATACGGGCAGATGTTCGTGCTGGCCCCAAGCCTGCCAAAATAGCAAAGAAGAGGCTGAGTAAAACGCCGCTGACAAAAAGGTCGGGATGCAGGCGGGTTTGTACAAGTGGAATTCCCAGTTCATTGGCATAAGCACTGGTGATGCCTCTTGTGAGCACCAGGCCACCAATGACACCAAGCACGGACCCAACAATGCCAATAAGCAGGGAAAAGGTAAGATAGTGGGCAAGAACGGCCGTATTGCTATACCCCAGTGACTTCATCAAGCCAATTTGCGGTTGCTGAGCACGTATCAGCCGCCCTAACATAACATACACAGATGCCGCAGCCACCAGCAAAATCAGCCCTGGCATCAGGAACGCTATCTCCCGATACCCTTCCAGATCAAGCCGCAATGTCGCATTGGATGGTTGGTCTTCCTGACGGATGGTGGTCTCCAGATTGTAGGGAGCAAGAACGGCCGTAATCTCCGAAATCACCTCTTCCCGGTCCCTATTCTCATCCACCAACACAGCAAATTCGTTGACTTCCCCTTCTCGGCCCGTCAACGTCTGCAATTCTGGCATAGCCATAAACAATACGGCAAATGTACGCACCGATGGGAAAATTTCCTGACGACTGGGACTAACAATCAGGTATTCTGGACTGGCAACCACACCTGCCACCGTGAGCGTAATCTTTTCGCCATTGATAATAGGCGTAATGGTATCACCCGGCTTAATGCCGTATACTTTTGCAAAATGGGATTCCAACAAAACGGCTCTGATATCATCCGAAGTCAAATAACGGCCGTCTTCCACCAACACCTGATTAACCGCAGGTTGATCATCTGGCGGAACACCAATAATTCGAGCCCGTATTTGCTCACCATCTGCTCGCTCAAACCCCGTATCAATAACCAGGCGCGGCGCAACGGCCGTTACGCCTGAAACCTGCTCAATTTCAGTCGCCACCAACGCCGGCGCCCCCTGAACAGCAAACGTCACATCTGCAAATTTGAGCTGTTCATAAGTATGCTGATAAGAAGCACCCAAATCCCGATACGCACTCACCAAAGCAATGTAACTGGCAATACCTAACGCCACAATAAAAATCAGAGCCAGCGTTTGTGCCCATGCATTACGCAAGTCCCTCAAGCTTTTCAACAACAATGTCCTGTTCATAATTCTCACTTCCCTTTACAAAATGGCTATCGGATTACCAGGCAAGCTCAGCTACAGACAACGGCCGTTCATTCACCTCAATATGATCTATCTGGCCATCCCGCAAACGCACCACCCGATCCGCCATTGGGGCAATTGCTGTATTATGGGTCACCAACACCACAGTCGTCCCCTCTTGTTGATTCAATTCCCGAATAACCTGCAAAACCTGTTGCCCGGTTCCAGCATCCAGATTCCCTGTTGGTTCATCACACAGCAAAATAGGCGGATGATTAGCCAATGCACGAGCAATAGCCACCCGTTGTTGCTCACCACCAGAAAGCTGGCTGGGAAAATGATCAGCCCGATCCGCCAGCCCCACCAGATCGAGAAGTGCCACTGCCTTCCGCCGAAGATTACGGCCGTTCTGCTCCGTCAACGTCAGAGCAAACTCCACATTCTCCACCGCCGTTAGCGAAGGAATCAGATTAAAAAACTGAAACACAAACCCAATCTTACGACGACGGTAATCTGTTAATTGTTTTTCGGTATAACGGGTAATATCCTCACCCGCCACAACAATTTGCCCCTCCGTTGGCCGATCCAACCCACCAATCAAATTCAGTGTCGTCGTTTTGCCAGACCCCGAAGGCCCCAACAGGACAATAAACTCCCCAGAATCCACACATAAATCCAGACCACGCAACGCCTGCACAGTCACTTCACCCATTTGGTAAAACCGTTTTACTTGCCGACATTCAATTAATGGTGCGTTCATGATTAACTCCCTGTTCTTCAAAAATTTGTTTGATTAATGCGAAAAGCTACAAATGGAATACTTTCTCCCAATTGTCGGTAATCATCCTCTGTACCATCCATAACATATCCCAACATTCGGGACAGTGCCCTGGCAGTACCCGGATGCCTCCGGGCATAATCCACCATCTCTGCCCCTCCCTGGACAACTGCCAAAGGTTCGGCCGTAGCCGCCAGCGTTTGCCCCCCAACCTGGATAGTTACTTCTGGTTGCTTCAAAATGTTTTGATACCAATCCGTCTTCCTGCCAAACGCAGCCGCCACAATAAAAACACCCTGTTCTCTGTCATAGCGAACAACTTCAACAACCGCCTGCCTGGGTAAACCGGTTTTACGGCCAACATGGTGAATAAGCAGAAACCGATAACCCAAAAGCCTTCCCAGGCGCAACCGATAAAGCCAAATGGGCAGGCGAAAAAGAACACGTCGCCAGCCGCGTGGCGGCTGTGGTTTGGTAGCTTTACGAATCATGGCCTGTCTCTCCCTTGTGCGGAACAAGTGCAGCCAGGATAAGCTCAACGGCCGTTTCTACCTGCACCCGCAACTCAAACGCTTCCGGATTAATACTCCAGACCAGCATAATGCCTTCCAGTTGCGCAATCAGCGTATTAGCAATAGCCTCCACTGACGGAACAGAACGAAACTCCCCTCGCTCAATCCCCTCAGCCAATAACGCACTCAAGGCAGCCCGATAACGGCCGTAATACTCCCGAATAAACACCCGCACTTCCTCCCGCCGTGCCGCCAATGCATAAAACTCCAACGAAATCGCCAACATCGGCGCCAACATCTCCAGATCAGCCATTATCTGTGCTGCCAACTGACGCAACCGATCCGAAGCCGATATATCCGCTCCCCGTATCTCCTCCAGCACAGCCAGCTCCTGGTCAAAAAACTGCGTCAAAATGCTCATGATGATGTCATCCTTACCCTTAAAATGCCAGTAAAGCCCCCCCTTACTCAAACCAGATGCCCGCACAATATCATCCATTGTCGCGCCATCCAGCCCCTTTTGGGCAAACACCTGCATCGCCGCTGCCAAAATTTGTTCCTTTCGTGCCTCTGTATCAACTTTACGTGGACTCATAAACACCTCTTAATGCAAAACAAACCGACCAGTCAGTCTGTATCATATACCAAACACACACTCACGTCAAGAAAACCGACCGGTCAGTCTGTAACTTATATGCAAAAAAGCCTGCTGATGTTTTCAGCAGGCTCTTCCAGGCAACTCGACAGACAGGGCGGAGAGCGGGGAGGGGTGGAGGTTGGTGTGATGTGTTTTTTGGCTGGCAACGGCCGTTTTTCGTCAGGCAAAAAGCTTAGCGAAAACCAAGCTGGCGGCCAACCAACCGATCCAGCCAGCGATCTGGTAACCAGCGGGGAAGCCACCAACCAGTCAAACGTTTGCGAGGGATGGCGTAACGGGTTTTCGGCCGTTTACTTTCCAGAGCTGTCACAATAACTTTTGTCACCCGCTCCACCGGTAATGCAGAAGCTTCCCGACTGCCCACACTTTTTTCCAGTGCGAACAGAACAGGGGCATAATCGGTATTGGCATAGGCAGTTATCTGTTCGCCAAACTTGCCCACAATGGGAGTACGGACAGTACCTGGCTCAATGACGATAACATCAACCCCATACAGCATGAGTTCTCGCCTCAATGCATCCGACAATGCTTCGAGGGCATGTTTTGATGCGGCATATGCGCCCATAAAAGGATAAGCAATACGACCACTGACAGAGCTGATATTAATGATACGACCAGGGGGATGGGGACAGTTTTGGCGAGCACCGAGGAGGGGCAAAAAACATTGGGTGACATGCAGCAACCCGAACAGGTTCACTTCGAATTGCTGGCGGAATGTGTCGAGGGGCATATGCATTAGCGGGCCAGCAATGGCAATGCCAGCATTGTTGATCAGGGCTGTGAGTCCATTTTCACCAACCACAGTTTCGACGTGGGAAACGGCCGTTTTCACCGCTGCCTCGTCTGTCACATCAAACAACAGGGGTGTAAACCCTTCTTCCCCCAACGCCTGTTGCACCCGCGCTGCATCTGCTTCGCGCCGCACACTGCCAAACACATGATAACCTCGTGCTACCAGTTCGGCTGCCGCTGCATACCCAATGCCTGAAGACACACCTGTTATGAGTACATATTTCTGGCTCATCATATCACATCACCCGTTTCCAAAGGACATAACCCAAAACGGCCGTAATGACTCCTTCTAGCAACGTACCTACACTCAAAATCACACCCAAATCAAACCAAAACTTCTCCGGGAATAGCCGAATCAGAGAATCGCTATACGCAAAAGTCCACGTTCCCGGTGGAAACAACAATTCATGAAACTGCACAAAAAACAAATTCCACCCCACCAAAATAAACAACGCAATTCCCAATAATATCGCCGTCGTCAAAATACCACCCTGCAACATGGCTCGATAACCTGCCACCCGTGTTTCCGGCCGCCAGAACAAAAACGCCAACCCGCCTACCACAAGGATGGCTGCCACCCAATCAATGCGACGAATCGCATCCGTCAGATGCTTCACATCAATCATATGCTTGATTTCTCGTTCGTTATACAAAGGCTGATCAGTTCCCGGCAACCGCTGATCTTCCAGCATAAAAATAACTTCTTCCGCCGGTTCTGGGCGACGCAAATAATCCACAGCCACCAAAGCCAATGACAGGCGCTGCTCTGGCGTAAAGCCGTAAGGATCAGGGGGGAAATTGGCTTTGCCATATTCATAACGAGGATAGGCAGGCCGAATAATCAAAACAATTGTTGTGAATCCCAGAAAAATGGGCATGGCCAGGGTGACCAGCCACCGTACAATAGTTACCATCGTTGAATTTTGCATGAGATTACTCCTGAAGAATGCTTTAATCTTCTGTTGTGATACCCAACCCCGGCAGACCAGCCGGACCTTCTTCTAATAAAAAGCGGATAACCAGAGAGTCCACAATTGTTTCTACTGGGGCACGTTCGTCTGTGAACACAACATCAGAAGGTGTAACCGGGACGATGTTGGCAACGGCCGTTTCCAAAGCTGCCCGTAACAAAGGATGCGCCTCTTCCGGCAACTCGGCCAAATTTTGCCGCAAATTATCTGTTGTAGTCGGCTGCACAGTTGCCACCAGAATTGTATTCAGTGATCCAGGAACGTCAATGGCATGTACTGAAGGGAATACCGTCAACAATGTGGCAGCAATCGCATCAACCAGCCGCCGATCATGCGGCGCCCGCCCCACATTTACTGCCAAAACACCCTGCTCGGTCAGATGTGCCTTTACTTCACCAAAAAATTCACGGGTGGTAAGATGCCAGGGAATATACGGAACTTTGTAAGCATCCAGGGTAATCACATCATAACGAACATCCAGACGGTTTAACTCATAACGGCCGTCGCCAACAATGACCCGAATATTTGGCTCTGTCAGGTCAAAATACGCTCGCCCCACCCGCACAATTTCTCCATCCAGTTCAATCCCGTCAACAGAAATATCACCATACACCATCGTATATTGTTTGGGAATCGTGCCGGCCGCCAAACCAACAACACCCAGGCTATTTACACGCACAGGGGCGGGATTAAAATACGGGGCTGCCAGCATAATACTCCAGACAGAAATGCGAGGCACACGCCCACCTTCACAATAAAACGAGTGAAATGCCTGCCCTTCGTTTAACAACAAATAGTAACAATCATCTTGTTGTACTACTTGAATGTAATTGTAGGCCGATTCCGTCTCATATACCTGTCCCGGATATGCCTTTAGGGTGCCTTGTGTCCAGGGCCAGGCAGCCAGCAAAACAGCGCCGCCAAATGCCAACAAGCCTAAGGCATACCGGCGGTGTGTTTGCCACATACCACCAATCCCCACCAACGTTAACAACAAACCGAAAAGAACAGCCGTTATGCGCGTACCCGTCAGCGGAATTGTCACCAACACTGACAAATATGTACCCAACAAACTCCCCCAGGTGGAAATAGCATAAATGCGGCCACTGATACGCCCTGCCTCACGTACATCTTGCACGCCCAACCGTATGGCAAACGGGGAAATACAACCCAGCAAAGTCACCGGGACAGCCAACGCCAAAACCACACCAACCAGGGAGCTAAGTATGGCATTCAAGTTTACAGCTGCTAAAGCCGATGCTGCCGAGCGCAATAACAGACTGGTAAGCAATAGAAAAAATAAACTGCTCAATCCAGCCAATGTCACCAGCATATAAAAAACATGAGGAAACGGCCGTTTATCAGCCAGACTCCCACCCCAAAAATACCCTGCTGTCAAAAATAACAACACCAACCCGATCACATTTGCCCAGACAATATTCGAAGTCCCATAAACCGCCTGTAACATCCTGCTGGTTGTAAATTCTATTGCCAGCGTACTCATCCCCCCCACAAACACCGTCAAAAACAAATACTTTCGACTCATCATCCTCTCTTTTACTCGCCGCTATTCACTACGCGAAAACTCGCCAGCATCTCCGCTGCCGTTTTTCGCCCTGTATTGGCAAAAATCATCGTCAATGGTTGATCATATACCGTAAAACTCTCATCCGCGCGGCCCCAACGCACCCCAGACCGTGCCGCCAGATACGCGGCCACCTTTGCCGGCGGACGTAACCCAGGCCAACCAAACGTGTCTGGTTGGAGAAAAAATCCACCCAAATTGGGCGCCCGGTCCGTCACAAAAACAAGTTCATACCCCAACGCCCCATCGAACAAAAGCTGATGATACTGGCTGGAAAGCGGATACCGCTCTGGCAAACGGGGAATAACCCCATACACACGGTTGGATGAAATGACAACATAGTCCGCCTGTGCCAATAGTTCCAGGTTTTGGTACAAGGCTTCACGGGTATCTCGCTCATCAACTTGTGTCAGCCAGGGTAGTTCTGCCAAACGGTATGCCTGGCGGGAGTATAGTTGGTTGTCTATTGTCAGGGTGACGGGCAAGGGATCATCCCACTGTTCGCTGAGGATGAGGGAGCCGGTTGGAACGTGGGTATGTATCCACTGAGAGGCAGCAATCCAGGGATGGGGAGTGCTGTAAATGTTAATGAAGCTGATAGCGTAGAGGGTGGTGGTGAGCAAAACGGCCGTTATTACCCCGCGTCGCCACCACGACCGAGGCCACTGCCAGAGCATGGCTGCCCCATATAAGGCCAGAAATGGGGTAATCGGTTGCAGGTAGCGCATGAATTTGACATAAAATCCACCCGTTATCAGAAAATAGGGCATCACCCAGGCCAACAAGACCAATTGTGCCTGAATACGGCCGTCTTCAGGTACAAAACGATCAAATTGCAAAGCCGTTATTCCCGCCAGCCACTGTTGCACCTTTTCCCGCGCTGGCCTGCCCCCCCATCCCAACTGCCGCCAGCCATGCCAAATCGCCCAGCCCAACCCGGCAAAGGCTACCAAGGCCAGCAACGGCCCCATTCCCCAGCGGAATTGCATTTCCAGATAATACAGGTAAGGCAATGTACCCGCATACTGGCGCGTAAAAGGTAAATCCAGTTCACCGCGCACCATAGCGCCTTGTGTACCGATATTGCCCAAATAGCACGCCCCCCAATTGATAGACGGAATAGTCAGTGGGCCAAGGTGGGTGGCCGGAGTTCGCACTTCACAGGTCAGGTCGAGTATGGCAAACGGATTTGTAAGGGCAAAGGTGGCCGCAACGACAAATATGGATATTGTCAGCCACTGTTTCCAATGCTGTTTTTGGCTCCAAACGGCCGTTAGGGTGAGGGGAAAAATCAGCATCACTGCCGAAAATTTAGACCCAACTGCCAGGCCAGTGGCTATGCTGGCCCACAGTAGCCAGTTGCCTGTTCGCTTGCCGGATGTTGTCAGCGCGCAGGCCATACAGTAAACGGCCGTTACGACAAAAAAAGTCATAAACGGGTCAACTGTAAAAAAATGGGACAACTGAATATGCATGACATTCACGGCCAAAAAACTGGCTGCCAGCAGCCCGGCAGCAGGGGCAAACAATCGCCGCCCCAACAGGTAAATCATCAGCACGGTAGCCATATCAGTGATAGCCGTGAGCAAGCGTCCAACGGCCGTCAGGTGTCGGTATTCATTCCAGTTCGCACCATTGAAGATATCACGGGTAAGCAGCCAATCAGGGGGCAAGAACGGCCGTAACCATTCCCCAACCCACTCGGTCAACCGTGTCACCCCTACCCCCAGGTACAATGGCACATGACCATACGCAAACTTGCGCGGCATATCTTGCGGCACAACAATGCCATCTGTTGTTTCAGCCGCAGGCCAATAAAAGGGATTTAGCGTCGTTTGATGTGGTTTGAATGCCGTTTGCCAATCAGCAGGCCATTCAATAGTCGTTGCTACCCAGGCAATATACCGTTCATCCGGGTGAAAATGTTCGTACCCGTCCCAATCAATACCAGTCAAACGGAAAACGGCCGTTGCCGCCAACACCACCAACAACAGTACCAACTCTCTCCATCGTCGTCGCATAGCGCCCCATTGTAGCCAAAACCCACACAAACGACACCATCACCCGTACCCAAAACAAAAGACCGGGCACAAACCCGGCCTTTCCAAGACATTCCCAAAATCAGGAGGAGGTTTAACAAACAAACAAGCCCTGGTTTTGCCCCAGGGCTTCCAAATTACTCTTCAAAATCTTCTTCTTCTTTCTTGCCC
>RFGV01000632.1 GCA_003696605.1 Chloroflexota bacterium | reverse complement strand
GAGTAGTATGGGCCATCGTCACCAATGTAAAACGGCTGGAGGCCGTAATGGACAAACTAGAATCATATAAAAGGATACAGGCTGTTAACAGCATGTTAGATATGTTGCTGTGGCTTATTGAGGCGGCCTATAAAACGGACAACGAATATTGGCTCGCATACCTTGAAGACAGGTACAATGCACTTACATACGAGCGTAATCAACTGAGACAACTGTATGGGTAGGCCATATAAAGGAGAAAAACATGATTCCACAATCAGAATGGAAATGGTCGGGACACGCTGGACACTTGTGCGTCGGTCGGTGGTGCAGATTTCATTTACACACTCAAGTAGGTAGGGTTATCGTGTCAACAGTTGGTGAGTACCTGCACCCTCGACACAGCGGCGGGAGTGAACAGGCAGAGGCCGAGTACCTTAAGGAACATGGATACGAAGAGATCGGATATGGCAGGAAGTACGAAACAATGGTGTTCATGGCGGGGAAGCCTTGTGACGCGCCGGGCTGCTGTTGCGGGTTCCCAACACACAATGGCCTAGAAGAAGACTCTGCAGCCTACAACGACGCCAGGAGCGCGAACGAAGGACACATGGAGATGTGCCTGAAATGGGCGGCAAAACAGGAGATCATTGAATGGAGCTGACAGTAAACAAGGTAGCGGCCCGTTGGCCGGGTGATACTGGTGTAACCGTGAACGACGCATCATGGGACGCTACTATGATAATGGATGATGTGGCTTATCACCGCCATCCAAACGGAGGCGGATGGGTAGCTGAGACAGCTTATGCTTCGCCCACCGCATTTATCGGAATAACCGCTATTGTGTGCGGCAGTGCGTGTGTATTCGGTAATGCGAGGATACTCGACAATGCTGTAGTGTCTGGCCGTGCTGAGGTGTCTGGTAACGCAAAAGTGTACGGCAGTGCAGATGTTTGTGACAACGCAAAGGTGTACGGCAACGCAGAAGTGTTTGAAAGCGCGAAGGTTCTAGATAACGCGGAAGTCTCTGGCTACGCAAAAGTGTATGGCAAAGCGCGGATATCTGGTAATGCTAGGGTGTTCCATAGGGCAAAAGTGTTCGGTACAGCGCATGTACATGACCACGCGGATGTGTCTGGTTGGGCTAAGGTATATGGTAATGCAAAGTTGTCTGACAGAGTGAAGGTATCTGGAGGCGCACGCATATTCAAGGATATAGAGTTTTCCGGCCATATCCATATTTCAGATAATGAGGTAGTTGAGTAATAACCAGGAAAAAAACATGAAATACAACAAAAGCAAAGTATTTGGCATACGGCAAGTCTTCTTTGACCTACTTAATAT
>RFGV01000631.1 GCA_003696605.1 Chloroflexota bacterium | reverse complement strand
TTCATGGGCTGTTGTTTTCAATTCATTTGAGGGAAAAGCAATTAGTCTGAAGAAGGAAGATCGGCATCATCGGCAACGGCCGTTTCCAGTGCTTGTCTCATCTCCGCCACCAATTCATCAATCCGATTCCGACGATACAAATAAAGCAACAGTTCCCGCACCTTCGTCTTCTTACTCCACCCCCCAATCTGCTCCCAGTCAATCCCCAAAGCCTGAGCCATTGTGGCCAATTGCTCCAGGTTGTAATGAGTAAGCAAATAATGGCGCAAGATAGTCGGGGGAGAATCGGCCGTTATTTTCTCCAGGCGGGGCAAATTTTCAGGTGGTGGTGGTGTCAGAATTCGCTCCACAGCCAACGCCAATGCACCCATCTGCCCCCGCTGTTCGGCCAAATCCATCAGACTGACAATTAACTGATTCATTGGCTGATCCAGAGCCATCACATCGTTTTCGTTAATTCCCAGGTCAAAAATCAAATCCAGAATATCCTCTCGGCCAAAACGTTGGCGGATTTCATCATACAACATCTGCCGGTCAAACGCCGTGTTGGTGCCCTCTACGCGACGCAAAGGGCGTGATGGGCTTAACTGATGTTGTCGGACAGGGGAGGAAGCCGCCACAGGGAAAACGGCCGATTCCGTCATCGGTCGCAACAAACCTAAAAGCCAGAAAGCTGCACCTGCAAACAAAAAACCACTAATCACATAAAAGAAAAAGCCCAGCTGCGCCAGCATTTCTTCCCGGCCAAAAGTTCCCAACACCGTATCCAGCAAAACGGCCGTTGTCACCGTTAGCAACCCTACCCCCCACACCAAAGATGGTCGGCGCAAAAACATCACCAAAAACAAAACAACTATCAACAATTTGATAACCAACCAAAAAGACATCTCCACACCACCATCTACCAAATAATTACACAATAGCAACAATAAACCACACCGGTAACTAACTACGAGATTGTAGCACCCCCACCCATACGTTGCCAATGCAGCTCACCCATCCCATTGGCTGCTATTGCCAGCAATGGTATCATGGACTTATGCAATTAAAACAGGTTAATCTCCACACATGGATATTCATTGGCATATTTATGTTGTTCTTACTGCTAATAGGCTGCCAGGCAGAAACGGCCGTTCCCACCCGCGCCGCCATCGCCAGCCTGCCCACCTTCACCCCTGCCGCCCCCACACTCCCCACCCCCCCC
>RFGV01000630.1 GCA_003696605.1 Chloroflexota bacterium | reverse complement strand
GGCGTAAGATGATAAGGAAGATGAGACCGGCACACAGGAACATGCCCAGGAGGATGCCGAGGAGGAGGGTGCGTGTGGATTGGCGGCGGGTGGTTGGGGCAACGGCCGTTTCTTTCGGGGTTGTGGCAGAGCCAGGAACCGTTTCGCTGCCGGGGGGTGTTCCTGCACCAAGTTCGGGCAGGGGAGGAACGGCCGTTTCTGGTTCTGCTATCTGAGTGGCAGCCAGTGGCGTGTAATCAGGCAAAACAGCCACTCCCGGTCGCCCAATATCAGTGGGGGCTGCCAGCAATGCCTGTCGGAATGCCATCATTAATTCACCAGCTGTTGTATACCGGTCAGCAGGTTCTTTGGCCAATGCTTTAAGTAAAACGGCTTCTACTGCTGGACTGACTTTCTCGTTAAATGTGCTTGGTGGCGGCGGTGGATCGAAAATTTGGGAGTGGATGATAGAGTAAGTGGTTTCTGACTGGAAGGGAACACGACCTGTAACCATTTCATAAAGGACGATGCCAAATGAATAGACATCAGTCCGGCCATCCAGATCGGCCACCCCTTTAGCCTGTTCGGGCGAAATATACTGGGGCGTTCCCATCATCATATCTTGCGAGAGGGTTGTTTGCCCGGCCTGGGTGATACGGGCCAAACCAAAATCGGTGATATAAACACCTCCCCCTTTGGTAAGCAAGATATTGGATGGCTTAATGTCTCGATGGAGAACTCCCTGGCTGTGGGCGTAATCAAGCCCTTCGGCAACGGCCGTTCCAATCCGCAATATCTCATCTCGCGACAAAGCCCCTTGTGCCAGCCTGTCCTTAAGCGTCTCCCCTTCGATATACCGCATAACCAGATACGGATACCCCTCATGGCGGGCAAAATCATATACAGGCACAATATGCGGATGTTCCAGCCGGGCTACTACCTTCGCCTCACGCGAAAAGCGACGCAAAAACGATTCATCTTCCTTGAATGTGGGATGCAAAACCTTGATAGCCACGTACCGTTCCAGGGCAACATGATACGCTTTGTACACCGTAGCCATGCCACCCTGTCCCAATTGCTCCACAATTTCGTACGCGCCAACTTGTGTACCTGGAGAAAAACTCATACCGATACCTGTTATTTGAGTGTGATGAAGAACAACATGGAAAATTACCAAAAACAGCCTTTATCAGACCGTCAGAACAAACAATTGAACGGGGCAATTATAGGTGAGGGTTGTAAGGTGGGCAATACACGAATGTTAAGAAAATGTAACGCTCCTGGCAAGTTGAATGCATTTTATATACCAGGGGCAATATTTATCAGGGTTTGTTTGTTAAAAATTGAGCTGCCAGCCATATAAAACCACAGGGAGACAAAATACACTTGCCTCCCTCGTTATCTTTAATCTTTGGGTTTCCAGTTTCACTGGCCAAGATAATGGGATTAGATTTCGTTTTCTGCCATTGCCAGGTACTCTTCCGGCTTAATAGAGATGGCCTGGCTTGCGCTATCTGCCCCCATGCTGATACCGTAAATTGTTTGGGCTGCCTGAACTGTTCCCCGATTGTGCGTAATGACGATAAATTGAGTCCTGGCACTTAACTCTCGTAAAAGGTCACGAAAACGGTTGACATTGGCTTCGTCCAGGGCTGCATCCACTTCGTCCATGACGCAGAAGGGTGTAGGAGAGACTTTGAGGAGGGAGAAGATGAGGGCAGCGGCTGTCAGGGAGCGTTCTCCACCGGAGAGTAATCCTAGCCCTTGCTCACGCCGATTGGGCAAGCGGGCAATAATGTCCACACCGCTAATGGTGAGGTCATCCGGGTCGGTGAGGATAAGACGGGCTGTTCCGCCTCCAAAGAGTTGTTTGAAGGTGTCGCCAAAGACGGCGTTGACTTTTTCTACTGTTTCGGCAAAGGCGCGGGAGGTAAGATCGTCCAGTTCGGCAATAACCTGGCGCAGACGGGCTTCGGTTTCGGTGAGGTCTTCGACTTGTTGGGTGAGAAATTCGTAGCGGCTTTCCAGTTCTTCGTATTCGGCAGGGGCGTCGGGGTTGATTGCGCCCATTCGTTGTATTTGGGCGCGGTGGTTCTGGATGGTGTCTTCGATGTCGGGGGGGAGTTCGGTGATGGCGGGTAGTTGTTCGACAACTTCGCTCATGGGCAGAGGGGTGGGGCCGGTTTGGTCTTCGTCGTAGCTGAGGGCGACAATGCCGAGGTCGGCTTTGATGCGCTCCTGGAGGCCTTCCATTTCGCTTTTGTGTTGGCTGAGGGCGACGCGGGCCTGGGTGAAGTGGGTTTCGTGGTTGTGGGTTTGTTTTTGCAGGTGGGTGAGTTCGTCTTCGAGGGTGGTGAGTTGTTTGCGGGTGGCGGTGATGGTGTCGCGCAACGGCCGTATTTTTTCGTCCAGTGCTTCCAGGTGATGGTGTAATCCGGTTACTTCGGCCTGAGCTTTGTCTAGTACCAAATTTTCTTGTTGTTTTTTCAGGGTGCTTTGGCGTTCTTGTAGCCGATGTACTTGTTGGTCTATTTGGGTAAGGGTGGCGCGGCGACTATCTACCACAGCCTGGCGGCCAGCGACGATGGTTTGGGCTGTGCGGATTTGTTGTTGGAGGGTTTCGCGTTGTTGGGTGGCTTCGGCGATGGGCAGGGCTTCTAAATGGGTGCGGGCGTCGGCAACGGCCGTTTCCAGCCGAACTATCTCTGCTTTTTGCCCTTCAATTTCTGCCTGAAGTGTCCGAATACGTTCCTGAAGCCGTTTTTGTTCCTGTACCTGCGCTTCTCGCTGACGAGCCAGAAAGTCGTGTTGCTGGCGAGCGCGGTCCAGGTTACGTTGTGCTTGAGCGACGCGTTGGCTGGCCTCATGTTCCAGTCGTGCCAGTCGGCGTTCTTCGTTTTGTAGTTCGTCTACTTCGTTTTGCTTTTCCTGAATATACTGTTGTTGGCGGGTAACAGTAAGGCTTTTTTCGGAAACAGTGGCTTTGGCTGTTTCCAGTTCGGCAACTGCTTCGCGCCAGGCTTTTTCTCGTGCCAAAATGCTGTCTTTGTTGTTGGCTGGCTGCCGTTCGACCAGGCCGCCGGCGTGAACAATGAGGCCATCGGGTGTGACGGCCATTGAACCGGCAGGTAGTTTGGTGGCTAACCGGTAGGCGGATTGTTCGTCTTGGACGAGCAGAATGGGATCGAGCAGGAGGTGGGCCAGGGGGGCGATTTTGGTGTCGAAGGTGATCAGGTCGGTGGCGCGCCCTAAAACGGCCGTGTCTTGGGGGAATTCGATGTGGGGTGGGTGGATGGTGTCGAGTGCAGCGATGAGGGTGCGTTGGTCAGAACGGCCGTTGATCAGTTGCCAGAGTGTGTTGGAGTCGGGCACGGCAAGGGTGGCGAGGCGGTGATTGAGGGCTGCTTCCAGGGCTGTCTGGTGGGCAGCGGGAATGGTGATGAGGCTGGCGAATTGGCCCAGGGTGGGGGTGTCGGGAGAAACGGCCGTTTCCTTGTGCCGCATCTGATTCAGCAAATCTACCCGCGCTTCCAAACGGGCCAGGTTGTTTTGTAGCTTGTTCAGGTTATTTTCAGCATCCCGTGCTTCTCGCCGTAGCCATTTGAGTTCCTGAATGAGTTCGTGTCGTCTTTCCTGATAGGTTTCACGCTGACGCCGTAATTCATCCAGGCGGGATTGGGCCGATTCCAAAACGGCCGTATATTGGGCTACAAGCTGTTCCAATTCAGCCATTTTTTCTGACTCAGTGGTAGAAACGGCCGTATTTTGTTCCTGCAACCGCTCCTGCAACTGGCTCAACTGACCTTCTGCCTGTGCCAATTTCGTCTGAGCTGTTTGGTGCTGTTGCTCACAGGTTTGCAGTTTGGCTTGCCAGCGATTGATTTCGGCCTGCGTTGCTTCAAAGCTGGCATTGAACTGAGCCATTTGTTGTTGGTGCATTTGTAATTCAGCCTGAGCCGCGGTTAATTCGGCCGTGGCTTCAGCCAATTCAGTCGCTGCTGCTTCCCGTTGTGCCAGCAGCGCAGGCAACTCGGCCTCAATTTCTGCCAACTGTCGTGCCAACGATTGCCGTCGTTCCTGCAAAACAGCCGCTTCACGACTGGCTTTTTCCAGTTGTTCCCGTGTTTCGTCTCGATTGTTTTGCAATTCGGTCAGGCGATCCTGCAACTGATTCAATTCGCGGCGAATGGCAGCGATTTTATCCTGTTGTATCTGAAGTTGCTGCCGACTTGCTTGCCAGGCGGCTTCGGCTGCGGCTGCTTCTTCTCGCACCCGGCGCATTTCCTTTTTAGCCTGTTCCCATTTATAGCCATACCAGATACGCAAATGGTTGTGTAAATCTTCCCGGAGTTGTTCATAGTTGCGGGCACGTGTTGCTTGTCTTTTGAGGGAAGTCAGACGTGGGCGAATTTCTGCCAGAATATCGTGTATGCGTTGCAAATTGCGCTGGGTTTCTTCCAGTCGGCGCAGGGTTTCGGCACGGCGATTTTTATAGTGCATAATACCGGCTGCTTCTTCAAACAGGGCACGCCGCTCTTCTGCTCGCAGAGATAGTGCCTGGTCAATAAGCCCTTGCCCGATCATCGTGTAGGTGCGTTCAGCCAGACCGCTGGTAGCCAGCAGTTCGGTGATGTCTTTCAGGCGTACTTTTTGCCCGTTAAGGATGTATTCATTTTCGCCAGAACGGTAGGCACGACGGCCGATTTCTACTTCTGAATAGTCAATAGGCAACCATCCATCGCTGTTGTCCAGGGTAAGAATGGCCTGGGCCATGCTGGCGCGGGGGCGTTTTTGGCTACCGGCAAAGATCATGTCGGTGGTGCGTTTGCCGCGTAACATGCTGTAGCTTTGTTCGCCTAGCACCCAGCGGATGGCATCGGCGATGTTGCTTTTGCCGCTGCCGTTTGGCCCTACAATAGCAGTGATGCCTTCATCGAAAATAAATTCGGTTTTGCTGGCAAAGGTTTTGTATCCTTGCAGAACAAGTCGTTTTAGTCTCATGGCGTTATGATAAAGGTTTGAATGTAATCCTTTGGTGGCATGTGGAGAAACGGCCGTTTCGCCCACATGCATATCAGCGGCGGGCAGTATAGTAGCAACTGCCGCCAGACGCAAGTCATAATTTTTCAAAATACATCACCGTTGTTACGAATTTACCATATTATTGACAACTATTTAACTCGCAATTCACTTTTTCCCATTATATAATGGGCATACTTGAAAACCCCATGCGATATTTTTGCACAGTGCCAGTGGGTAAGCATTTGATTTGACAAAAACTAAAGTAGTGAGATAGCGATAAATTGGTAACAAAACGGGAAGATTTGGAGGAAGCAGTATCTATTCTAGAGGCGAATCGAGCCTTGTTAGGTGATGCTGTGGTTGATGTGGCTGTATCTGCCTTGCGTCGCAAACTGTTTGCCTGGCAAGATGAGACGATTACACCCGGCGAACAGTTTGAACAGGCTGTGGCACTGGTGGCCGATCTTTCCGGCTTTACGGCTATGTCAGAACTGATGGACGCGGAAGAAGTGCGCGATACCGTGAATGCACTCTGGCTGCGGCTGGATAGTGTTATTGAGGCTTGGGGTGGGCGTATTGATAAGCACACGGGGGATGGGTTAATTGCCTTGTTTGGTGTGCCCGAACGACATGAAGATGATGCCAAACGGGCTATTATGGCTGCGCTGGATATGCAGGTGGAGTTACGTCTGTTTAATGAGCAGGCCTGGTATGATGAATTGAGTCACGAATGGGGAGTGCCTGATGGGGAGGCGGGTGAGGCATCGGCTCATCACCGGTTACAAATGCGTATTGGGATACATCAGGGGGGCGTGGTGTTGGGCAAGGTGGGACAAAGTGAGTCGGTAACGGCCGTTGGTGATGCTGTGGTGGGTGCCAATCTGCTGGAACGAATTGCGCCTGTTGGTAGTGTGGTCATCTCTGAAGCGATCTTTTCCCATGTTCAGGATATGTTTGATGTTGAACCTTTGGAGGATGTGGTCTTGCCAGGGAACCGGGAAAATAGTGTCGCTTATCTGGTGCGGCGCGAGAAGCCACGTGCATTTCGGGTTGCTTTGAGTGGTGTGGCTGGTGTGTTTTCCCGTTTTGTGGGGCGCACGGAAGAGGTCGCTCAGCTTCAGTTTTTGCTTCAGGAAACGCAGGAAAAGCAAATGGCGCAACTGGTAATGGTGATTGGGGATGCCGGGGTGGGCAAGACGCGCCTGTTGTCAGAGTTTGAGCATTTGTTGGGGATTTTCCCTGCACGAATTTGTTTGTTTAAGGGGCGATCGCACCGTTGGACTGAGCAGTTGCCATTTGCGCTGATTCGGGATTTGTTTACAAACTATTTTGATATCCATTTGCGTAGTCGGATGGAGGTGGCTCGCGAGAAGCTGACGCAGGGGATTATGGAGTTGATGCAGGATTTTGGGGAGCGGGCACGGGAGCGGGCGCATTTTATTGGTCAGTTGTTGGGGTTCGATTTTTCGGATAGTCCTTATTTGCAGGGGGCGTATTATGAGCCAGACCGGTTGCGGTTGTATGCGTTTCGGGATGTGGCGGCGTTGCTAACGGCCGTTACGGAACAATATGATGCGATTGTCTGGTATTTGGAAGATGTGCATTGGGCTGATGAAGCTTCTTTGAATCTGATTGATTTTTTGGTGCAGGATTTTCCGCACATTCCCTTGTTTGTGGTGTGTCTGGCGCGACCGACGTTGCTGGAGAAACGGCCGTCCTGGCAAATACTCTCTACTCAGGGGATGCCTGGTTATGTTCGCCTTGACCTCGCCCCACTTTCTCTGGTAGATAGTCATCATTTATTAGGCGAACTCTTACAAAACATCCCCCTTGTGCCCAACCGACTGATTGACACTGTGGCCGCTGCTGCTGACGGAAACCCCCTTTACATAGAAGAAGCCATTCGATTGTTGATTGACCGCAAAATTATTGAACCCGATCAGCCACAATGGCAGGTTCATCCTGGCAAACTGCACCAGATTCATCTGCCGCGCTCTCTGGAAGAATTAATGGCCACACGGTTTGCTGCCTTGCCTGACGAAGAAAGGCAAGTATTGCAAATGGCAGCAATTTTTGGCCGAATTTTTTGGGACTCTGGCATAAGACGCCTCAACCAACAAAGCCATACCCAACTATCTGATGAGCAAGTGGATGAAATAATTGCTCAATTGGAACAAAAAGAATTAATTTTCCGGCAGCGCACCTCTATTTTACCCGGTCATCAGGAATATATTTTTCGGCATGACAGTCTGCTAAATGTGACGTATGATAGTATTTCAGAAGAGCAGAAAGTGGTCTGGCATGCTCGTGTGGCGGAATGGTTCATGACGCACGTGGGGGGGCGCATGATAGGTGATGCGTTAGTTATTGCTTATCATCACTTGCGGGCAGGAAACCAGGCTGAAGCAGAATACTGGCTACAACGTATGTCGGGAAATGTCATGTTTTCATCAGATGGCCCAGAACAAGAGTGAATATAGCGCAGATAGATGGTTGATCAACAGAAGCTGATACAAACGATTGCGGCTTTAGAAGCCAAACGAGCAGTTTTGGGCGATCGGGTTGTTGATGTGACAATTTCGGTGTTGCAAGAGCAACTCGATAGCTTGCAGGCTGGTTCTGATAATGGTGACCGTCTGGCTGACCAGCGCAAACAGGTGACGATTTTGTTTGCCAATGTGGTGGGGTTTACTGGGGTGGCGGAGTCTTTGCCTGATACGAATATGCTGAATCTGCTGAATTTGCTCTGGCAAAGTCTGGACAGGGCAATTCTGGAGAATGGGGGGGTGATTGATAAACATATGGGAGATGGGGTGTTGGGGGTATTTGGTGTGCCGGTGGCTCAGGAGGATGATCCGGAACGGGCGATTCGGGCGGCGCTGGCAATGCGGGCAGCGTTGCAGGAGTTTGTGAAGGAGATGAAGCTGGATCGGCCGGATGTGGAAAACGGCCGTCCTGCTTATGATCTTCAGCTTCGGATTGGTATCAATACGGGGCCGGTTTTGTTAGGGGAAGTAGGCAGTGGGGAGGAATATACGGTTATTGGCGACACGGTAAATGTTGCCAGCCGTTTGGAACAGGCCGCACCGGCTGGGGGAATTTTGATTAGCCATGAGACTTATAAAGTGATTCGGGGGCGGTTTAGTGTAGAACCATTGGGGCCTGTGGCTATTAAAGGTAAAAGTGCGCCGATTCAGGTTTATCTGGTGTTGGGGCAAAAGCCGCGTACATTTTATTCTTCTGGGCGTGGTGTCGAAGGCGTAGAGACGCGCATGGTTGGCCGAGACACAGAGATGGCTGCGTTGCAAACTGTGGTGCAGCAGACAGTGAAACGGCGTCATGGTCGAATGGTGTTGGTGGTAGGTGAGGCGGGGGTGGGCAAAAGCCGCCTGATGCATGAATTTCACCAATGGGTGCGGGCGTTGCCTTATACGGTGCCGGTGTTTCGGGGGCGGGCGGATCAGTGGAACGGCCGTTTGCCCTACGTGCTTATTCGTGACCTTTTGGTAAATACTTTTGGTATTCAAGATAATGACCCTGCTTCTGTGGCCCAGCAGAAGCTTGTTCGCGGGATGGCTAATTTATTGGGACGTCCGGAAGAGGCTGTGCGGGCGCAGGCGTGGGCAATTGGCCAGCTTATTGGCATGGAAATGGGTGAAGAAACCGATGATGCCCCAGCTCAGGTACAGGAACGAGCTATCCAGTATCTGGTAGATTTGTTTGCCGTAATATCGAATGAATCTCCAGCCACTTTGTTGTTTTTGGAAGATATTCATTGGGCAGACGACAGTTCTTTATCTCTGGTCGAGAGGTTGTCGTTGGTGTGTCGGGAACATCCGTTGATGATTATTGGGTTAGGACGACCGGAGTTATTTGAGAAACGGCCGTTTTGGCCGGCTATGGCTGGAGAATCCCCCGACAGTCAATGGCAAATCATTACACTTTCCCAACTCTCTAAAGAAGATAGCCAGGAATTGGTACGAGACATCCTGCGTAAACTGCCAGAAATTCCCGACGATCTCTGTGAGTTAGTCGTGCAACGGGCTGAAGGCAATCCCTTTTATGTCGAAGAACTCATCAAGTCCTTAATCGAAGATGGGGTGATCGTTCCCGGCGATGTAGAGTGGCGACTCAATCGGCACAGCCTGGCTGATGTACGGATGCCAACCACATTGCGCGGTGTGTTACAGGCACGCCTGGATCGGCTATCTTCTCTGGAACGAATGACATTGCAAAGAGCGGCCGTAATTGGGCCAATTTTTTGGGATACGGCCGTTATTGCCATGAACCAGGTCTCCGATCCTCCCCTCCCACCTGCCGAGACAATTTCTGCCCTGCAAGCACTAGAAAAACGAGAACTCATCTTCCGCCACGAACAAAGCATGTTTGCCGATGCACAAATGTATGTCTTCAAACATGCCATGCTCCGCGAAGCTGCCTACGAAAGCGTCCTCCTCCGCGATCGCCCCCAGTATCACCGCCACGTAGCAGACTGGTTAGCAGCCCAAAGTAGAGAACGTGTGGCTGAATTTGCCAGCCTGATCGCCAGTCATTATGAGCAGGCCGGAGAAATGACACCAGCAGTCGAACTGTTTGAACTTGCTGCCATGCGTGCCCACTCTATGTATGCAATTGAAAATGCCATTGATTATTACTTTAAGGCATTGAACCTGATTAAAAGTGAACCACACCAGACAGCCTGGATGATTCGTTTGCAAGAACAAGTCAGTAATTTGCTGTTTCGGCAAGGGCGACTGGTGGAAGCCATGCAAATTCTTGACCAACTACGTCAAACGGCCGAACTGGAAGGCGATCTTGCCGCTCAGGCCAAGGCATGGAATGGCATGGCTGCCATTCACCAATTCCAGGGAGATTACGCCGATATGCTGCAAAAGGCCATTCATGCCGAACAGGCTGCCTGGCTGGTAAGTGCCGAACCGGAACTTATCGAGGCATTTTTGCACAAAAGCAATGCCTATTTGCAGCAGGAGGATCATGAAGCCGCTTCGATGGCGCTGGAAGGTGCCCTTACGGTGGCTGAAAAACTGTATGAACCACATGAGCAAATCCGCTATTTTAGCCAGATAGGTGCTATGTCTTGCCAGTTGGAACAATTGGAAATGGCCCGGGAAATGGCAGCACGGATTGACCATTTGCTGCAGCAAATGCGGCAGGATGAGGAGTCGCCGCGGGTAATGGGAGAAGCCATGACAGAGACTGGGCAGTTTTATAACACGCTGGGAAAGTTTGACCGGGCTGCACGTTATTTGTTGGCGGCCTTGAAGCTGTTACGTAAGGTCGATTATTTGCCTGGGGTGGGGCTGACTTTGTTTGCTTTGGGAGAGACGGCCAGACTGCGGGGTAACCCGAAAGCGGCCGTGCCTTTGTATCGGGAAGCCCTATCTGTCGAGAGGGTAATAGGTAACCGGTTACAGGCTTTGTGGGTCAGGTTGCGGTTGGCCGAAGTTCTAACAAAGGTGATGAATTATGCCGAGGCAGAAACGCTTTTGCAGGAAGTATTGGCCACCGTAAGTGACAAAACGACTGTGATGTGCTGGGGGGAGACAGCACAGGTGAAGCGGTTGCTGGTTCAGGCGTATTTGCATCAGGGTAAGACCCGGCAAGCGCGTGAGTTGTTGGCTTCACCAGACGCGACATAAAAGTCCCTTTAGATAGGCAGATTCTGGAAAAGTGAGGGAAATGGGGTGGTCGGATGCCTGCCCTAGTGTTTGAATAATTTGGGCTTCACGGCCGGCATCTACAAGTGCGCCAAATACAACTTTTTGGAAGAGATCGGCGCTAATGAGGCCGGAACAGGAAAAGGTGGCCAATAGTCCGCCTGGGCGAAGGATGCGAAAGGCAAGCCAATTGAGGTCTTTGTAACCGCGACAGGCGCGTTCGATGTCTCGTTGGGTGTGGGCGAATTTTGGTGGGTCGAGTATGACCATGTCGAATTGACGGTTGGTGTCGCGGTAGTAGCGCAGAATTTCGAAGGCGTCACCGGTGATGTATTCGTCTTGAGGGCGGTGCAGGTTGTTGAGTTGCAGGTTTTGATGGGCTTCTTGTAGGGCAGTGGCGGAACTGTCGAGGTTGACGATGGTGGTGGGGTGGTGGGCAGCGGCATAGAGGGCAAAACCACCGGTATAGGCGAAGACGTTGAGGATTTCTTTGTGGCTGACGTGGTGGGGCTGACAAACGGCCGTTCTGTTCTCTCGCTGGTCTAAATATAATCCGGTTTTGTGGCCGGTGAGCAAATTGGCCTGCATCAGGAATCCGTTTTCTTGTACAACGAATAGTTCTGGTGGTTTGTTGCCCCACACAATGCTGCTTACTGGTTCTAGCCCTTCTTTGCGACGGACATCTACATCCGAGCGCTCGATGATGCCCGTAGGGTGGAGCAGGTTCGCCAGAATTTCAATGATTGTTTGTTTGTAACGGTCTATGCCGGCTGTGAGGCATTGGATAACAAGATAATTGGCGTATTTGTCCACTATCAGCCCTGGCAGGCCGTCTGCTTCGGCGTGGATGAGGCGGTAGGCGGTGGTGGCGGGTTCAAGTGCCAGAAGTTGGCGAGCGGTAATGGCTTGTTTTATGCGATGCTCCCAAAAGGTGGGGTCTATGGGCTCGTTGGATGTCCAGGTGAGGATGCGGGCACGGATTTGGGAGTGGGGGTTGTAGTAGGCACGGGCGAGGAAACGGCCGTTTTTGTCTAGCACTTCTACAATATCGCCCGTTTTTGGTTTCCCCCGTACTTGCTGAATTGCTCCGGAAAAAATCCAGGGATGTCGGTTGCGTACCGGTTTTTCACGGCCCGGTTTGAGAATAATCTCCCCTGTTGTTGTGGTCATTTTTAACTTTCTCGCAAACGTTTAAATGTTTCGTAGTAGCGGCGGATAATGCTGCCATAAACGGCCGTTTGCCCCGGCCCATTATATTGAGCCGCAAATGCTTCAAAATCCAGCCGCTGTAACGCCAAAACCCGCTCCGAGTGTGTTCCTGGCCCCTGAATAAAGTTAAATAACCCTACTATCTGATATACCTCTCCCGCCGAAAAAGCCGCAAACATTTGGTCCACCGACTCATACCCCAAAGCTGCATAGTTGAACCCCATAATTTGCGGCCCTCCCATACTAATTGACTTTTTCGCAGCCGTATCATCTAACTGACGGGCAAAAGTAAACACTTCCCACTCCGCATCCTGATTGCCATGAAAAGTACGCCAGGGGCTACTTACAGAGGGTCGCCACGCATGCCCTTGCCAGATACGTTCTGGTGAGAAACGAAAATGCCGCTCAAACAATTCCCGGTTGCTCTGTCCCCACAAACGATAAAAAATATGATTTTCAAAGCGGATGATCATACGGCCGTTTCTATCAAACCCCGTTCCTGCAGACTCCGCCATCAACACCGCCACTGCCACACCCGGATCAATTCGCAATCGCTCCGACAACACCGCCAACAATCCACCAAACCGATTCCAGGTTCTGGCAATACGCTTCTCCGTATTCGTTGCCTCCGGCCCCAACTCAATCCGCTCAGTCAACGTCGGTTCCAACGGCACATCCGGCAACGGTGGCAACTCCGGATTAGCAGGGTCACCACCCGGATCAATAAAATCATCCGGGACCCCCTCCGAGTCCAGAATCACAAAATCTCTATGCACAAACCCCTCATCCAGTCCGGCGCGAACACGTAACCAATCCCCCTGATGTTCCAAAACCACCACTTCAGTTCCTAAAGGCAGCACCCGAATAACCTCAAAACTCGTTCCCGGCCCCCGACGCAAATTCAAATTTGTGCGCGTTTTACCCCGCTCTTCTTCAGGAGGAGAAGGAGGTGAAGCCGGCCTATCTGCCCAGCTTACAAAATCCCCATGCACAAACCCTTGTGCATCCCCAACACGTACTCTTAACCACTTGCCTGCTTGTGCCAGGATTACCAAATCCGTATTTGGTGGCAAAACGCGAATACTCATAAATCGCGTTCCTGGTCCCACTCGCAAATTCAGATTACTGGTAGTAACACCCCGCCCCAACTCTTGTGGTTTAGGCGGGTCAGGTGGCGGTGGATCGCTCAAAACCACAAAATCACTATGGACGAATCCCTCCATCCCATCCACCTGAATATGTAACCATTTACCCTGTTCTCCCAGCACGGAAAATTCTGTATTGGCAGGCAATATCCGAATGATCGAGTTTGTTGTACCAGGGCCAGTTCGCATATTTAATCGAGTCTTGGTTTTACCAGTACGCCCTGGTGGGGAAACCGGTTCGGGTGGGGGTGGAGGATCAAGTTTAACAAATGCGCTGTGCACAAAGCCAGTTTTCCCCACAGCCGAAACTTCAAACCAATCACCTCTGGTATCCAAAATTTCCAGTGGCGTGAATGGCTTGAGGATTTCAATAACATCAAATCCGGTTCCTGGTCCTGTGCGTAAATTCAGGGCAGTTGTTGTTTTACCAGTGCGGTTTGGCATTGTATCAAACTCCTGTGAAAACAGATAAACCACGAAGATACAGAGAGCGCCGAGAAAATGAAAAATGGTGGTGTTTCATTCATGATATTGGGTGTGCGCTCATGCTGTCTCCTGTGAAATAAACTGCAGAAATGTAATATGCCTGGGTTGATTTACACAGTTCGATGCTGGCTTTCTGAGCCAGGAGATTCGTTGAGTAAATCGAGGGCGTGGGGCAAAACAGGGAGCAAAATATCCAGGTTTTCTTTTACTGCTTTGGGGCTGCCAGGTAGATTGATGATGAGTGTGTGTCCGCGTATGCCAGCAATGCCACGAGAAAGCATGGCGTGGCGGGTGATTTTCAGGCTCTCGGCTCGCAGGGCTTCGGCAATGCCGGGTGTTTCCCGTTCGATGATGCTGCGAGTGGCTTCGGGAGTGATGTCGCGGGGGGCAAAGCCTGTGCCGCCGGTGGTGAGGATGAGGTGAATGCCTTCGTCGCACCATTGTTTCAGGGTGTGGGCAATGGTTGGGAATTCATCGGGAACTATTGTTTGTTTGCTGATTTGCCAGGGGGTTTTTTCTTGAAGGTAGCGGGCAATGAGCGGCCCGCTACGGTCTTCGTATTGGCCGCTGGCACCCCGGTCGCTGATGGTGAGTATGCCTACCTGATAGGTGGTGGTCATTCGGATTCTCCACTTTGTTCGATGAGTGAGAGCCATGTTTCGTTTAGGCCACTGTCGGTAACGCCGTAGTAGATGTGGATTTTGTCGTTTTCGCGCATTGCCAGATCGTACCAGGTGTGGTCGTCTTTTTGGCGGCGGTTGATGAGTGCAATGTTGCCTTGCCATTTGATTTTGTTGGGATCGGGTTTGCCGGCTTCGGCCTGGGTGATGGCGTAGTGCCATAGTTTGCGGGCTGAAGCGCGGGTGACGTTTTTGATGAGGTTGCCGTTGCGGAGATCGCGGACGGTGTGGTAGATGGTTCCGTTTCGTTTTTCGCTGTGGACGATTTCGACGCCGGTGCGGGCTGGTTCGATGGTGGGTGTGGTGGCGGGTGTGGCAGGGGTTGTGGTATGGGTTGTGGTG
>RFGV01000629.1 GCA_003696605.1 Chloroflexota bacterium | reverse complement strand
TACCTGGGCGACGCCATCAACAGTGACAGGGACGCCTTGCACAGTGGGAACGTCGGGTGTGGTGATGTCTATGGTCATGATTTCGAGGGAGAGATCGTCGACACGTTCGATAATGGGCATGATGAATGCTCGCCCACCGGTGACGATTTTGAAGCGATTGCCACGCCCCGAAATGATGAGCACCTGGTTGGGGCCAACTTTTTTGACGCGGCTGGCGTACACGAAGATAACGGCGAATAGAATGAATACTATGAGGGGAATGAAGAATGCTACTATTCCTGGCATGTTTTCCTCCGTAATTTACTGGAAATGAGTCACTGGTGAAACGGCCGTTTCTGGCACTATTCTGCTGACGGCCTGACCAACGCAACTCGACCGACTATCTTTTCAATAATGACAAGTTGACCATTCTTAATTTGTTTGCCGGTGGCTGAACGCGCCCCAAGTTTGATACGGCCGTTGGCACTATCAAACGCAATTTCACCAAGCCCGTTCGCCGGAATGGTGGTGATCACTTCTGCTTCTTGCCCCACTACATCAGTGGAAAGGCGAACATGGCCGGACTTGGTTGGTGAGAGGATGTAGATAAAGACAAGCTGGGCCACACCACCAACCAAAATCCCAACAACAACTGACCAAATGATGCTGGGAACGGCCGTCATCTCCAGCCAAAGTCGTGTTACCAACCCTGTAAACCCAAATGCCGCCCCAAACATAGACAAGGCAAACGGACTGATACTGATAAAATCCAGTCCGGCATCTGTGTCAGCATCCACATCAAAATCAAATACATCCCCCACCTCTGCCCCAACCAAAATAATGACAGCAAAAATGAAGCTGGTAAGCACAACCCCGGCATAAATAAGGTTAAGCAGGCCAGAGGAGAGAAAATCCGTCAACATGGAGACTCCTTTCAAAACTAGAAATCGTGGGTAACAAGGCGTTCTTTCTGATTATACTCGCTGAAATAGCCCTAATGCAATAACCTTTATCTGACATTTTTGCTTTCTATACGCAAAATCCTTTGGCAAGTTGCCAAATTTTATAGAAACGTGAGTGCTTGTTCAGACCAATTCACCTTACTCGTTCCTCTTCTTTTTTGTGCTATACTAACAGGGATATATCTTTATTGAGTGAGGTTTCAAATGGCGAAAAGAAAACATCTCAGAAGAAGAAAGCGGACTTTTTCAGAAAAAGTGATTCTGGTTTTGGGCGTTATTATTGCTATCAGCATGATTTTGTCGCTGGTAGTTAGTTTCGCGCCGATTTCCCACGCTGGCTAATAAAAAACGAACCAGTTTCACCAGAGCGCAAAGGGATTTTTTCTCTTTGCGTTTTCTGTGCGTCCTTTTAATTTGACATAATGGTGTGGCGGTGTTAGGGAACGAAAAACTTTATCAATAACAGCCCCACAATAGTAACGCTACCATATTCAAGGAGTAAGGAACGGCCGTATTCCCCACTGCCTAATTGCTCCCTGAAGCTGTGCTGAATCAATCCTGTCGCCACATAAAATACCAACATCAACACCATCCCCCCCTTCAGAGCAGAAAGTCGCCAATAGTTTAGCGCCCAGGTCAATTGCCCCAACCCACTTCCCACAACCAACCCATATGCAAACACGTCAGCTAATCGCCAGCGGTAAATCCAGAAGAAGCGGGCGGCCAACAAGGTGCCTACAACGAAAACGGCCGTTGCACTTAACAGGCTGCGCCAACGGGTATCATAAATAACTGTAAAGAGAATAATGGCCGAGAGCCAGATAATAGTCATTTGCGCCCTCTGCCAAAAGCCAAGTTGCCGACTGACGGAATCCAGAGAAGCATAAGCAACCACGAAAGCAAACGTTATCCCAGGAATCGCCAACAAAAAAACGGCCGTCCACTCAATAACCGTTGGCATACGACTTAACCAGTTCAACATCGCCACATTAAATAACGCTGGCAATATCCAACTCATCAAATGCGGCTCCACCTCTCCCTTGCGAATAAGGGGATGCGTACGCAACAAAACATACATACCAGTAATAGTAAGTCCCAGAACAATCAATGTGGTCAAGAAACCACCGGTTATAAACAAACGAACCGGAGAGCCCAATACGGAAACCTGAAAAAACGGCCGAACCGGCGCATGCAACAAACGAGTCAAAACCAGCGCCAACAACACGCCCCCAGATACCACACCCAGCACATCCCGATCAGGCACACTTCACCTTCCTGCCCCTACAACTCAAACAACCGGTGCATGAGACTGCCGATGCAAAAATCGTCCACTCCCGCGACGGCCGTACCAACTCTCTCCATCCACAACCAATTCCCCCCGCACAAACACCTTTTCCGGTAAACCCACCAACTCCATCCCCTCATACACATTATGATCCACCCGCATATGATGCGTACGCCAACTTACCGTTTTTCGCGCCTCCGGATTCCAGATCACAATATCCGCATCCGATCCTGGTGCAATCGTCCCCTTGCGCGGATACAATCCAAAAATCTTCGCCGGATTCGTTGCCGTTAGCTCCACAAACCGATTTGCCGAAAATCGTCCCTTCCCCACACCATACGTCCACAACAACAACATCCGATCCTCAATTCCATGCATACCATTCGGCGTTTTGGAAAAATCCCCACCCCCAGACTCTTTTCCTGGTGAGCGATACACTTCTCCCTCATATGTCAACGGTTTCGTGCCATCAAACAAAAATGGACAATGATCCGTACCAACCACCTGAATACGGCCGTCAGCCAACGCATCCCACAAATACACATTATCCGCCCGTGTTCGTACCGGCGGCGAACAAATAAACTTTGCACCATCTGGCCGACGCAAATCATCTTCCGTAAAAAACAAATATTGGGGACATGTCTCACCCATCACCGGCAAACCCCGCTGCCGCCCATAAGTCAACTGGTCCACAGCCCCCGCACAAGTCATATGCACCACATACAATGGTACATTCGCCACACTTGCCAAGGCAATAGCTCGTAGTGTCGCTTCCGTCTCACTCCATGCTGGATGGCTCAAGGCGTGATATTCTGGCGACAGCTTACCCTCTGCCACAAACTGCCGCGTCAACATATCTACCACATCCCCATTCTCGGCATGAACCAACACCAGCATGCCCAGCTCTGCGGCTTTGTGCATCACCTGCAAAATTTCACCATCGGTGAGCATATACATATTTTTATAGGACAAAAAAACTTTCAACGAAGTAATCCCCTCATCCAGCAAACTGGGAATTTCTGCCAACACATCTGGCCGCAAATCCGTAATGGACATATGTGTGGCATAATCCAACACCGCCTTCCCTTCTGCCAGACGCCGCCATTTCTCCAATGCCTCGTGCAATGTCTCTCCTTTGCGCTGATTGGCAAAGTCAATGTGGCACGTTGTTCCTCCAAATGCGGCAGCCCGATGTCCCGTGTAAAAATCATCTGAGGAAACTGTGGTAAAGAAGGGTAATTCCAGGTGGGTATGGGGATCGATCCCCCCCGGCATCACCAATTTGCCTGTTGCGTCAATTACTTTTGCGCCATCTTTCGGTAAATTTTGGCCAATCAGGGAAATTTTTTCCCCTTCAATTAATACGTCGGCCTGAATGGTGTCGGCGGCTGTTATTACTGTACCACCCTGAATCAAGGTTTTCATCTTACCCCCTCATGGAATAACCAATCACTCAAACATGTATCAAGGTAATTATAGACTTGCGTTCTCGCCACACAAAAAACACCAGCGACACAATTGCGCCGCTGGTGTATTTTCGGCCGTTTTGGCCGAAAGCAAAATGGTGGAGGCAATCTAACCCAACATCCCTACGCTAGTCGGTGGCAACCTCCGGCATTGGCTCTGCGACCGGTTCCACTTCCGGCGGCGCAAAGACCAGGAAAATCGCATTGATAATAATCCCCAACACAGCGGCCGTAGCAATAGCAGGCAAGCCATTCGGGAAGCCCGGTAATGTAATTGGCAAGAATCCACCTTCATAACCGATGTTACCACCAATACCCACTACCATAATCGTCGCACCTACAGCCAGGTTCTTGGGGTCAAACATGCTTACGTTATGCTCCTGCATCAGCGCAATACCTTGCATACCGATTACCCCAAACAGGTAAATGGCCAACCCACCACTGACAGCCAAAGGCACTGTGCCTACCAAAGCAGCCAATTTGCCTACAAAACCTAACAAAATCGAAATGACACCTGCCGCCATTAGTGCCGGGCCAGAATAGTTACGGGTTATGGCCATCAACGAGTTGTTTTCGCCGTAGTTTGTACCGGCTGTGGCCCCAACCAAACCATTCAAAAAGTCACCGATACCATCCAGAATAAGATTAAAGCCGATGTGGTCTTCCAGTTTGTACTTCTCCTGGCCAGTTTCTTCCGCGAAACGGTCCACATACAGGCTAATCTGATACAAGTGGGCTGTTGATTCGGGAATGGTGGCAATGGCCATAATTGCAATGCTAAAAATGGCCGTACCGACCAGTGGCCCAGAGAAGCTGGGGAAGGTGATAACTGGCATTTCAAATAATGGGGCTGCGGCTACACTGCTGAGATCAACCGATCCGGGGTCCAGAATTGCGGAAATGATATACCCGGCAATTGCACCCAATAAGACGGGTAACATGCCAATGAACCCTTTGTTCTGTAAATATACGGAGAATAAGATGGTTAGCAGCAATGTGATGATGGCAACCAGCCAGTTGGCTTCGGCCAAGCCCAGGGCAGCGAATGCCAGACCAAACCCGATGATGGCTGCAACCGAACCGGTGACGATTGGCGGCAGTACTTTGTCCAGCGCATCTTTGCCTACGGACTTAATAAGTAAACCGACAAGCATGTTCAAAATACCGGTGACAACAATACCGGCCTGCATGGTGCTGATGACTTCGTTGGGGACGGGGACACCAAATTCGGGCAGACCACCTGTCATTTCGGTGACGATGCTTAAATAAGCGGCAATGTAGCTAAAGCTGGAGCCGTAGAACAGGGGGATGAATTTGCCAATGCGCCATTTGGACAGAGCGAGGGCGACGATGGTGGAGATACCGGAAGCCAACAGTACTGTGCCGACGTGGAATCCGGTGAGCGCAGCTACGAAAACGGTAGCAGGGAACATGGTTAATACGTGCTGAAATCCCAAAAAGACAAGTTGAAGGGGGGGCGGGTTGTCATTGGGCAGATAACCGGAACGTGAATTGGTGCTCATTTTCTTTCTTCCTCCTTTGTTGACCTCTGAATAAAACGTTTTGGCTCTTTGATCAGGTTTTGGGCTGGGTTATCTCAAATGTATCACCTCCTTGTGTCAAGATGCGGTTCGTTGGTTATAGTGGGACCTCTGGGGTGAGATGTCCCAGCGTGGCCAGTGGAGTCGCCAGAAGAGAACGGCCGTTCCTTACAAACCGCCTGTTGACTTTTTATAACACTCTGAATGGAAAAAGGCTTCGCTGAATTTTTGAATTTGGAGAAAAAGGGGGAATTATGGGGTGTGTAGTTGTCTCAAAAGGTGTGTAAAACCAATGAGGGCATCTGTGCCAGAGGTGTGTCCGGTTTGTTGAATGCGGGCGAGGGCAAGTGTTACGGCCGTTTTGGAATCGGTTATTAGTCCATTGACTAACTCATGCCAGGGGGGAGTCGCTTCACCGTGGCTGGCAGCTTGTAACCAGGCGGCGGACAGGGTGTTGGTACAGGTTACGGCCGTTTCTGCCAGCATTTTACACCAGCGTTGCGCCTTTATCGTTGGCCAGCATGCCCACAACCCATACATGACACCAACCAATACATCATCACCAGACGGAGTAAGCCCATGCCCCAACCCGGCAAGTGTTCGCACCGCTGGCAAAGTAACGGCCGTTTCTTCAGCCACCAATCCCGTTACCAGTCGGGTTATTGCATCGTTCACCCTATCTTGCACTGATAATGGAAAGCCACTCATATCCAGTTGCCCTTCGCGAAGGGAAGGTGGAAGACAAGTATAGAGTAACGGAAAAACGGCCGTTGCTGACAACTGATGCCAGGATGGAACAGGTTGCCATACACGCGCAAAGCGCACATCCACTTCCAGGCCACCAACCAGCACGCCAGTCCGCACACGCGCCACAGACATCTCCAATCGGATAAAGTCAGAAAAAATACGGGAGAAAGGTAAAACAATGGCAAACGGACCAGCCCCCAGTTCTGATGTAGTCAAAGAGACCACATCTCCCCCCTCATCCACCAGGTTACACGCCTTGTCGAATACACTCAACACACGAACGGCCGTATTTCGCAACAACCAGTCACGTGCGCGTGGCGACACCAACTCAGCTTTCAGAACCACAACAACCTGTTCCCCCTCTATCTACCCACCCACACGCAAGCTACCCGGCAATGTAACCACAAACTCTGCCCCCCCTTCAGGCCGATTCAACGCCTGCACATCTCCCCCATGCGCCTGAGCAATTGCCCGAACTGCCGCCAATCCCACACCACTGCCACTTTCCAAATTCTTATGCACACTTCGATAAAACTTATCAAAAATACGTTCCAGGTCTTCCTCAGGAATACCCGGTCCCTCATCCTGCACGCGCAAAATCACCTTCTCACGCGAAAATTGCAACCCCACAGTCACTTTCGTCTGTGGCGGAGAATATTTAATGGCATTATCCACCAGGTTCAGGACCAAATGATACAACCGCGTCTTATCACCCAAAACAGTGTATGGTTCCCCCTCCTCCACCATACTCAATTCAATTTGCTTATGTAACGCTGCCCCCTGCACATCATCCAACACGCTGGCAACAATTTCTCTGAGCACACAAGGCATACGAGCATCAACCACTTCCTCGTCATCTGCCAGGGTAAGCAACAATTGATTGACCATACCCAACATCCGCTCTGCGGCATTTTCAATTTCGCCAATATACCGTTTCCCTTTATCATCCAGTTCAACCACACGCTCCAAAACGCCAGCCCAACCCATTACTGCCATAAGCGGATTTTTCAAATCATGGGAAAGCATATGAACAAATTCTGACCGGGCGCCTTCCAGCTGCTTGACATAAGTAATATCCTGCATCACAACAATTGTGCCCATAGAAGGCACATGCTCTACGGTAGAAAGGTAGGTTTTCTCACCAATCACAATCTCTATGGTACGTCCCACCCCCCGGCTGATAGCGTCAAACAACTGTGACATATGGGAATCGAGTAATTGCTGAGCAGCCTGATTGGCAACCAGCACGTTTCCTTCGGGATCGAGTAGCAAGAGTGGATGAGTAAATGCTTGAGCGGTGGCCTGAATGGCAATCCGTCGTTGTTCAGCTTCGGTAAAAAGACGGGCATTTTCAATAGCGGTGGCTACCGGACTGGCAAATGCTTCCAGTAAATCTATATCATCTTCGGTAAAACGGCCGTCTTCCCGATTCATCAATGCCAACACACCCAACACCCGTTCACGCACCAACAAGGGAATACACGCAATAGAATGAATTGGCTGACCATTCCGTACATCTGTTTGCGGATCATAATCCACATGATCCATCACATGGTTACTGACTATCGTCTTGCCAGTTTGTGCTACCTGGCCAATAATGCCCTTGCCTATGGGGATAGCTTCCTTCAAGCTAGTTGTTGTGCCCGCAGAAAATGGTCTCAGCAATTGAGACTTTTGATCAAGCAAATACAACTTGATAGCAGAAACGGGGCAATGTTTGGCAATTTCCTCTTTCAAAACATGATAGACCTTATTCAAATCCAGCGAAGCCGAAACTGCATGAGACACCTCATTCAGCGTAGCTAATTGGCGTATGCGCTTTGCCAATGCTAAATCAGTAGCCTGAAAAAGACGGGCATTTTGGATGGCAATGGCAGCAAAATCTGCAATCATAGTCAGCAATTGCTCATCCCGGCTGGTAAACTGCTTGCCCGGTATCCGATGCACGGCCGACAATACACCAAAAGTCACACCACCCAGCTTAATAGGCACATAAACCAGGGCTTCAACCAAATAACCAGTCGTTACTTTTAGTTTTTCTTCTCCAGGCCGCTGGCTCACACGAACCGGTTTGCCAGTGGTGATAACCTGAGAGACTAACGAACCTTCACGCAATGCCAACCGCATTCGTCGAACGCGCTCATCTTTTACCCCACGTGCCGCTTCCAAAAATAATTCGCCGCTTCCTTCATCTACCAGCCAGATACCTGTTTCTCCTGCCGATGTCAGGGTCATGGCAGTTGCCGCCACCTGGTTTAGAACTTCGTCGAGGTCAAGTTGGGAAGTGATCGCCTGGGCAATTTGATGGATGGCTTCGGCCAAATCAATGGGTTGGTCAAGCGGGGCAGTCTGAATAGCGGGGCGTCGGATAATCCGTACAGAAAGATTGAGCCTGCCTAAGGTGAGAATATCACCATCGTTTAGGGGATAGGGGGTTTTGATGCCAATAGAACGGCCGTTCTTCCACGTCCCATTTGTGCTCTCCAGGTCAATCACATACAAATTCGTAGCAGTAGGACGTAACATCAAATGCTGTCGGGAAACACCCAACGCCTCAGCACCATAAGGTGTCAGGTCAACAACCCCATCTTCCGACGTGCCACGCCCCAACACCACTTCCCCATTCAATTCCAATCCAAAACCCTGGGTAGCATCGAGGCCGGGTTCCAGCCACACACGCCAAACCGGTACTTGCGAATCCGGCAATTCAGAAAACGGCACCGCCCTGAACTGCATATCCTCCTTGTTTCCCAACTCATCATTCTGAAGGCGCAAAAGCTGTGTTTGATTTACGTTTGGTTTTGTAGCCATCCATTACTCTCTAGACAGAATTTCTCCAGGCACAACAATATCGAGGATGTTTACTGAGACAAGCATAGCTTAACATGAACTCAGCACCAAGAGAGTGAAAATTGAGTATATTTTG
>RFGV01000628.1 GCA_003696605.1 Chloroflexota bacterium | reverse complement strand
TTCATACTCAAATTCAGCAACGCCGAAGTGGACATAGGCGGAGTGGAGCGGACATGGGCGGCCATTGGGGAACATGGGCGGCCATGAAGAGCGAGCCCGAGCCCGCGACGGAACACCCGAGCCGCTTTAACAGCGCTCAACCGAGACCCACACATCCTCAAAAAGCGGGTGTTGAGGGGTCAACTGAGCGTGACCAAAAATGGCCAAAGATGACCGTAGATGGCCAGCGATGACCCAATATGACCAACCGTGGCCAGCGATGACCAGGCTGCGCCGTCATGGGGGCCGTGATAGCGGCGAGAGAGCGATTAAGCGTGGCCCAATATGACCATCTGTGGCCTAATATGACCCAATATGACCAACCGTGGCCAAATATGGCCAGTCCCTATCTCCCCCCTGAAGCATGTCACCTTTGCAACCAAGTATTTATAGTTCTTAATACTTTGAAAACTAAATTTTTGTAGGTTGGGTTAGCGTTAGCGTAACCCAGCAAAACCCTTGACCATGTTGGGTTTCAATCCGTTTAACCCAACCTACAGCAATCCATATTTTTTATGTTTACAGAGTACTTAAGCGTTTTAGGAAAGTCCTCCGAGGTGGCTTGCTGGATGAAGCCTGAAGAGCTTCATCCAGCAAGCCAGTGCCGAGTAACGTGTCTCCTATCTGGCCGCTGGTCACAGCACTAAAACAACTTGAAATAATTTGCCTTGACATGTCCGGACAAAGTCAGTGAGAACACGTAAGGCTAATGGAGAGAGGTCAGTCCATGACAGGCTGTTGCCCCAAATAACTAGTGTCACTCGCTCTAAGGACTCTGCCATGACAATCTCCCGTGAAGATCTGGTTGATGCTTTGAAGCGCGCCAAACAGCTTTATCAGGAAAAGAAGTTTGATATAGCAGCGGCCTACTTCAGAGAACTTATGAACCATGACGAGACCGCCGCAGATGCAGCCTATGGTTTAGGGTTAATCACTTTGGCGAGGAAAGATATTGATTACGCG
>RFGV01000627.1 GCA_003696605.1 Chloroflexota bacterium | reverse complement strand
TGGCGAGAAAATCGACGTAGCAACCGGCAATGGTGGCATTGCGTATGGTTACCTACGGTCTAAAAAAGCTACCTATTAGGGTGAAATTTTGGCTGTAATAAGGACGAACAAGCCTGCCCGCTCAGATGAAATGGGCGGGCTTGTTTTCTTAACGCAAAATCAATTGGACGTTATACGCGGTCTACTGGGAGAGCGGCCTTTATGGGCGGCGTCGTATGAGCCGAGGCCAACGGACGAGTGGGCGCGCGACTTTGGTGCAGAATTGCTAGCCAGGCTTGTTTATGTGCAGGATGGCATATCAGTAAGCGAGATAAAGGGGAAGGACATGGCAATAAATGTAAACGTTGATGTAAGCACTGGTTGCGGCTGTGGCTGTGGGAGCGGCGGTAGCAACGGGACGCAGGCCGCGCCACTAACGAATGGGGGGACGTGGACGACTCCAGTGCCAACGGTTAGTGAGCCGCAGGCATTTGATGACTGGGGCACGGAAGACGACTATAGAAAATATAAGTGCGAATTGTCTAACCGCATCGTGTCAGATTTGACAGATACGCTGGCATCTTGGCAGTCCTTGACGTTGGGACTTATCGGCGCGGGTGGCGCGGGGTTGTATGCGCTATTTTCGGCCGGTACGGCTGGTGGCATGATTACTGGGCTGATGAGCCTGGGGCTGTCGGCGGCCGCGTCTGTGTGGGTGCTCGTCGGACTTTTTATCACGCTTCTTGTACTGGGGGTGACAGGATTCGCTTGGTTCTCAAAACTCGCCGCGACTGTGGACAAACAGCGGCTTATATGCCGATTGTATTGGGCCGAAGATGATGCGACTGCACGGCAGGCCATCAGGGATGAATTTGGGGTGGCAACTCAGGTGTTGGTTGACGACGGCGATATACCAGATGCGGCTAAAAGCGTAGTGTTGGAGATTGTAGACGCGCTTGTACCTGAAGAGCTTCTTGCATCGCTGTTTCAGATTATCGCGGAAGTCACAGACCTTCTCGGCGGCGGCGGCGGGTATGACTGTTCGGGATGTGCGCAGGGTGACTTGGGCGTGACATGGGACTATGGTCAGCGTGGGACATGGTACTATGCCGACGGCGTAACACCAGTGCCAGCTGGTGAGTATGTGGGACTGGGCACGGAGTACGTGGTAGTGCCATACCATGCAGGCGGGTTTGGTTATAGGGACTTGGTGTTGATGATGTCACCGGTGACGGCGTTCAGAGTGGCGAGTATATCTGTGGAGGGAGCTACATTGCCTCTTTCTGGTGTTGGTACTCACAGGCCTGTTGTCGTGGACGATGGTCAGACGTATTCAACGGGCCGGGGCGAGGCATTGACTGGCGCGATGCTGAATGATGTGGAAGCTTTAGCGCAGATGTCCAAATTGCGTATTATTAGCACGGACGCGTATGATTGGCGCATCAGAGTTATATTTGGAGCGGTAGCATGAACAACGAAATAATCAAGGTGATGGTTGGTCTGGCGTCGAACGCGCCTGCAACGGCCGTTTTGCTGGTTGTTTGGGTGCGATTGGAAAGGAGACTTGACAGGCTGTTAGATGCAATTTTAGAGATGTTGAAGGAGGACTGAATAG
>RFGV01000626.1 GCA_003696605.1 Chloroflexota bacterium | reverse complement strand
TGGCGAGAAAATCGACGTAGCAACCGGCAATGGTGGCATTGCGTATGGTTACCTACGGTCTAAAAAAGCTACCTATTAGGGTGAAATTTTGGCTGTAATCAGGACTGATAAGCCTGCCCGTTCAGACGATGCGGGTGGGCTTGTTTTTTTGACAGAGAACCAACTTGACGTTGTGCGCGGGCTGTTAGGCGAACGTCCGCTATGGGCGGCATCGTATGTTCCGAGGCCTAGTGAGGCATGGGCGCGTGAGTTTGGGGCTGGATTGCTGTCGCGTCTTGTGTACGTCCAGGATGGTATAACAGTAGATGATATAAAGGGGCGAGATATGGCGATTAATGTCAACGTTGACGTAAAAAGTTGCGGCTGTTGTGGGGGTGGTAGCACTGGTGGTGTTGGTTTTGGCAGCGCTCCGCTTACTAATGGGGGGACGTGGTCTGTGCCAATCCCGACAACGAGCGAGCCGCAGGCATTTGATGACTGGGGCACGGAAGAAGATTACAGGAAGTACAAGTGTGAGCTTGCTAACCGAATAGTGTCTGACTTGACGGATACGCTGGCATCTTGGCAGTCATTGACGTTGGGACTTATCGGCGCGGGTGGCGCGGGGTTGTATGCGCTATTTTCGGCCGGTACTGCAGGAGGTATGATTACTGGGCTGATGAGCCTGGGGTTGTCGGCGGCCGCGTCAGTTTGGTTACTTGTGGGTCTGTTCATTGCACTTCTTGCGCTTGGTGTTACTGGGTTCGCATGGTTCACAAAATTGGCGTTAACGGTCGATAAACAGAGACTTATTTGTAGATTGTATTGGGCAGAAGATGATGCGATTGCACGGCAGGCCATCAGGGACGAGTTTGGTGCTGCCACACAGGTTCTTGTGGACGATGGTGATATACCAGATGCGGCGAAAAGTATTGTTCTGGAGATAGTTGATGCTTTAGTGCCGGAGGAGCTTCTGGCTAGCCTGTTTCAGGTGGTGGCAGAAGTCACGGACTTGCTGGGCGGCGGGGGTGGGTACGATTGCACCGGCTGCGCTAGCGGTGACCTGGGTGTCACATGGGATTATGG
>RFGV01000625.1 GCA_003696605.1 Chloroflexota bacterium | reverse complement strand
TCGGTGGATGCGGGAGCGCCGTATAATCATCCTATCCTCTTCACGTTGACCGCAAATGCCAACGGCACCCAAGCTACGATTCCGGTGACAGTCACCACGCAAAACGGGATCGAGTATGTAGGCGGGATCATCAGTAGCGACACAGTATGGACAGGAGATAAGACCTATATTGTCACCAGCAATATCTTGGTCAACCAGGGTGTGACACTAACTATTCAACCTGGGGCTGTTATCTCATATGAGAACAACTATTACATTCGAGCCAAGGGAATACTGAAAGCAATCGGGAATCATCAACTTCCAATCGTTCTCACAGGGCCGGGAGCAGCTATAGTAGAACTGGATTGCCCAGCAATCGTACGGGATGGTCAGTATGTCGATGGGTGCACCATTCAGTACGCCAGTTTAAAAGGCGTTGGGATAAAGGGAACATCAGTGTACATAGCATACAACAAAATAAGTGACGTGCATTCCTATGGATATAACTCAGCTGCACCTCTCATAATAAGTGGTGACTCCATTGCAGAGTATAACGAGATTGTTGACAACCAAACCAGTTACTTTGGCACTTTAGCCGCTGACGGTGGGGTGGTACGTCACAATACTGTCAAGTATAATGTAGGCGGCTATTCAGGGGGCATATACGCTACGGGAGAAACCACGGTTAGCTACAACATTGTACGAGGAAATCGGAACGGCGAATGTGGGGCTCTGCCACCACGGGGTTCCGGTACAGGTGCAGGAGGCATTTTGGCAGATGGTGCAATCACCATTTCGCACAACCTCATTGAACACAACTATGGCGCACCTGTTGGAGGTATAGTCATTCTGAGTAGCAATAGCACAGTTTATGCGAACACTATTGTTTGGAACGGCAAGTTGTTTCCAAATTGTGGACAATCTGGAGGGGTGGGTTCTACTGTAGGAGGATTTAGATTTGAGCAAAACAATCTTTTTGGTAACGATATCTACGATTTTTACAACGCGTCAACGCAGGATATTCTTGCTCACCAAAACTGGTGGGCAAGTACTAACCCTTCAGTGGTTGCAGAAAACATTTATGACTTTGCTGACGACATAGGCTTGGGCAGTGTCCAATTTGAACCCCTGCTTTTCGCTCCCAGCTCTCTGGCCCCGGCATTTCTTTACCAGGTCTCCATTTCTCCTCCTTCGCCTCTCAGCACAGGCTATGCTAATGTCATCCTCGACTTCAGCGCACCCATGTCCCCTACCATCCAGCCCACCGTCACTTTCGGTGTCAGCCCGACGTACGACACGCACATCGTGGCCGGGGACTGGATCAGCCCCACGCGCTGGGCCGGGAGTTACAACGTCAACTACTACACGGGCGACGGGGTGCAGCGGCTGCGTGTGGCCGGCGCGGTAGGAGCGAACGACGGTATGGAAATCCCCGAGGACACCCGC
>RFGV01000624.1 GCA_003696605.1 Chloroflexota bacterium | reverse complement strand
TAATATATGTGTAAGTTGATAGATAAGAAAAACAACTTACTAAAAACAAATAAATAAATAATGCTCATGGGGGGAGTATATTCTTTTAGTAAAAGAATCAAAATATATTTCCTCGCACTAAAAATAAACTAACTTCCTCGCACAACGAAACGAAAGTTTCGTGATCTCTCCAAGGAGATTTCGAGTGAAAACAGAAAGCCCGAGTAATTTGATTGAATATTTGATTGTCAACGGTGTAGACGAAAGCGAGGCATGGCAGGTTCGCGACAAGCTGTTCGAGTATCTGCGCGGCTTGGGATATACTGGGGCTGTTGAAGATATGCTATATGAACATCTTAGCAGTACACCCGGTGCTCTTGAAGATAAGTTATTCACGAATAAGCCGTTCGATATTGTGTATTCATATATCATGGATGTGTTCTCCTCGAACTCCACCCTCACCACCACCGGCGGCGACCTGCTGACGGTCAAGGACTACGCAGGTAACCTCGTCTCCGTCCAGCCGAACACCCCGGCCATCGAAGGGGGATACTACGCCACGACGGTTGCCGAAGGGGCGGAGCTGGGGCCAGAGTTGGTAACAAACGGCGGGTTTGATGACACATCGTGGTGGATTCGAGGTACTGGGTGGTCGATTGTGAATGGAGAAGCAGTAGGAGAAAACTGTAGTTACTCGAAGCTGTCGACTCCTGCTGTGCTTGAGGTAGGTAAAAGATACATTGTCACTGGGGAGCTTAAAGAAAACACAACATCTAATATGACCACATATGGCCTTGGTACGCAGTTTGTATCTGGGACTGGTCCGTTTTCGATTGAAGGGGTTGCGACATCAACTAATTTCAATTTTGAAGGGGGGCCGGCTACTTCTCGCCGTGTGTTGGACAATATCTCCATTCGCGAAGTCATCCCCACCTGGCTCCCCCACCTCTCCGACGGCACCCAGCTCCACCCCTACAAGACCGTCCGGGACCGCCAAGGCACCAAGCGGCTGTATCAGTATTACCCGCTCCGGAAGGACAGCACCGCCTACACGGCTGGGGACAAGGTGAGCCTCGAAGCTACCGACTGCCTTGGTCTTTGGGCCGAAGCCCAGTCCACCGGCACCACCGCCGCCACCCCACCTGTCGTCTCCACGGCGGACATCGGGCAGACCGTCACCGACGGCTCCGTCCAGTGGCTGATCCGTGGCTATCACACACTCAAGGGGCTGAGCAACTGGGCCGGGGCGACGAATTTAATAATAGATAGTGAGGATTTTACGACAAGTTCATGGTTTCGGATGCACACAACTGTCGCATCAAATGTTTTAGTTGCTCCCGATGGGAATAGTATGGCAGATAGGGTCAACGCCATTGATATAACCGATACCCAGGTG
>RFGV01000623.1 GCA_003696605.1 Chloroflexota bacterium | reverse complement strand
AGACGCAGCCTCTGGGCTGCATGCAGGGCGTTGAAAGGTTTGTTTGATGTTTTGAAACTTGATTTTTAAACCAAATTCTAATCTCATGAAAGGATTGAATTTAGCCTTAAGTGTCAAAGGGCTGCTGAAAGCGGGCCTTTTTGTGATGCTTGGCCTGTTGTCCTCACAGCTAACTGCCCAAACGCTCAATAATAGCTCTGATGAGTTGTTGAGTGCGGGTGTGAGCAAGAATGCCAGTTTGCTGGTGCAGAATGCAAACTGGGTTTCTGAAAGTGAGGCCATCCAGTTGCTTGTGAACGCGCGCAACCAGATGGAGAGTCAACTTGGCAATGTCACTACGGATGCAGAAAAAATGGGGCTTGCCGTGCGCTCGGAGTATTACTGGGTATTGGCCAATACGATCAAGAAAGGAAGCACTGTGTCGGCAGCATTGGTCAATACGTGGGATTCCCTGCTTGCATTGTGCGCGCGATCTGACAACCTGGTTGCTCCCGAGACGGTATTGTCAGATGTTGTTGATCTGCTTTCCAATTGATTACGTAAACAACAAATTGTAGCTCATGAAAAAGACGAATTTTACATCAAAGTGGTTCTTATCGGGCCTTTTGGTCGTACTCGGCTTGTTGGGTATGAGCCCTGTCGCCAAGGCCGATCTGAATCCCACCCTTACTGTGACGGGTGGTTATCTACCGGGTAGTACTTCCGTGCTGACCATTGAAATGTCGATCAATACTACTACTGCCGAGTATGGCTCCCTCCTCACATTGACCTTGCCTGCAGGATGGACCGGGACGTTTACCGGCGTAGGTGTAGGATCGGGTGCTTGTGGATCAGGTACCGGTGTCGTTTGCCAGGAAGGTACCAATGTACTCATCATCGGCGATCCCACTTGTGCGCCTGATGATGGTTGCGGCCCGTGGTCCAACGGCACCTATCAAATTGAAATTGAAGTGAGCGTACCCCCTGGTGTGTCGGGCGATCAAACGATTGACTGGCTGCTGGAAGGTGACGGATGGTTGTGCGGTGGTGCCTGTTCCTGTGGGGACTGGACATGTGATATGGGGACTTTGACGGTGACCGAGATTGCTTGCGTCCTTGATTGCGACAACATTCCCGAGCTTACGGGCCCCGGTGTGATCGAAGTGAACAACGACCCGGGCGAGTGTGGCGCGATGGTTACGATCACCAATCCTGATGCAATCGGTGCTGGCTGTACCAGCTTTTCGCCCATTTTGGAAGAGTACTTCGATGCAGGCACCATGCCTGCCGGCTGGGCAATTGATGACGGTACGGGAACGCCCGGGATGGGATATGCCGGCCAGACCTCGGATGGTGCCACAGCAGGCAATGGGGTCTTCTTTGATGGATTCAACAGCAGTGGTAACGGCAATTTCTTCTTCGGCGGGGATAATCCTGCTTTCAGTGCGGATGGCAATTACGCCCTGCTGGATGATGACTTTGGGAGCTCCCCCGGGTTGATCGGTACCGGCTATATCGTTACGCCTGCAATCGATGTAACCGGCTATCCATCTGTGTTGCTGAGCTTTGATTGGCAAATCAATAGCATAAATACTTCAGATGAGCTGCGCGTGGATGTATGGGATGGTGCGGCTTGGGTGAACATCCTCACCGAGCCGGATGATAACTATGGTTCGGTAGTGAATATGGATGTAACGGCCTATGCCAACCCGGAGTTTGCCGTGCGTTTTGGCTACTTCGATGGAAACGCTTGGGCATGGGGTGCAGCATTTGACAATATCGTCCTTTCCGTACCCAGCGGGGCACCGGTAGTCACCAACGATTACAACGGTACGGACAATGCTTCGGACTTCTATCCGGTAGGCACGACGACCGTGACCTTCCAGACTACCGATGCCAATGGTGTGCCGATAGAGTGCAGCATCGATGTGATCGTCAACGATGCTGAAGCGCCCACCATTACGGGT
>RFGV01000622.1 GCA_003696605.1 Chloroflexota bacterium | reverse complement strand
TGCCGAGCTTGAGGATCCTGGTAATCCTGATAATAAATTGGGCGTTTATGACTGCACTATGTCGTTGACCGTGGCGGACCGCTACGGCAACCCGGTGCCTGACGGGACGGTGTTGAATGTCGGTTTGGTGGATAAAGATGATTTGAACTCCGCTGGTACCCGTACTTCGCGCCTGCTGGTGGACAGCACTGTTGGCAGCACCGCCGGCACCACGCTTAACGACACGGCCGTCGACTTTACAACCGCCAGCAGCAGCGTCAATGGCAATGACCGATGGATCGAAGCCAATGATTATGTGCTGATTCCCACGGCTCCGGCCGCGGACAAGGTGCGGCAGGTTGGCAGCATCGCCGATGCCAACAATCTTTCTGTCAATAAGGCCTACACTGCTGATCACGTTGGCGAGGCTTACCAAGTCGGTGCGGCTTTGACTGGCAGTTTGGTCTTTGGCAAGAAACAGGATGGGGTTGGCACCCTTACCCGCGGGACAGTTGAAACCACTCAGGGGGTTGGTTGGGTTGTGGTGCGGTATCCGAACGAGGTCATTTTTGACGGATATTACCTTGTGGCGCGCAGCAGTGATGATACCGCTGCAAGGATTTTTGACATGGTTTATTATGCTCAGGCACCGGCATCTCTGGTGCCGGATATCACCACAATTAGCAATAGCTCTACCGTTGAATTTACCCTTGAGGACGCTGGCGGCTATGCTCTAGAAGGGGTTACGGTTTCAACCAGCGTCAAATATGTCGCCAACGCAGGTGGCTTGGTGGTGACAGCAAGCCCCTCCCCAACAGACAGCTCAGGCCGTGGCGCGGTCACCATTACCGTTACCGGCGGAGTGTCGGGTGATCAGGCTACGGTGACCCTGTCGGCGGTTGAAACGAGCGCCACCATAACCGTCACCATCCAATAAGATTCTGGATGCAAGCGGGGCTGGAAAAGGGCAGGGCAACCTGCCCTTTTCTATGTGGGAATGGAAGAAGACTCATGCCTGGCTGCGACAATATCGTCATCATTGGTTTCATGGGCTGCGGCAAGAGTACGGTTGCGGCCGAACTGGCCCATTTGTGCGGTTGGCGGG
>RFGV01000621.1 GCA_003696605.1 Chloroflexota bacterium | reverse complement strand
ATGGCACCCAGCTGCTATTGAACATTTCCCTTTCTGAATCTATGCTTACCCATACTTCATCACCTGCAATTAAATCATAGTCTGTGATGTTGAATTCATCCATATTTATTGCTCTCAATCGAAGGTCGCGATTGTTCTGGTTGCCCCAGGCTTGCAGCACCGTGGGGTCCTGAATGCTGACCGAAAAGTTGCCCGTTCCCGTTATGCCCAGAGGGACACCCGTCCAGCCCGCACCATTGTAAAACTCCACCCATATGTCTGGGTTTGCATTCCCGCGGCGGGTCGAGCCTGCAGTTATGTAATCAGTTATATGAACGGTGACCGTGACATTCTTTATGAACTCGTATAACGTTCCATTCAGCACATTGTCGTACAGGTGTGGGGTCTTGTTGGTTTCAGCTGTGTTGCGCGGCAGCTCCAGCACTTCCCATCGGATCTCTCCCGCTTGCCCCGTGTATCGGCGCTCGTAGTGGAAGCTCGTGGCGTGCGTGCTGTTTCCGTGGATATTCCACCACTGCGTGTGGCGAGGCTTTGCAGTCCCATCACCGTTCGAGCTTCTTGAAAGCCAAGCGAGCGAGCGGGTTATCTGCACGGCAGGGCTTAGCGGCGATTCTGTAAGGTTGCCTGTGGTGGACCAGGTTTCCATGCCACTTGTGAGCTTGTTCCCCACATTCGCTCCAAAGTCAATCACATACCACTTGACTCCACGAGTGAAAGAAGAGGCATAATTGTGGAATGCCACGTGCGTGCTGTTGTAAATATAACCTGCCGTGGTGGAAGTGTCCAGACCATCATCGCCTATTGCGTGGGTCTGGAATATTAAAATTGACTGTGAGGGCGTTATTGTCCCGCCTATCGTATCAAGGAATGGTGCTGTATCGGGTCCGTAGCCCGTGGTGTATCCCTTATAGAACCCTCCAATTTTTGAGCGGTTCCATTCTATTACAACCCACCTTATTGCTCCCGTAATGCTTGAGGCGCTTTGCCGCTCGAACTGTATTGTTGTGTTGTCTGTCACATTGGAGTAGAACTGCGTCACCCTGCCATCATTCCCCGTGTAGGTTGTTCTGATATAGTGCCACGCCATTGCGTCCTTCCACCTTACTGGTCTTGGGAGGGTTGCTTGAAGGATTGTTGCAGTTTCTCCTGATAGTGTAAGTTCGCCCCGCTGCACGGAAAATTCATTGTCAAGTGCTTCCAGAACCTGCCACCCCACCCTTATGGGACCATCTGCGGATGAGCCGCGCTGGATTCGCAGGTGAGTAGAGTTATACACATAAACGGTGGCGAGCGCATTGTCCGAGTTCATTGCGGGGTCGCCCGTGCTGCCAGCAGTTACATTCTCTTGGAACATGAGGTTTTGCATTAGTGCCACTGATTGGCTGGGGTCCACTGGGAAACGCAAGGGAATGAACTCGTCTGTGCCCGTAAAGAGGTAGTCCCCTTGCTGAACAAGGAAGCCAGTTCCCATTTTTTCTACTGTGAGGCGGCCATGCAGCTCAGAACTAATATTGTGTTCTGTTTTATTTACCCCATTGTGGAAGCTGAAAATGTATCCCGACATGCCAACGTCATCAGTCCAATATGTACTGTGTTTCACAGCCCAGCCCGCCAGGGTCAGGTTAGTCATGTTGTTGAACCACTTCGGCGGGTCATTTTTTATTGTTTTATAGCTAAATACCCTGCTTGCGTTCAAGTTCCCAGCAGTGTCATTTACCCACACCTGCCACCTTGCAGTGCAGCCTTCTGTGTGGTTTGTAACCTTTGTGACATTTACCCATGCGGCAGTTCCACTGAGGCTTACGTAGGAGTCATTCACAAACGTGCCCGTGCAGTTGTCAAATGAGAATATGTAGCCTGCCAGCCCCCCGTAGTCCTGCCAGTATGTCCGGTGCTCGACCGCGTAGCCGGCAACAGGCGTGGTTGTAGAGTTTGCGCTCCACCACGGGGCGCGCGTGTCCTGTATTTGGAAGCACTGATAGGGCATGGTGTTGTTGAGGTTGCCTGACTTGTCTGCAGCCCTTATCCACCAGCAGACGTATTTGCTATCGAGCCCAGTGGTGCTTAGTGTGAAGT
>RFGV01000620.1 GCA_003696605.1 Chloroflexota bacterium | reverse complement strand
GCAAAAAGAGTTGGCATTTATCAAAAAACTTGAACAACAGCAACGGTTACACAAAAGCGGCTTAGCCTATTTAGCTGACTGGCAGTTACGCGGGCCACGCAATGTGGGCGGCAGAACCCGTGCATTAGCGATCGATTTGAATTACAACGGCACAACCAATCGACGAATTTTGGCCGGGGGCATTTCCGGCGGTATGTATCTCTCCGAAGATGACGGTGCGTCCTGGAATTTACGCACCAATCTTAGTTCTCATGCCAGTGTAACATGTGTGGCTCAGGATCCGCTCAACCGCAACATCTGGTATTATGGCACCGGTGAACTTCTTGGCAACTCGGCAGCAGGCGGTGGTAACTTCGCATATTGGGGACACGGCATTTTTAAATCGGTCGACAACGGCAACACCTGGACACAGCTTGCCAGCACAATCAACAATAACGATCCGCACAATTTTGATCAATTTTTTGATCTTGTGCACAATGTTGCAGTTAGCCCCACCAACAGTTATGTTTTTGCCGCAACCTACGGAGCAATATTTCGCTCGACAGATGGCGGCAATAGTTGGACAAAGGTGCTCGGCAGGCAACAATCTCCCTACAATTTAACCACCGATGTTGCTGTGGCATCTAACGGCAATGTATATGCAGTGCTGGGTAAACACGGTGCGCAAATTACCGAATTCGGCGTTTATCGCTCAGAGAACAACGGTGACAACTGGACAAAGATCGACCCACCCGGATTAACAGCCGATCCGCAACGCATGGTGGTAACGGTTGCGCCCTCCGATCCTAATACAGTTTATGTGATGGTGCAGGTGGGAAATGGCTCCACGACTGCTGAACATCAGTTATTCCGATATAATGCCGGCAGCAACAGCTGGACCAATCTCAGTTCAACGTTACCCAATTTTCCCGATCTTGGCAAATTGGACACCCAGGGCGGATATGACATGTTTGTGAAAGTTAAACCGGACAATCCCAATACGTTCTGGCTGGGGGCAACGAACCTATTCCGCACCACCAACGGTGGACAGAGCTATGATTGGGTCGGTGGCTACCATCCGCAGAGTTTTCTTTACCCCAATCATCACCCGGATAATCACTCCATGTCATTTTATCCAAACAACGCCAATGCGGCTATTTCCGGTCACGATGGCGGGTTATCACAATCCAACAACATTCTGGAATCTACGCAAACCTGGACCTCTCTAAACAACGGATACCTGACGTCTCAATTTTATGCCATTGCTATGGACCCCAATCCCGGTGGTATTAACGTGGCCGGAGGGCTACAGGATAACGGGACCTGGTTGCATGAATCTACCAATCCGAATGATAATTGGGTAAACGTTTTCGGCGGTGATGGTGGCTATTGTGCCATTGCACCGGGTGGATTCCCCATGTATGTATCTTCGCAACTTGGCAATATTGTTCGCATAACAATCAGCGGTAACCAGGCAGTTTATTCCCTGGTAAAACCTGCAAATGCACAGAACTTTTTATTTATCGCTCCATTTATGTTGGATCCCAACGATTCCAAGGTAATGTATTTGGCAGAGGGTAACCGCGTGTGGCGCAACAGCGATCTGACAGCCATTCCGGACAACAACCAGAATCCCACTTCCATCAACTGGACGGCGTTAAGCAATTCCGCTGTTCCAAATACTCAGGTGACAACGGTTACTGTCGCTAAAACACCCGCCAATCGCGTATATTTTGGTGCCACGGATTATCAAAGTTCAACGGTTCTCAAACGTCTGGACAACGCCCCTTCTAATCCAAGCGGCACCGTAATTACACCCCCCGTCGCCAACGGTGCATATCCCTCCTGCATCGCCGTAAACCCCAATAATGGCGATGAAATTATTGCCACATTTTCCAGCTACGGCGTAAATGGCGTATGGTATTCCGCAAACGCCGGAGCGACATGGACAAACATCGAAGGCAATCTTGGGGGGCAAAGTTCACCATCCAAACGTTGGGCAGCCATAGTCCCAAGCAATAACGGTACAATCTATTTCCTTGCTACCAGCACCGGTGTTTACTCGACAACTTCCGTGTCTGGCACTGTCAACTGGCAACAAGAAGGACCGGCTACAATAGGAAATGTCCCCACAGATATGATAATTGCCCGGCCCGGGGATGGGCAAGTTATTGCTGCCACCCATGGACGCGGTGTATATTCGGCAACGTTGGGCAGCGGGGGTAACCCGGCAATCGCCAACGTAGATGTAACTCAGTTAAATATTGAGCTGCAACCCAATCAAACCCGTTCCAAAAGCTTTAATTTAAGCAACATCGGCGGGCAACCGTTAACTTACAATATCACTGTAAACGGGTTGGGCAATGCCGAAAAGGGCACCAACCGAGCCATGCTGAACGATCAGGCTCGTGAGAATCTCAAGAATGCCACCCGGATATTTCCTCCGAAAGCTCGATCAAAGTCTACCCCGATCGCACATAATGCCGGAGAACAAGGCATAATTGAATTGAACATGTCGCAAAACCTTCTAACGGATGTGCTCTTACTGGATGATGGGAACAGCACCGCCGACGACTTCATTGGTACAAATGATTTCAACGATTTTTACTGGGCGAATGAATTTAATTTAACCAACGGTTTTGCTCTTGAACAAATCGACTTTTACATGCGTACCGAAAGCAATTTTTCAAATACAGTCTATGTTGG
>RFGV01000619.1 GCA_003696605.1 Chloroflexota bacterium | reverse complement strand
TTCATTGATGGGCATAGGCGCAGGAGCGGACAAGTCAGGTGGCGACTGCCAGTTGAGAACTTACGAACTGGCACTGGCCTGTACAGGGGAATACGCCCAGTTTCACGGCGGCACCAAGCCCCTCGTATTGGCTGAATACAACGTGGCCATGACCCGCGTCAACGGCATTTACGAAAGGGAAGTCGGGGTAACGATGCAAATGGTGCCCAATACCGATGAGCTCATTTTCCTCGATGCCGCCACCGACCCGTACTCCAACAACAACGGCGGTGCCATGCTACAGCAAAACCAAACCACCTGCGATAACATCATCGGAAACAACAATTACGACATTGGCCATGTGTTCTCTACCGGTGGCGGCGGCATCGCCAATCTCTATGCAGTTTGCAACGGCAATTTTAAAGCCCGCGGCGTAACAGGCCTTGGCTCGCCGATTGGCGATCCGTTTTACGTTGACTATGTTGCTCATGAAATGGGGCATCAATTTGGCGGCAACCACACCCAAAACAACAATTGCAACCGGAACGGCCCTACGGCAATGGAGCCCGGCAGTGCCAGCACCATTATGGGATATGCCGGCATTTGCCCGCCCAATGTGCAGAACAACAGCGACGATTATTTCCACGCCATAAGCCTCGACGAGATACAGACCTTTATCCAGGGCGGAGCCAACGGCTGCCCCGACCATACTGCCACGGGCAATACAGCTCCCGTAGTTACCATTGCATCTTCTTCTTACAATGTTCCCGTTTCAACCCCCATCATGCTGACAGCCGAAGGCACAGACCCCGATGGAGACCCGTTGACCTACAACTGGGATGAAATGGACAATGAAGTGGCTACCATGCCCCCCGTCAGCACCAATACAGGAGGTCCGGCATTCAGAAGTCTGACGCCCACACCTTCTCCGACGAGGTACCTGCCCAACATCAACGCCATCATCAATGGCACCACCCCCACCTGGGAAGTTTTGCCTTCGGTAACCAGAACCATGAACTGGCGCTGCACGGTCAGGGACAATGCACCCGGAGCCGGTTGCACAGGCAACGCTGACCTGACCTTGAATTTCTCCGCCACTGCCGGGCCTTTCCTGGTGACACAACCCAAT
>RFGV01000618.1 GCA_003696605.1 Chloroflexota bacterium | reverse complement strand
TTCTGGCACCGGGGCGCAAAACGGCCGTGATCTGTATATCGTGCCACCAGACCCCCAGGTAATGGCTGAGGCTGTTCTCAGGCTGTTAGAAGACGAATCAGAATGGAAACGGTTGGCCCAAAACGGCCGAAAATTCATACAAACCCATTACAATTGGCAGCAAACCATCAACCATATGGAACAATTCTTACGCACCATTACTGACATCAATAAGTCCCAATAAACGTCCGTCAATTTCGCATATTCGTACAAAAAGCGGCCGAATCCCTCCATTTTCCCCAATAACCCCCTCAAAATAACCCATTAGGAGTATTGAATTGCCATGAATGATCTCTATAATCCAAACTACCAACTCTAGTTTAATGCGTAAGCAAAGGAGAATCATTATGAAGAAACGATTTCTAATCACCACTTTGGTCTTGGCGCTGTCACTGTTGTTCATCACAACCGTGTTGGCGCAAACCTACCCCGATGCCGGTAACGCCGTTACCAACGCCGTATTACAGAACTCAGGGAGTTCTACTGCGACAATTGTGGTTACCTACTACGATGCAAATGGCACCAAGCAATATGATCATACAGGTATTTCCCTTGCTGCTGGTGCAGTCACTGAAGTAAAGACACAAGATGAGCCACTGCCGAGTGGTTTCCAGGGAACGGCCGTTGTTTCCTCTGACCAACCTCTGGCCTCAGTGGTAAGCATCAAGAGCACAGGCGTCACCGCTTCTGCTGGGCAAACCACCCAGGCAGCATACAATGGTACTTCTTCACCTGCCACCACCCTTTTCTTCCCCTCAGTGTGGCGCTTCTCTGGCATCGTCTCCATTGTGACGATTCAGAACACAGAAAACACCAGCGCCAGCGTTACTGTGGACTTTTATGATCGGAATGGTAACAAGCTGGGTACATGCAACGAAACATTAGCCGCTTTTGGTTCCAAGACCTATGATATGCGCACACCGCCAAGCTGCTCCGGCTGGACCGATGCCGTAGCTGACGGTTCTATTACAGCCACCTCTTCTGGCCCCAAGCTTGCCGGTGCTTCTACAGCTGCCTGGAGCAATCGTGCAGCTGCCTACCAGGCTTTAACCTCAGCGGATCAGGGTACAGTATTGTATGCACCTTCTCACTTCCGCTTTAAGAAGAACGCCAGCGATGCTGAATACACGCTGTTCTCCGCTATCAACATTCAAAATACCGATCCCAACAACGATGCCCCCATTACAGTAGAATACTTCACCCGTGGTGATACGTCTGGCACACCTGCCCTGACAATTAACACCACCGTCCCTGCTGGTTCGGCCATTGGTTTGAACACCAAGAATGGCGCATCAGTTGCAGCCAGCACATTTGACCCCTTGGGCACAAGCTGGGACGGCTCTGTGAAGATCACATCCGATAATGGCATTCCGTTGATTGGTACAGGTATTACCAACTGGGGTACGGCTGGTTATGCAGGTATGTACGCCCTGGTTTCTGACAGCAGTGCCTCCGATACCATCTACGTGCCAGCACAGTATCGCCGTATGCCAAATGGTAGCTGGGCACAATGGTCAGCCATTAACCTGCAGAATATTGGTTCCACCACTGTTGCAGCTAGCGACCTGACAATCACCTACATTGATCAGGCGGGGAATACTGTGGCCACCTTCACTGGTGCCAGCCTTCCGAGTGACCTGGCGCCGGGTGCTGCCTTTGGTATGAACACACGGAATGGTGGTGACTTGTCGGCCTCCGCATTCGATAGCCTGGGTGATAGCTTCATCGGTGGCATTATTGTCCAGGGTCCGATTGGCAGCCAACTGGTAGCGGTAAACAATATTATTTACAGCAACCGCGCCAGCGTCTATAACGGTATCGGTATAAGCACTGGCAACTAAAAACAGAGTGAAAATCGGTAAATAGAAGTTGACGCAAAGCTAGAGGAGAATCAGGGTAAGGGTGAACGCCCTTACCCTTTTTTTGTGTTGGCTGCGTGCCAGCCGTCTTTTAGCCCGCGTAAATAGGCAATTGCTGATTTTACTTTGCCTCTGCTCAATAGGCGGAAAAGACGTTTTAACGTGCTGCCCGTGCGATAGAGAAGAATGAGATATGGGGCGCCTTTATGGGCGTGACGGCGGAAGAATATGACACTGCTTTTGGCCTGGTGGTAAAGTTTGAGAGGGGTTTCTGTACCACCACTGCTGAATGATACACGATGGTATAAATGCGCGTTGGCGACCAGACGGAGCTTGTAGCCAGCTTCTCGGAGCCGGATTGACCAATCTAAATCTTCGTAATAC
>RFGV01000617.1 GCA_003696605.1 Chloroflexota bacterium | reverse complement strand
TTCTGCCCCTAACTATGGCGCAGGACAAGTCATACTCAACAATAATGGGGGAACTGCCGCGTTCACCTATAACACCATCACCGGGAATACCAGCTCGAATACTGATGCTAGCAGCCTCTATCTCGAAGGTGATGGACGTTTTCAGTACAACAATATCCACAGCAACGGCGCCACCTACGAAGTCTATCTTGGCAACGACAACAGCAAACCACCCCTCGACGCCACCAACAACTACTGGGGGACGACGGATGCCAGTGTAATCAAAGAAGAGATTTATGATTTTGAAGACGATCTGACCCGTGGACGGATCAATTTTTCGCCTCTCCTAGGCAGCACATACACCACACCCATTCTCGGCCCCGCCAATCCAACCATCACTATTACTGGACAATCCGGGACACCCGCTGATCCGATTTTCACTTTGGCTCTGTCGGCAGCTACCACACCAACACAGATGCTTATCAGCGATGATCCGACATTTCCAGTTCAGTTCACCTGGGAGCCGTTTGCTCCAACCAAAGAATTTCATTCGGATGGAACAAAATATATTTATGCCAGGTTCAAAGACGCCAGCAACAACGAATCCGCGATTGCATTTACCCGACCCAGCAGTGTCATTGGCGGGATCATTTCGACTGACACGGTGTGGGGATTATCGGGGAGTCCCTACACCGTGACACAGAATGTGCTGGTAGACATGGATGCGATACTGACAATCGAGCCCGGGGTAGAGGTGCGCTTTGCGGCTGGCAAGGCCTTGCAGGTGAACGGTGGACTGGTGGCGCGGGGAACCAGTGCTGCACCGATTGTATTCACCTCTGCTGCTGCCAACCCAGCCCCAGGCGATTGGGTCTACATCTTCTTTTCTGACTCATCTGTCGATGCGGTCTTGGACCCCACAGATAACTATGTGAGCGGCTCTATCTTGGAGCATTGCGAAGTGCGCTACGGTGGAGGAACAGGCAGCATCGGTGCAGTTCAGTTGGACAAGGCAAGCCCCCTGATAGACCACTGTACGATTCGGGACAGTGCCACCGCAGGATTGCGCATGAACTCCAGTTGGGGTGGAGCGCAAGTACGCAACAGCCATATCATCAATAACCAACAAGATGGCGTCAGCATCAACGTCGGAACCGTGATTTTCGCGAATGATGTAATCTCAGGCAATGGCGGTATTGGATTCAATATCAGCAACTACGCGGGTGGCAACACCACCATCGTCACCAGCACTATCGAGAACAACGCAAATGCAGGGATTTCCGTCTACAACGCCTACGGCACCATCAATTTCTCAGACAATACAATTCGGGGCAACGGACGGGGAGGTATTTCCGTCAATGGTGGGGGGTATTCCTCAAATCAGATCATTGCCAGAAATGTGATTGAGAACAACACCAATACCTCTGGCGGTGGATGCTGGGAATGTGGACAAGCCGGGGGTCTTTCCATCACCGGTGACTACATCCAGTATACGATTCAAGATAACCAAATCTTGAACAACCGAGGCATTCAAGGCGGTGGTTTTTATCTCAATTATGGTCGACCTTTGCCTGGATCGGTCATCAGCGGAAATGTCATTCGTAATAACCAGGCCACCAGTAATAGCGGCGGTGTCTATTTTTACATAGACACTCGAGAGAATAAATCTCTTACGATTCAAAATACAACCATCAGTGGAAATTCTGCCCCTAACTATGGCGCAGGACAAGTCATACTCAACAATAATGGGGGAACTGCCGCGTTCACCTATAACACCATCACCGGGAATACCAGCTCGAA
>RFGV01000616.1 GCA_003696605.1 Chloroflexota bacterium | reverse complement strand
TCGATGCATAGATACCTGCGGCTGTGTTATGACCGATTTCGCAGCGATCGATAAAGGGAGAGGCTGACAGTATCTCTACAACTCCCTTAGCTCCACTCCCACCGCCATACAGCACCCGGCAGTGCTGCAATACGCTCCCGCCAGAATAGTCGCCAGTTGTATCAAAGACAGCATCAACACTGTTATCTGTGAAGCGGATGAATGCCCAGTCCCCTGCTGCTGGGGTGACCGCATCTGACGTAAAGACGATAGGGGAATTTTCAAAGCCACGGGCAAGGAGCGTACCTTCTACCTGCATCCCTGTCCCACTCGCAAATCGCACCTCCACTCCCGACTCGATCGTCAATGTGATACCCATCGGCACAACAATACTTTCCGTCACTCGGAAATGGAAACCAGCGGGCCAGACTTGATTTTGTGCAATCTGCCCACCTACATCGATAGATTGTCCAGGTTCAGCAGCGCCGATTTTGACCAGTGTTTTACCAGCCAACCCCAGGTTATCGGTAACCCGAAGTACAGCCACATAGTTGCCGCCAGTCGTGTATTGGTGAGATGTGTTGCCATTGATTGTAGAGGACCAGTCATAGAAACCATCTCCGTCGAAATCCCATTCGTACAGGACTACGGAGCCATCTACATCTGTAGCAGATGCGGTGAAGGTAACATCGAGTGGGACAGAACCAAAGGTAGGATCTGCGTTGACGATGGCAACAGGAAAGTGGTTGGATGGCCCCTGATCTGTCATCATCAATGGGTTGAACTGGACTACTCCACTATCCAAAGTATCACTGTGATCCCAAATCCGATTGGCTATCTCGGCTGTATCTGTGGTGCCCCACCAATTGTTAGTAGCATCCAGAGTAGTGTCACTTGGACCGTCATAATACAGATCGTAGGGGGCAATGTTGCTGAAGATGTAATTGTTGTTGACAGTCCAGTTGTTGGTATTGAGATAGATGGCTCTGTTACTACCGTTCTGGGTAAGGATATTCTCCTGTATCTTGCTTCCAGCATCGCCTCCTTCAATATAGATGCCAGATGTCTGTGCCGAACCCGAAGCCGTGTTTCCGCTGATGGTGTTACTGATGATGGAGGAGGAGCCGCTGAAGACGGTGATGCCGCCAGCAGTGGAATCGCTGCTGTTGAGACTGATGGTGTTGCTGAGGACAGTAGCATTGCCCCGAATCGTAATGCCACCTGCCCCACCGCTGTTACAGGTGTTGCTGATGACGGTGTTGCCAGAAAGGTTGGCAGTGGCATTGCTTCGGATGTAGAGTCCGCCAGCATTATTTCCACCATTATCCATCAACTGTCCTGTAGCGAAATTGTTCTCAATAAGATTGTTAGTGACAGTGAAAGTGCCATTCTCCAGCATCAACCCGCCAACGCCACCACCAATATTGCCACTGATTACATTGCTGCCAACGATGACGTCTTGGGCGCTGACGCCTCCACCACCGTAGCCATTACGTCTGGAACTGATTCCACCCGTGTTGCCCGTAATGATGTTGTGGCTAAAAAGCACAAAAGTAGTACCTCCCACGCCTACACCACCAAAAGGCGAGAAGCCGCTAGAGCCAACGTTGTTGCTGATGATGTTGTGAGTGAAAGTAATCACTTCCCCGCTGGCACCGATCCCTCCGGGACCGGAACCATCATTGACGCCATACTCTTGATTGTCGGTGACTGTATTCCCGCTGACAGTGATATGACTGCCAGTTACCCCCTCCACATCAATTCCGCCTGCCGGTCCCGCTGCGTAGGAAACACTGACCTGCCCAATGTTGTGATGGACGACATTATCCAGCACCTGAAATGCACTGCCCTTCGCTGAGATACCACCCGCACCACGAGCTACACTGCCGTGGAATCCTCCATTCCGGTTGTTGTAGACAGTGTTGGCTTGAATGAATGCACTGCCCCCCTCTACCGAGATACCACCGCCCAACACCGTGCTCCGATTGTCGTGGATGTCATTGTGGGTGATATGTATTCCCTGGACATTCGATGCATAGATACCTGCGGCTGTGTTATGACCGATTTCGCAGCGATCGATAAAGGGAGAGGCTGACAGTATCTCTACAACTCCCTTAGCTCCACTCC
>RFGV01000615.1 GCA_003696605.1 Chloroflexota bacterium | reverse complement strand
CCTGGAAGGCAGTACACCTTTTTCTTTGTTCCTGGTTGATATTGGTACTCCCTTCCTGTTGCATCTATTTTCGTTGGTGTAGGCCACAATCCACACTCTGTCTCTTCTGTGCCACGCCCCAACGCCGACAGCTGGAATAATAAACGATTGTACTTCGTAACCTTCGCCTTCCAGATCAGCACACGCATTCTCGAATTCCACAAAGTTTTTGATGTTAGCAACGTTTTCAGCAACAACCCAAGCCGGCCTGACTTCTTTGATAATTCTAAACATCTCAGGCCAGAGATTTCGGTCATCCTCTGCGCCTCTTTGCTTCCCGGCGATACTGTAAGGCTGGCATGGGAATCCGCCTGAAATAATGTCAACTGCATCTCTGTATTTTTTCGCATCAAAGGTTTTTATATCGTCATGCAACTCAGCTTCAGGAAAATGCTGCTTTAGGATTTTCTGACAGTATGTATCAATTTCACACTGAAAAACATTCTCCCAGCCAAGCCATTTGGCAGCTAAATCAAATCCGCCAATTCCTGTAAACAAGCTACCGTGCCTCATTAGTTCACTTTTCGCCACCAGGGGAACAATCCCCCAGCAATTTAAACACATCCTCTCGGTTGGCAGGTACCAGATAACCGTTTTCGTCTTGTACTGCCTTTACGTGCTTGCCTTTGCTTTCAAGCCCACGCTTTCTGTCGTGGCACTTACCACCCGTCCTGCTGTCACACAGCGCCATAAAATTCCTCTCGTTGTATTTACTGCCACCCAACTCAATAGGTATAACGTGGTCTGTAACGTATGCCAAGCGGAGTTTCCCCCACCTTTGGCAATTCTCACATAATGGGTATCTGGCTTTGTAATCTACGCTAATAGCACGCCATGAAGTCGACTCATAGAAATCCACCCCTTTAGGGTTCCTGCGCCGGTATGGCTCTTTAACCTTTATCACCTTCCTATCCTTCCAGGGCAATTTACCTTTTGGCTTCTTCAACTTCATATCAACTGTTTTTCACGCTGTATAATTAGGTTGCTTTTTGCCCACTCAATGCTCTTTCCCCACACCAGCATAGCAGCATCCCTGGCGTGCTCGTTGCTCCTACCCTTATAGCCTGTCAGCGTTTTGAACTGATAGGCTGTTGTCTTTGTTGGCATCACCAGCATACCCACAGGCATAGGATGTTTGCCAGCACGTGGGGGCTTATCTGCACGCATCCTGTCGCTGGGAGCTATTCGCAGGTATGGTATGCCGGCACCGGAAAAGAATTGCACAAATAACTCAGCTGCTGCCTGCGCCTTGCCTACATGCTGCGCACGTTTCAGCAAAATGTTCATCTCAGTCATCACATCGGCCTCACTGCACCGGCCGGCCTGCCGGCGCTTCAACACACTGTAAATGCTACGCCTGGCAATAAATAGGGGACTGTTCAGATTAGGATCTTCAATGACAGCAATTGCCTGCTTTAGCACCCCTTTCTCATTAAGCCACTTCACCACTTCAGTGAAGGTGCCTGATTGCAGCTCCAGCTTGTTGGTGTCCGGTTCGTACACCGCCACCCCTGACTGTTTTATGCTGCAATCAAGCCCCACCAGGTACCTGTACCTATCACTTCGCATCTTCTGCAAATTCAATTACAGGCAATTGCCCATCTGCCGGCTCATTGGCCAGGATAATGTCAGCCCAATACTCCCTCCGCTCCATTGCCTTCTCAATGCCGGCACGCAGTTGGTTGGCAACTCGCTGCACGAGTGCCTCACGGTGCTCTGGGTTTGTAGGGTGTACGTGCTTTGTGGTGAGCTGTGGCTGAATTTTAAAGGTAGCTCGCCGGCAGTCAACTGTGACTTTCGTAACCAGCTGCACGCTTTCGCCATCCACCTCAACCATCTCCTCGATAAGGTAAACCTCTTGCTTTTCGATAACGTCAACAGGCTTCGCCTTTAGTTCCTTACTGTTTGCCATTTTGAAAAAATTTAAGTGGTTATTGTTTAAACTGGGGCTTTGCCAGCCATTTCATCCAAATACCGCATAGTTGCGTAAATCCTGCCAGCTGCCTGCTGCTGGAAATCATGGCTGTAAAGCCTTTTAACCTCAGCCAGGTTGCTGTAAAACCCAAGCTCTAGCAGCACTGCCGGCATGTGGGTATTAACAAGCACGTACATATCGCTGCTCGCCTTCACCCCCCTATTTCGTAATCCCAGCTCACCTGGCAGATTGTTAGCAAATACACCGGCATAATACTCGCTAAGAGAGCTACCCTTGCAATGCCACGCCTCAAAGCCGCTGGGATCATCCCAGCGCAGCCCAACACTGTTAGCATGGACTGAAATAAACAACGCCTCTCCAACTGGCACTTGCCGGCGAATCATGTCACTGTTTGCAACTGCCACACGGCCGCCAAGCCATTGCCCCAAGTCTTCAGGTTGTGGAGACACATGGACTATGTCAAGGGGTGCAGGCGAGGCATTGTTTAGCGCAATAATACCGGCAACAACATTTCTGTTAAAACGCCACTCCTCAAACACCACCTCCCTGTCTTCGTACAGGAAAGGCAATGAGCGTTTGCCGGCCTGGTGCCTACCGTGCCCATTATCCAGGTAAAATATCATCACGCTTGCTTTTAGTATCCAGCTCTTCAAAAAACTTATCCCACCACCTGCGCTTGTTTGGTGGGCGCCTATCGGCTGCTCTCAGGCACTTTGTGCAAATTCGCTGCACT
>RFGV01000614.1 GCA_003696605.1 Chloroflexota bacterium | reverse complement strand
TGATCTGATTGACTGTATATCGTGATTTACGCATGTGGAATCTCCTGTTGCTAAGTTACTGGAAAATTCCACTTATGGATACCTCTTTTTTTTGGGGGGGGAATACCAATTTTTGGGGGGGAATACCAACCCTTACAGCTATATCCTGAACAACCCGTTGGCGGGTGTGGATCCCACCGGATATATGGTGTGTGACCCATCTGGCCCGACATGTGGCGGTTTGCCGTGGACAGGGGCGGGCGGTGGAAGTGGGATCACCCATAACGGTTATATCTGCCACGGTGCTTTTCAACACCGCATACCAACGTTTGACGCAAGCGGGGCCGGGGTAATGGCGCCCAGGGCAGTAACGGCGCTCCGTCTCAGAGTACTCAGGCCAATTCATCATTAGCAGAGCTTTTAGGGCCAAAGGAAAGAAGCACCACGATGACAGTGGATGGCACTGAATACGCGGTTCATGCGGTTGAGCTTGAACCTGGACAGCCGGTCGCTGGGTCCCTCAAGGCTGTGTTACAATTGATTACGGGACGTGACGCGGTAACGGGTGAGCGACTATCTCGTTTCGATGAGCTGATCGGTATCGGGCTAGGGATATTGCCTGGTGGACGAGGGGCGCAGAAATTACCGAAAATCATCAGGGTCGCCGAGAGGCTTGAATTACGGCACTCGAACGTACTGTCGACCCGAGAGATTGCGCGCCGATTGGAGAGGAGGGAGACAAAGGGTGTAGGGAAGGCCACAGATAAAGCCCCTGACTTCGTGGTCTCACCTGGCGGAACGGCATTCCCGGTTCCAAAAGGCGCTACAGGGCCAACACCTGTTGTTAATCCCGGAGGCAAAACCACTGGTACTGCATTTACCGGTGGCAAAGGTGGTTGGAATGGGCAAGTAGATACGATACGTATAATGAACCCAACACCTCCAAGAGGTAAAAGTCCCGGCTATCCAAAAGGATATATTAAATACGAGAGCAAAGCTGGCCAGGGGGTAGACCCTTATACTGGCCGCACTCTTTCCAACAAAAATAGTCATTTCCCGATAGATTAAGGGTTGATAGCCATGGTAGTTCTACAAACATTGATTGGTCTGAGCGTTAGTACAATAGAAGAGGTAAATGACTATATACAAATTGTATTTTCTGATGGTACGACGTTGAGTATTTTCAATAATTACTACTATGATCGTGGCTCTGTACATGTTGTAGAAGGTAAGAAAGTG
>RFGV01000613.1 GCA_003696605.1 Chloroflexota bacterium | reverse complement strand
GTCATAGTCGGTTGTGGTGTGGGGGTAGTTGTAGGTATAGGAGATGAGATAGGTGTGGATGGTGAGGGTGAAGGTGTGTGGATGATAGAAGTGGTAGGAGAAACGGCCGTTGAAACAATAGCTATCCTGGTTGTTTCATTTCCCCCCGCTACAACCTTTGTCCCCTGCCATTGCCACACAAAAGCACCAACCAACAACGCCAGCCCTATCGCCACACCCACCCTAAGCAACCACTTTTGCCAGACTGCCCTCCGATTCATCTGCCCATAATGAGAAAGATAGGGTCGATAAAAAGACCCTGTAAAAGACTTGCTGCGGTCGAGCAATTGTGGATTTTGCGTCAATAACACTTCAGCCGCTAAGGCTTCAGCCATGCTGGAAACAGTAGGAAACCGTTCCTCCCTATTTTTAGCCATTGCCCGTGAAATAATTGCCTGGCATCCCACAGGCAAATCCGGATTTGTATCCAAAATATGAGGAACCGGCTCAAAAATATGTTTAACAGCCAAACCCAAGGGAGTATCACTCTCATAAGGGTGTTTACCAGCCAACATCTCAAACAAAATTACGCCAAGCGAATAAATATCACTTCGATTATCAATATTAGACTCCCCCTGAATTTGCTCCGGGCTCATATACGCTGGCGTCCCAACCGCCCCCCCCGTTTCAGTAAGTTTGGTATCCCCATACACCATTTTGGCTGTACCAAAATCAGAAATATACGGCTCATCCCGCTGATCAAACAAAATATTACTTGGTTTCAAATCACGATGCACAATCCCGCGCAAATGAATTTCATCCAGGGCAGTTGCCAGCCGAGTAATAATACGAGCAACTTCCATAAGAGGAATCGGACCAGCCTTTATCCGATCCGCCAACGAGCCACCAGGCATAAACCGCATAACCAAAAACGGTTGACCATCATGTTCGCCAAAATCATAAACAGGGACAATTGCCGGATGATCAAGTGAGGCAACAATTTTAGCTTCTCGTTCAAAACGCCGGCGAAACGTTGGATGATGCAAAAGTTCATGTGGCAACAATTTGATAGCCACATCTCGCTCAAAATGTGGATCATGAGCGAGATAGACGGTTGACATACCTCCACGACCCAATTCAGCCTTGATTCGATAACGTCCGATCGTTTTTGGTATCATTATTTTCATTATAGAAAGGGTAGTATCGACTTCAACAGCATATTCGCGTTATTTTCACGTTGTACCAGTTAACAGGACTTTTCTCCTATTTAACCGATACTGTTTGTTATAGGAGTTTGGTTGTTTCACTTCAAAAAGGGGGATAGCTCTGTTATAATTATGTCACATTATTTGGTGTAAATGCGGCAGTTGCTTTTCAGGAGGCCTTATGCGTAAAGTAATTTGGTTTGTGTTGGTATTTTCTGTAGTCCTGGTGGCTTGCCGTCGTGGGGATGATAATGTACCAGTTCAGGAAGTAACTGGTGTAGAGGGTGAAATAACGCCAGCCGCTGTGGAAGTAGCACCACGAGTTGAGGCAACCCCAACTCCAACCTTGCCGGCTACATGGACACCTGCCCCAATGACACATGGCGGGCATTTATATCTGTTGCCAGTTGCAGGTGGGGAAGGGGCACGTGTTATTTATGTGGTGCAGCCGGGTGATACATTAGCCAAGATTGCACATCGGTATCATGTTTCGGTGTGGGATTTGGCATTGATTAATCACATTGAGGATATTGATCGTATTGAAAAGGGTTCGGTGTTGGTTATTCCGGTCATGCCTTGAAATTTTGGGTAATAAAGCCCGCTGTCAACAGTTACAATTTGACAGCGGGCTTTTTCTTTTGGTTAATTTATTTATTTTCAAGCAGGCAAAGCATTGCTTTCGTGCGTTTCTTCAGCTGTGCCGCCATCATTGTTATCTTTGCGCCGTAAAACAAGTTGATCATCGGCAACATCTACAAGAATGGTGTCTCCTGTCTTGAATTTGCCACCCAGTACCGCGTCAGATAGTTTGTCTTCAACGGCTTGCTGAATGAGACGGCGTAATGGTCGTGCTCCATATTCCTCATCGTAGCCATGCTCAGCCAGCCAGTCACGTGCAGCATCTGTGGCTTCCAGCTTTAGTTCGTGATCAACCAGTCGCTCATTCACTTCGTTGAGAATGATGTCCACAATCTGACGGATATCTTGTTGTGACAATTGCCGGAAGACAATAATGCTGTCCACCCGATTAATAAATTCGGGTCGGAACTGTCGCTTTAGCTCATCCATCAGCTTTTTGTGCATTTCCGCATATTTTTCTTTGGTTTCTATGGTTTCATCCCGCTGGAAGGCAAAACCAAGATTGGGGCCGCGTTTGATAGTGGATGCACCCACATTAGAAGTCATAATGATGATAGTGTTACGGAAATCTACTTTTTGGCCTTTGGCATCAGAGAGATGGCCTTCTTCCATGATTTGCAAGAGGATGTTGAAGGCTTCAGGGTGAGCTTTTTCGATTTCATCAAAAACAACGATGGAATACGGCCGTCTGCGAATGGCTTCTGTTAATTGCCCTGCATCCTCATACCCAACATATCCGGGCGGTGAACCAACCAGCCGGGCAATACTATGCCGTTCCATAAACTCCGACATATCAAGTTGGATCAATGCTTCTTCACTTCCAAACAAGAATTTAGCCAGCGCCTTTGTCAGCTCTGTTTTACCAACACCAGTTGGCCCCAAGAAAATAAAAGAACCAATCGGACGACGTGGATCCTTCAGACCTGCTCGAGCACGACGAACAGCTTTCGAGATTGCCTCAATGGCATCATCTTGCCCCACAATGTAATTGCGGAGTTCTTCCTCCATACGTAAGAGACGTTCAGACTCTTCCTCATTCAATTGATAAACAGGAATGCCTGTCCACATGGAGAGAACTTCAGCAATATCTTCGGCTGTTACACTAATGCTTTCTTCCTCATCCAGACCGCTAGCGCGCATTTGATCCAGTCGCCGTTGTAATTCCTCTTCCCGTTTTTGTAGTTCTTTTGCTTCTTCTATCCGTCCTTCACTAATAGCCAGGCTACGTTCTTCACGAATTTCGCGCAACTCATCATAAGCATCACGAATATCTGCCGGTTGTGGCATACGATACATACGAACCCGTGAAGCACTTTCATCAATTAAGTCAATTGCCTTGTCTGGCAAAAACCGTTCAGTGACATACCGGGTAGAAAGATGAACGGCCGCTTCAATAGCTTCATCTGTGATGAAGAGATTATGATGCTTTTCGTAAGCACCCTTAATACCCCGCAAAATCTGAATAGTTTCTTCGGGAGTAGGTTCATCTACATGAATGGGTTGGAAGCGCCGCTCCAAAGCCGCATCGCTTTCGATATATTTACGATACTCATCTAGTGTTGTGGCTCCGATGCATTGTAGTTCTCCTCTAGCCAGTGCAGGTTTGAGGATATTGGCAGCATCAACTGAGCTACCTGCTGAACCAGCACCAACCAGCATATGGACTTCGTCAATGAACAAAATCGCATCGCTAGATTTCAACTCTTCGATGACACGCTTCAGCCGCTCTTCAAACTGACCACGATACATTGTACCTGCTACCAGGCTACCCACATCGAGTTGCAGGACGCGCTTGTTATATAAAGTTTCTGGCACACGTCCTTCAATAATTCGTTGTGCAAGGCCTTCAATGATCGCAGTTTTGCCCACACCTGGTTCTCCAATTAGAACTGGATTATTTTTGGTGCGACGAGCCAGAATTTGAATAACTCGTTCGATTTCGGTATTACGGCCGATTACAGGATCCAGCTTGCCTTCTTCTGCCAATTCGGTCAAGTCAGTTGCCAATTGGTCAACCAGGGGGGTTTTGCTTTTTTCCTTACGGGTGCGGCGTGTAGGCGTTGTTGTACTTTCTGCGGCCGAAACCGGACTTTCACGCAGCATGCGCTTGGTTTGTCGCCGAATTTGTTCGGGACTAATCCCAAAAGTTCGCAACACATCAATAGCCAGCCCTTCATTTTGGCGGGCCAGCCCTAATAGCAGGTGTTCTGTGCTGATATAATGCTGTCCCATACGACGGGCTTCTTCAACTGCCAGTTCTAGGACGCGCTTGGTACTTGGAGAAAGTTCAATTTTGGTAAACGGTGTGCGCGTTCCAGTACCACCTGCTAATTTTTCTACGACAGCCTGTACACGAGCCACATCCAGGCCTAACTCACGCAACACACGGCCAGCAACGCCCCCTTCTTCTCGCAAGAGTCCAATCAGGACGTGCTCACTGCCGATGTAGCTGTGATTGAGCCGTTCAGCTTCTTCTTGTGCCAGACTTAATACGCGTCTTGCGCGTTGTGTAAACCGTTCCCAATTTTTGGAGTTCACCGGTGCTCACCTCTGTTTCGCTGAACAGTCAGCTTGGAGCACATCATTTAAGAAGACAACATCTGGAGATCTGTTTCCAGATATTTGTCAGATGCGACTTGTTTCAGGCTTAAGCCAAGCTGACGTTGTTCAGGATCGATACGAATAATACGGACAGTTACAACTTGTGAAGGTTTGACTACCTCGTTTGGATGATTGACATGATCTTCAGAAAGTTCTGAAATGTGAATCAATCCTTCCAGTTCATACTCATCATTTAATCGGGCAAATGCTCCGAATTTGGTGAGTTTTGTAACTGTTGCTTCTATTAATTGACCTTCACGATAAATTTCATCAATTGTTGTCCAGGGATCGGGTTGGAGCCGTTTCAGACTGAGTGCCAGGCGTTGCCGATCCTGGTCAATATTGAGTACGTATACTTTGATAGAATCTCCGACTTGTAAAACATCTTCGGGTTTATTAACCCGCTTCCAACTGAGTTCAGACAAATGAATGAGGCCTTCGACGCCACCAATATCAACAAATGCGCCGAAGTCAGCCAGATTTATGACACGTCCTTCACATACATCGCCTTCCTTTAGTTCGGAAAGAATCTGTGCGCGTTTGACATCGCGCAATTCTTTCTCGGCTTCTTTTTCAGACAAAATCAAGCGATTGCGTTGTCGGTCAACTTCGATAACTTTGGCATATATTGTTTGACCAATGAGTTTGCGCATGGATGCGGGATTTTTGTCGTTGAATTGGTAGTCGCGGCTGAGTTGTGATTTTGGGATGAAGCCTCGAATTTGACCCAATTTTACTAATAAGCCGCCTCGATTGTATCCTACGATTTTGCTTTCGAATGTTTCCTGGTTGGCCAGGAGTTCGTCGGCACGAATCCAGTCTTGTTCTTCGACGATTTTGGTGTATGAAAGCAGAATGTTGCCGTTTTCGTCGCCAGGATTAACGATGTAAACTCTGACTTCGTTGCCAACGGCCAGAGTGGCCAGGGTTTCTTCATCGAACAGGCTTACTTCTCGGCTGGGAATGATTCCTTCCGATTTTGCTCCGATATCTACCAGAATTTCGTTGTTTCTGTGTTCGACCACCCAGCCTGTTCGAATTTCTCCTGCCTCAGGAAGATTGAAATCTTCGTTGAGCAGGAAGTTCATCGGATGATCGTTTTGTTCATGATCGGTTGTTAAATGTTGGTGTGTCAAAGCTTTTCCCTCGCTGTTCTGCCAATGTTTGGCATTTTTTATCGATTATACTTAGTTTGGTTAGGTTGGCAATAAAACGTTATTCCCTCTATTGTCTGTTAATGTATTGTAAATGTGGGTTTGCTCTCGATTTGATGGGGGTGTTGGGTTATTATTGTACGCTTATGACACGGCCGTTTTTGAAACGAAATCATGTTTTGTCGTTACCTTTGCTTTTTGGGGTGGCGTTTGTTGCCCGTTTAAGTGCTATTGGTCGGTATGTAACGCCGGACGAACTAAATTGGGTTTATCGTTCGATACAGTTGCGGGAGGCGTTGCTGGCTGGCGATTGGGCAAACACGCTGATAACTGGGCATCCGGGTGTGACGACAACCTGGTTGGGGGCATTGGGTATTCAGTTGCAGTTGTGGTTGCATCCGGCTGATAGGGTGGCGTATGAGTGGTTGACCCATATGGCTTTGTTGACGCCGGATAATGTGGCGGCTTTTGAGCGGTTGGCTGTTTTTCTGACTGCTGGCCGATTAGGGGTGGCGGTGGTGACGAGTTTGGGGGTGGTGGGTATGTTTTGGGTGATTCGGCCGTTTTTGGGGAATCTGCCTGCCCTGCTAACGGCTTTATTG
>RFGV01000612.1 GCA_003696605.1 Chloroflexota bacterium | reverse complement strand
GTCATAGTCTATTTGTGCGGCCGTCTTTGGGACATGGGAAGCAATAACTGAATCGACGATAGACTCATCTGTTGGTGTCGGATTGCTATCGGAAAACTGGATCTCTACCCAATTGTCACTGTCTATGGCCAAACCCACGAATGGGACGGAGAACGTTTGGTTCCTCAACTCACTATCGAGCTGCGCCAAATTTACAGACGGGACTTGTCGTAGAATCGTAAATATGTTCCTTGCTACCATGTCCGTACCTCAATGATACCTATGCGGCTACCCTCTAGTTTTGTAACCAGCGTAGCCGCGCCATCCACACGTTGCGCCCTTAAACGTAACCTGTCGCCCGCATTCAGGCTCAAGATGAACGTTGCGAACGCGCTATTGTCACCCAAGTTAGCCGTCCTGTTGTACATAGATGCCCAAGACCCCGGAACCGCCGTCCAAATACCGCCGCCGCCTGAATCTAGATCAACCCACAATTCGGATGACGATCTTTGGTTTCCGCTAGATACATCCAAATCAACTGAAACCATAATTTGAAACAAGCCCGTTTTGTTTACAGTCACTTCGCCCGTTGTAGTATTCAAAGTGAAGTCACCGCTATTTTGTCGTACAGTGTCGATATTCACTACAATAGCGCCAGTGAAAGTTTGGCCACCTGTTGAATCATACGCATCGAAATAAGCAATCGTTTGTTCGGCAGCTCTCATCCTAGAGGCAAGCTCATCAAAAGCGCCATTTACTCTAGTAGGCGTTACATCCCAGTCAGTAGGTACCGATGGTGAATAGACTACTTGCGAAGCATCGTAGTCAGCGTCTTGTGCTACAACGTTACCTGTTCTACCGAAGACGGAATTGACATCGCCCGTACTGATTTCCACATATGCCGTGCCTGACCACCGGTAAGTCTTACCAGTATCCAATGCAACATAGATTTTCCCTTGCTCGCCGGTAACGGGGAACGAAACGAAATTGGCGAACTCTAGAACGTCATCGACGTAACTCGGTAGTTGCGTAGACGGCACCTTGCCAGTCGCATCCAACGTAGCCACACCATTAGCTACACCCTTTTCACTCAGAGGTATCTGTTGGACATTATCGACGTTTCCAAGCCCAACGTCCGCTTTCGTCAAAGCCAAGTCAGCTTTCAAAGTGGCGACAGGGACATCCTCAGGGTCACCTGTTGTTGGGGATGTGCGGCCTTTGTACGTTTTGGGTGCCATATTTGACAGCTTCGTATTGGACACAAAGTCGTCTGGAAGCTGGTGAGTATGATCGCTCCTTGCGAATGAATTGGCTACACCAGCATCATTAAAGTTGCCTACTGGTTGTATATCTGGTGTGGTACCCGTAGGTGTGGGGTCGAGTCCATTTGGCGAATGCCTCGACCCATGGTTCGATACATCGACTCCATCGACTTGTGTGACGTTTGCGATATTGAATCCACCGAGGTCGAGGGTGCCTGCCATTGGTCTCGAACCATCGGTAAGTAGGTATTGAGGATGATCATCATCGCCTAAACCTGACAGGGCACCGTGGTCAGTAACACCTCCCGATGATGCCGTACTGGTAGTGATTTTGGGTCTGTGATCGACAACGGAAACGATACCGTTCCCTTGCTGAATGATTAGTGTTGCCAGCGTAGCGGCGCTATCAGCAAGAAAAGGTGGTGGTGCTTGTGGGGGTTCGTTTTCCGCATCTGTTTGTACGGCGAATTCAGCCGTACCATATAGAACAGAAAACTGTCCGTCGCTGGTGACGAAAACCGTGTCTGAGCGGTAGTACCCAGCGGACATTGGGGTAAGCGTTCCCGCATTATCGTAGTTCGTCACATCAATTTGCGTGGGCGTCGCTTTGGTAGAGATAACCCCACCATAGAACGTATTGAATGGAACTGGTGAACCCCCTGTAACCTGAATAAGATCGAGGATATTGAAATAGGAGCCAGTATCAACGTCAAATTGTCTACTATCAAGGAGATTGATAGATACACTTAGGCCGGATTTGTGTATAACGGGATGTGCAACTGCGATATAGTCCCTGAGTTCCTTGTTTACAGATCTACCATAATGATGGACGTGATGTACGAACTCAACTTCCGTTGCGCTAGTCGATACGCTCGCTAGCAGTATCGCATTATTCAAATCGGGGATCGACGGAGAATGTTCGATGGTTCCGGTGTTATGGTTGTAGAAGATGTAAGAGATAGTGGACGGGGGCAGTGTCAGTTGTGTAAGTGACCACTCCTCTATGTCCAAAGTATGATTAACTCGATCCTTTATCCAACCTTTACCACCAGCAACGGATACGTCCAAGCC
>RFGV01000053.1 GCA_003696605.1 Chloroflexota bacterium | reverse complement strand
TAAATTGAGTGAGAGCCACGAGTGAAACGAAAAATCTCTCCCGTGAATGCGTAAATGATGTATCCATACGGGCCGGTTAATGCGGCCCGCCAAGGGGGGGCTGTCTCATCTGTTACTATTAACTGGATTCCGTTGTCACTCAACAAATATGCCTGCTCCAGAACCGCCAGAGCCGTCTTGCCATCGGGACCAGGCACGATGTCATAGAGAGACCCCCCCTCGGCAATACCCGTTGCTACTGTCGTATATGTACCAGAGGATACGACAGTTAATGTAGAGGTCTGTGCCGTTCCCGCCTGCAAAGTAAACAAATAACCGTTGACAGCATCGTGATGGGTCGTCACTTGCAAGGCGTTCCCAATCGTGGTAACAGCCAACCCGCGCAACTGCAACAGAAACCCATCACCGGTAGTAGCATAAGCCGTCCCACTGGCATCAGCGGCAAGTGTGGAAATACCATAATAATTACTAACAGAAACATTTCCAAGCCAGTTTGTGTTATCGAACACATCTATGCTCGTTCCCAATGATACGTAGGCTCGCCCACCCCCAGTTGCGATCTGAGTGGGCCATCCCGATACGGTGGTTTGAAGCAATACGGTCGTGTCGGAAATCACAGCCACCTTGCCGGGAAAGCCACCATAGGCTACATAGAGCAATCCAGTGTCTGGATCGACGCTCATAGCAACAGGTGTATCACCTGCCAGCAAGGAAGATTGCTTTGTTTTGGTGGCTTTGTCTAGTGCAATCAAGCCGCTGGTAGTAGCAACATAGATGTAATCGGTATTAACAGCGACTTGCTGTGGGGATGTAATAGGGTACTCCGCGACAATAGTTGCGCCAGGCTCGACCACAAACAATCCATTCCTGGTGTTCCCTGCCAGATACAGCGTGCCATCCGAGTCGGTTGCCACTCGTTCCACAAATGGCATGGGAGGGATGTAACCTGAAACAGCCGTCCCGCTAATACGGTAAACATCATTGCTTCCCGCATGGGTAACAAAAACATCCCCGCTTGTTGGGTCAACAGCAAGTGCAGATGGTGACATCCCTGTTTTGACAGTGGTAATCACCATGGCTGCTGTGGTCGCTGCCGGATCAATAATACTCACACTATCATCACCAGCAACGTAGAGGTATGTGCCATTATAAGCCAGGGCGGTTGGTGTACTGCCGACAGGGACACTGATACTATCTGTCACCAAAGTATTCATGTCTATTGTTGTGAGGGTGTTATCAGAATCATTGGCAACAAACAAAGTGTTTCCGACTCGCGTGGCGTCTATTGGCTTGCGGCCAACAGGAATCGTGTGTTTGGTAGCGGTAGTACCAGCGTCTAATACGATCAGGGTGTCGTTATCTTCATCCAGTACGTAAACTTCGTTTCGGTCTGTATCAACCTTCAGCCGCGAGGGATAGCTGTCTATGCCAGTGTCAACCGTTGTGATCACGGTCGTGTTGGAGATCACAGACACCCCGCCCCCCCATAAAGAAATCCATGTTTTGCCTCCTGCCAGAGCCATGTCTAGCGGAATATCTCCGATGGTAACTGTTGTCACAAGGCTGGCTGTGATCGTGGCAGTGCTAAATACTGCCACGTTGTCACTGTATGGGCCGGCCGTGTACAGCAGGGAGCCGTTCTGCACCATTAAGTTGGGCGCAGGTACGTGATCTGCTGTTGTTGCCCGGCCTAATATTTGCCCATCCTGGAGTGTCAGAATTGCACTCGATGATTGACCGAGTGCATACACCCGGTTTCCATTTGCCGTCATTGCTGCGACATTTTCATTCTTGCCTACGAAGACCTGGCGGGTAATGGAAATGCCTTCTCCGTATGTCAGGTGATCGAAACTCCTGATATACCAGTGACCATTGTCATCAAATATGATTCCGCGCGGCATCCTGCCAATCCCGCCAGGGAGAGAGAGTACATCAGATTGTGCAGGATAGTACACCGATGATGTATCCGCGTCTTCAGTGTCCATTGTAAGGGTTACAGCTTCAGCTTCTTCCAGAATGACTTTCCCCAGAGCGAAAACAACAAGGAAAGAGATAATTATTCTTTTAATAGCCATGACAAAATCCTCTTTTTTTATTTCTTCACTTCATAGCAATAAGTGGCAGGTATGTAGTAAGCCCGTTGGCGATAATTGCAACCGTTTTAGTTTGAGAGACGGGATTCCCGTCACGGCCATCAAGCCATCTGGCTGTAATCGGGAATTGAAATGCGATTGGTGTGGTGAAGGGACTGGTGAAATCAATCGTTGCTGTTACGGCCTCGTACCGATCAAGGGTGCCAATATCAATGATGG
>RFGV01000611.1 GCA_003696605.1 Chloroflexota bacterium | reverse complement strand
GGGATATAAATAGATTGGGGTTGTGTCCATATATATTGGCGGCAACTCCAGGACAGCAAATAGGTAGTTGCCGACATACTGGAAATCCCTGAAGACACCGGGACCGGTGAAAGTTTCCTTGCCTATGACGTCGAATGGCATCGTGTTGAGATAGACACTCGTATCTTTGGCGTTGATAGTGCTGTATCCGGAAGGGTTGTCCAGCCAAAACACAAAGCGGTCCGACAGCTTGCCAGTCCATATGGTGGCGCCATCGACTTTCAACTGTATCGGAGACGCGGGGTTGGAGATATCGTAATACAGGCTGTAGCTGGTCCCTGTGGCCGAATCTGTTGCCGTGACGAACAGACGGTCATCTTGTACTGATAACCAGAGTGGTCGCCCCTTGCCCATTGCCGAGGCAATCGAGACGATAGAGACCGGTCCTGTTGAAATCACCTGGCTGTTGTCATATATCAATAACCCGCTGTCCCCGGCCGCAACATACGCGTACCGTCCACTGGTATCCAGGACCACATCGGTCGTGGCGATGGCAAGAGCGCTGTTATACGACCACAGGTCATGCGTCTCTACCGGGGGGTTGACATTGAAGTCCACGGCAGCAATCCCGGTGTTAAAGTTGGCGTCACGTATCGTGGCGTAAACGACGCGATTACTTACAGCAAGTCTGATCGTACCGCCGGTGACGTCTATGCCCTTGACTTCAATTGGATTTGCCGGATTGCTGATATCATATTCTTTGATCATCCCGCCTGAGATCACCCACGATCCACTGCTCGAGTCGTAAAACGCGCGCTCCTCGGTTCCAACATACAAGTAATTGCCTTCCGCCGTTATGGTTACCACAGCATTGTATACTGGCGCAATGGTGTCAATAGTTGAGAGGACATAGGGGTTCGCCGGGTCGGCAAGGTCAAGGATGGTTACTCCCAGAGAGTCGGCTCTTTGAGACACAACCGCTATCGTGTCGTTAACCATTATTATGTGAGAAGGACTCCGTGGCAGTGATATACTGCTGTAGTGATCGATGTAGCTGCACTGAGCATTGGTTTTCGTGGCCAGCGCGAAAGTGAGGAAAGTGGTAACCACACACAACAGCGCTTTCAGCCCCATGAACATTCTGGAAGACATTCATCCCTCCTGTGACTGTAAATCACGTTATGTAAATGTGTTATGTAACTCAATATAGTTGTTTGCCGAGGATATTCAACCATTTTTTTGTCTTGTTTCAGTGCTTATGGTGTTGCCGCGTGGTTGTCTGCGCGACATTCCCCGATTGCGGTCGCCAACTTGAAGCTTCCCCAAATCCCATTGACCGGCAGGAAGCTGGCTCATATACTCCCGTGGTGAATCAGCCTAACCGATGACAATGAGGACAATATGCACGATTTGGTGTTGAGATTGCTGCCGGAAATCAATGATATCGAGGCGCCCGAGCTGCGGGACAAGGTCATCGCCTGCTGGGCCGAGGCGATCGAGTTTCGTGGCTGGACCGAGGAGCTGCTTCGCAATATCCCATTCACTCTGTTGGCGGAGAATGTCC
>RFGV01000610.1 GCA_003696605.1 Chloroflexota bacterium | reverse complement strand
GGTATGGAGCCTGAAGCACAAGCGTTTCTAGGAACCTTTGTCGCAGAGTCCTACTATTATTGGGCCTCTGTGTTCATGCTAATCATTCACGTGGGCTTTCTGGCCTACGAGGGAGGCGCTTCCCGAGCCAAGAATGTGTTAGCAACGATGGTCAAAAACCTGCTGACCTTGGCCGTTGTCGGTTTGTCTTTCTACTTTTTTGGCTGGTGGGTTTATGCGGGCTTTTCGATCTTTCCACGGTTCGGTGGCATTCTTGGCCCCTGGACTACAGCCCTGCCCGAAAACCTTGGCCCCTTGGATGGAGAAGGGCTGCTCGGTTTCGTGTCAACGACCTATCCCTGGTCGCCAGCGATGGGGCCAAACGTTGCTGACAACCTGACAGGCGTTTTCTTCTTCGCCTTTAGTCTGTTTGCCATGACGACGGCCTCCATCATGTCAGGAGCGGTGATCGAGCGGATTCGCTTAGGGGCATATATCATTCTGGCCGCCATTTTGGGTGGCTTCCTGTGGGTCGTTGCCGCCTCTTGGGGATGGAACTACTGGGGCTGGTTCAATGCCATGGGCTACCACGACTTCGGCTGTTCTGCGGTTGTGCACGGTGTCTCTGGTTTCTTTGCCCTGGGCGTGCTCATTAACTTAGGTCCCCGGATTGGCAAATTTGATTCCCAAGGCAAACCGCGTGAAATCTTGCCCCACAACCTGCCCCTGACCATGGTCGGTCTAATGCTGATCTTTGTTGGGTTCTATGCGTTCCTGGCGGCTTGCGTCATTTTCCTCCCAGGAGCCACTGGTGAGACCACCATTTACGGTTCCCCAATGACGCTAGCCTCCATTGGCGTCAACACCACTCTGGCCCTCTGTATTGGCATTGTCGGCGCTTACCTGGGTTCTAAGGGCGATCCGTTCTTCACAATTTCTGGAGGGCTGGCCGGCATTATCTCCGTAGGAGCTGGGCTTGACCTGTATGCTCCACCGTTGGTTATCCTCATCGCTTTCATTGGTGCCTACACCATGCCGTTTGTCGGCAAGTTCATTGAGAAAATGGGGATCGATGATGCCGTCGGGGCCTT
>RFGV01000609.1 GCA_003696605.1 Chloroflexota bacterium | reverse complement strand
TGTATGGCAGGGCGTAGAGGGTAAGGCTGAGGGTGATGAAGGTGAGGCCGGTTGTCGGGCTGATTGGATTGTTGGCGATGTTGCCGGTGTATGTACCCAGGAGCAGGGCCAGAATGCCGATGGTAAGTCCGCGTTGCCAATGGCCAGTGCGCCAGGCAACGGCCGTTCCTAACAACACACCCAATAGCAACCCTGTGGCTACCCGATTCGTCACAAAAACTGTCAGGCGGGCAGCCAGCAGCCCAATCAGCACGCCAATAATGACGCCGGTAATTTGTCGTACCAGTGAGTAAGCTGGCTCAATGTCGCGCATTCCCCCTGTGACGCCGGCTAATACACTATATCCCAGTCCACCTGCCAGCCCACTGGCCAGCCCCACAGTCACGCTAATGATCAGGTCGAATGGAACGCTGGTGAGCGGGGCGGCAACTGGATTGGCAACTCCTAGCAGAAAGTTGCTGCTGATGCCCATAACAAGGCTAACAGCCAGACCCACGGGGACGCTGGCGGCGAGTGAACCAACAACAGCAACGGCCGTTGCGGCCAGCACCCCCATCGCTACTCCTAAAATAATCCCCGTCATAATGCCGGTGACAGAAACGGAACTTCGCCACAACACCACACCAATCAAAATGGTAGCCAGCAATGGCCAGGCCAGGTAACTTTGCACCAAAAATCGCCAAAATACCCGGCTGCGCCATTCCCGGCCGGACAATTGCGCCAGGCAAAAGTCTGGTCGTTGCCACGGCACAACCCGGCGCACATAATGCCGCCAGGCAGAGGGGTGAAAGAACAGCCAAAACAGCAATTGCCCGCTACCTATCAACCAGCTTGGCCGCAACTGGGGGGCATCGGTGTAGCTGTGGTATATTTTGCTCATTGAAAATTGTCCCGAAATCGTGCAATCTGCTGGCGAGCTTCTTCACGCCATTCTGGACCGGTTTCGCCCTCTGCGAGCGCAAGTAATCTTTCCCGACAAAGAATTTGTACCAAAAATGGCCAACGGCCGCTTTCGGCCAAAATCCACGCGATATCCTCTTCGGGAAAGGGGATGGGGGAGCTGGCAATAAGCTGACGGGCTTCATCTTCGGTAAAAGGACCAAGAACGGCCGAATACCCAAAAATATTGAAGAAAGGAGACCCCATTCCACTGTGCTGTGCCAGTTGCTCGGGTGGTTGCGGACTGGTCAGCACAAACCCCAGCCGCCCTTGTAACATCGTGGTAGCCAATGAGCGGAGACTTTCCCAAAAGGCATCATCCAGCTCCGGGTAACGCGCCAATGCTACCCCAATTTCGTCTAGCAAAATGATTGTTGGTGACAAGGGGTGATCGGTCATTACATCCAAAAAAGCAGGTAAATCACAAGGCTCTGGCACAGGTAACGACAGTTGTTCCAGCAAATATCGTAACAAGCCCTGTTGTGTACCCAGGCGCGGGTCCTGAAAATCTACCAAAACCCAGTTCAGATTAGGCGGCAAGGCAGTGTGGTGTGCCAGTTGATCTGGGCGCAGTTCATTCTGGTTGGTTTGGGTAATTTGCTTCAGGTAGTACAAAAAAGAGGTTTTACCACTGCGACGAGGGCCCAAAATAGCGGCGTTTTGCAGGGGAATCTGGCGAAACAGGTTGAAGATGCGGCGTAATTCTCGTTGTCGGCCAAAGAATTGGGCGGGATGGGTGATGGGGGGACCAGCGATGAAGGGGGAATGG
>RFGV01000608.1 GCA_003696605.1 Chloroflexota bacterium | reverse complement strand
GTTCTGGAGTAGGGGTGGGTGTGAGGGTGGGAACAACGGCTACGGGAATCAGGGTGGGGGTAGGAATGGGTGTGCCTTGTAATTGGACCATAAGAAATTGTTGTACCGGTTCGCGCAGGCCAGGTGAAAAAAGAAGAATGCCAATAACAACGGCCGTTATCAGCGCCAAAGTTAATAGAGCCGCTGTAAGAATATTCAATATCCGCCCAATGCAACCAGTCTTTCTTCTGCGCATCTCAGACTTACCCGCCGCTTTCTGTATCAATTAAGACAATAATTTCTGCCTGTTCTCGCAGAGATTGAAGCCACTCCTCAAAAGCTTGTTGCAATAATAGATATCGCATGTTGGCCGACAACGGCCGTTCTGGGTCTCGTTCAATAACCTGAACCAGATAATAGGTGGTCTGTCCAGTTGTGGCATCAGTAACAGAGATGATCTCACTCACCTCACCGGGCTGCAAAGCAAATGCGGCCGCTTCTACCTCAGGCACAAGCAGAGAGCCACGCGCAAAGAACCCCAAATCGCCTCCATTTTCGGCCGTTACGCGATCCAGAGAAAACTCTCGCGCCAGGGCAGCAAAATCCTCACCATTGTTAATGCGTTCCAGCAATGATTGAGCCAGAGCAAGATCATCCACCTGAATATAGCGAGCGTGAACTTGCTCCACAGCCAACGGCACATCGGCCGTGACAACAGTCACCATTTGTTCCACCAGCATTTGATCAGCCAGAGCTTGCCGAAATTCTTCCTCAGTCCACAAATTGGCCTGAAGCCAGGCTTCAAAGTTCCCATTGTCGCCTACTTCATTTCGTAATTCAGCCAATTTTTGGTCTACCATTTCTGGTGTAATAGAAATCCCCTCAGCTTGAGCAGCCTGGGCAATGAGTACCCGATCGATTAAGGTGTTGAGTGCAACTTCCCGGTAATTGGTTGACGAATTGCCTAACCCGAGATCAGTTTGTGCCTGTTCATATCGGGCGACTTCTTGTTCGTAAAGAGCCAGGGGAATGGGTTCGTTGTTGACGATGGCGGCCAAAGGTTCTGTGGTAGGAGTGGGGGGAACGGCCGTTTCCGGCTCCTGCGTTTCAGCTGTCGCCACCGGCGCTGCAGTGCTTACTTCCGGCAAAACGGGCGTTGTGTTTGATGACGACGATGCATCATTCCGACACGCTCCCAAAACAACCATCAACAGGATGGCCGCAAGACAGACGCCTAACTTCATGTTTACATTTTTCATATCAAACATGCCAAATATTCGTATTATGTTCAGCAAAATCAGGGAAAGGATAGCCCCGTTAGGCCATACTGTCAAAAATAGCCTGCACGGCTAGTTCAGCCAACTGATAATTAGCACGGCCGTAACAATGAGCAAAATGAGAAAACAGCCCAACCGAAAAAGGGCTGCCGTAAGTTTAAATAATACCCGTAACAGAATCAGGCCTGCAATCAGAACAATGACCAGAATAATGAGTTGTGTCAGTTCTGAAACGGTTAACCCCAGAAAATTGGCTATTGTTTCCATTACAAAGTCTCCGACTGTTCAATAACCACATGTCCTTTTTTGATGACTGTTTTGACCAGATTCGTACCAAAACGATACCCCAGATGTCGGTAATCGGGAACATCCAAAATGAGAATGTCGGCCTGTTTGCCTGGTTCCAGACTGCCAATTTCGTGACCACGGCCAATGGCACAGGCGGCATTACGAGTGGCAGCCACCAGTGCCTGTGCGGGTGTGAGGCGTAAATAGCGGCAGGCGAGCGCGATGACCATTTGCATGGATTCGCACCAGCATGTACCGGGATTGCAATCGGTTGCCAGGGCAAGTGCGCCGCCAGCGGTCAGAATTTTTTGGGCGGGTGTGTATTCGTGGTGTCCCAGGCCAAAGGGTGTGCCGGGTAAGCTAACAGCGATGGTGTTACCTTCTCCCAGGGCGAGGATGTCTGTGTCTGGTGTTTTGACGAGGTGATCAGCAGAGACAGCACCAAGTTCAACGGCGAGTTTTGTCCCACCAAGGCCGGCAAATTCGTCGGCGTGGAGCTTGAGGCGGTAACCGAGGGAAACGGCCGTTTCCAGAATCCGGCGTGTCTGATGCAAATCAAATACCCCTTCCTCGCAAAAAACATCACAAAATAGCGTGATACCGTTTTTTTTCATCCAGGCTGCGCCTGCGGGTAACATTTCTGTTATTACTTTTTCTACATAGGCCTCTGTTTGGCCAGCGTATTCAGCGGGGACAGCATGAGCCGGCAAGAATGTGGGCGTCAGTTCAACAGGCTGCACCTGATTCAAGGCCATAATGGTCTCTAGTTGCTTCAGTTCAGCTTCAGTATTCAGCCCGTAGCCGGTTTTGGTTTCAGCGCTGGTTGTACCATAAGCCAACATGCGTCGTAATCGGGGCAGGTTGGCAGCAACCAGTTCTTCTATAGTTGCCTGACGGGTGCGACGTACGGTGGACATAATGCCGCCGCCAGCAGCCATAATTTCCATATAGGTTGCACCTGCGATGCGCTGTTCAAATTCTTCGGCCCGATCGCCAGCCCAGGGAAGGTGTGTGTGGGGATCTACAAAGCCGGGTATGACACAACGGCCGTTTCCATTAATGAACCTGGTCGCTGTGTACTGGCTGGTTATCTCCCCAGTTGTGCCGGTGGCAATAATACGGCCGTTATGCACCGCCAACGCCCCGTCTTCAATAATCCCCAAATCACCCAATGCGGTGCCCCGTTGGGGCATATCTCCCCCAGGAACCACACACAACTGGCTCGCTGAGTGCAAAATCAAGTCAACCGTTTCCATCATTCTCCTTGCTTATTCCAGTTCCAGTGGGTCCAGTTGGAACTCTCTTGCTGCTGAATCAGCCTCTCGTATTTGCGTGGCCAGAACAATCAGGGCAATAGCCATAATGAATGCGGCCACAAGACCATTGCCAATCATACCAGCATTTTCCCAAATAGCAGGCCCTCCCAATGAGCCAACCGTGCGACCAAGTGCGCCAGCGGCTAGTGCAACCGACATCACAACGCCACGGGCTTGCGGGACAATTTCTGTAAGCAAAGGCACACCACCAACAACTGTGGTTTCAAATGTCAGGAAGACAGCAAACAGGCTAATTAGGGCCGCTGTCAGCGTGTTGCTGGTGAAAGGGATAAGGGCGTACAAGAGCGCATTGAGCAAGCCAGTGATAAGGATGACAGGTCGCTTGCCAAACCGATCCACTGACCAACCGGCAAATAACTCACCCGTAATTTCTGCCCCCCCTAAAACGGCCGTTGCCAGCCCCAAACTGGTGAGCGAAAGGCTAAAAGAACTCTCCATCCAGTTACCATACACAATAAAAAGTATTTCATTGGCGGTCATCACCAGGAAAATATACAAGGCCGCCGCCCAGATAACAGGATATGTTTGCACCACACGCCATATTTCTTGCCAATTACCAGCCTGCCCCAGACCCTGCCCACTATGCGGCAAAATACGCCACAGCCAGAGTGTCGCACCTGTAACCAGCAATCCCATCCACAAAAAAGGCGCTGTCCAGCCTTGCCGTTGAATCGCCAGGCTCACCAATGGCGCACCTGCCAGAATAGCTCCGGCCCAGGCCAATTCAGTTATGGCCAATGCTCGCCCACGACGATCATAGGAGACCGTATCACCCAGATAAGCTTGCATGGCTGGATCGAAAATAACTTTGGTGATGGAGATAATAGCCAGTGTCGCCCCAAGTGGCCAGTAGGCAGGCCAGAGCACAATGAGAAAACAACCGAGGCTAAAAACAGCCAGTGAGCCCAGAATAACCGGTTTACGGCCGTATTTTTCCGAAAGCGGACCAAAAAGCGGGCTTAAAAAGCCGGTCAGATTCCGTAAGGTGATCAGCCGATAAATACTCGCTAACGGTACACCCAACCCCCGGCTCAATTCGGGAGCAAACGGATACACCATGCGCAAACCAGTATTCAAAAAAAGACGCGCCAATGTCAGGGCGGTTAATTGAACAGCAAGACGGGAGTTCCTTTTCTCAGACACGGGGCAAAGTTTAGCGCAAGGCCTGGCTGAAAACAAGCCAAAAAAAACGCCGGCCAATGACCGGCGTTTCGTTTCGGAAACTGTCAGGATTATTTGGCTTTGATGCTGATACGCTTTGGCTTTACTTCTTCTGCTTTGGGCACAAAGACCCGCAACACACCATTTTCATAGGTGGCTTCTATCTCTTCGCTATTCACGGCTACCGGCAGGGTAATGCTGCGGCTGAACGTGCCATAGCGGCGCTCACGCAGATGGTACTGTTCTTGATTGATTTCCTGGTCTTCTTTCAGTTCGCCCTTGATGGTGAGCAGGTTGTTTTCCAGCGTGATTTCCAGATCGTCCGGGTTTACGCCTGGTACAGATGCCTTGACAATGAAGCCGTCATCTGTTTCGGCCACGTCGAGAGCCAGTTGCCACATTTGCGGTAGTGTGCGCATTTGCGGCAAGCTCATCATGTTAAAGGCTTCGTCAAACATGCGCTCGAATTCGTTGAATAAGCTCATGGTACGGGTTGGATTCCAGCGAACCAGAGTCATATCTATCACCTCCTCTACTCAACCGATTGAGTAGTTTGTCCACTTGTCAATTCCGCGGTTTATTTTACAGGTGAATGTAAGAAAAAAATAAGCGGTGTGTAAAAATTGTATATGAAAGTGGGGGGAAGTAGTGTTTGTATGCTGTATTCGCATATGTGCTGTTTGCGATGTGTTGTTTGTCGTTGATTGTTAGTGGGTTTGTGGCTTGTGGTTGTCAGTTTGGGGGTAGGGGGATGAGGAGGAAATCGGCCGTTTCTGTTTGCAGGCGCGTATTGGTTTCTGGTTCGTACAGGCCAATGCGGAGTTGGAGGGGGGTGTTTGGTGGGGAGGGTGGTAGTGTAAGGGTGTGGGTGTCTGTGATGTATTCGCCAGTGATCCAGCTGGTGGTGGGGCGAGTCCAGTTGGCTGGTTCGCCATCACTTTGGGTCAGGATTTGTCCGTTATTGTCAATAAGGTGGACGAAGACGCGGTAACTGGTGTTGGTTTCGGTTTTTGCCTGCCAGACAAGGGTGAGGGTGAGTTGGTTGTTGGCCTGGGTGATGGTGTAGCCGATGAGGGTGGCGAAGGGGGTTTGGTTTTGGCTAAAGGTGGTGTGTACGGCCGTTTCTATGGGTGGTTGTGTGAATTGTCGTTCTGGGGCATGGATGGTTATTGTGCCCAATGGGATATTGTTCACGCCCAGCAGGTAGTTGCCACTTTTCAGGCTTGCCGGTAGCCGAACCAGATATTGCCCGCGTAATCGGCTTCCTGCCGGCCAGTTTTCGTGTGGAAAATCGGCGCGGGTCAGGGGCAAGGTCCATGTGTGTTGCAGTTCGTTTGCTGTTGTGAAGAGTTGCAGGTCGATTTGTGTGGGAACGGCCGTTTTTCCTGCTGCTCGTTCCCAAAACAGTGTTAGCGCAAATGGATCGCCTACTGTGGCTTCCGTTCGGTCCTGGTTAAAGCCCAGCAATATCAGGCCAGTATCAGGAATTATTTGCGTCAGTGGGTGGTCGGGTGTGAATTGGGGTGGGGTATCTGGCATTGTGACTTCCACCTGGCCGATAACGGCCGTTGGTCCCCACACTTCACCATTGGCGCCAATGAGTGTTAGCGGGTGTAGCGTATTCCGGTCAAACAAAGTGAGCACCAAATCATATGTTCCCGGTGGTGTTCCGCTCAATACTTGCACTTCCCGGCTGTCCCACGCCCATTGTCCGGGCTGCCAAAAGCGAGAAGGTGGTGCGTCCTCATAAAGGCGTGGCCTTTGGGTATCCAGGTTGCTCCAGATAAGGCCATCTGGACCACGTAACCAGACGTTGGATTGGTAATCGGCCTGAGGGGGAGCCAGGGTGCGCCAGGCCAGGTGGATGTCGAAGGTGTTGCCGGATGGCACGTGGTTACGGGAGAGGGTATAGCCAACCAGTTGTAATTCGCCTGCCTGGAGAACGGCCGTTTCGGCCACGGGTGGTTCGGTTGGGTGACGCAGGGGGGTGTCTGTGCGGTCTATGAGGCCCATTTTAAGCCCCAGGATAACCAATGAGACCAGTAACCAAAGCAACTCGCTGCGTGAGACGGTGTGGTTGGGTGTGGGTGGGGTGTGGGGCGTGTGGTAACTGTTCTGCCGGGTGTGGAGCAGAACGGCCGTAACCAGCCACCCGCCTAAACTCATCAGGCTCAATGCTGACAGAATAGCTCGTAAGGGGGTGATTGCCCAACGTACTTTGATGCTATGTTCACCGGCAGGTACCGGGAATGTGATCAGGCCGGTTGGGTCTTCAGGTGTGATGGGGATAGAACGGCCGTCTATTTCCACAGCCCAGCCAGCAAAAGCAAATGACAAATACCTGGCCATAAATGGTTCTGGTGTGGTAAGCCGAATTTCGGCTGAGAGTGGAGTGTATGTGATGGCCAGAATTTTGGCCGTTGCCGGCAGTTGCGTTATGTCAAATCGTTGTGGTGGGCGACCAGCCTGATAGTCTGCTTCTAGCGGGGATGATTGCGGCCGTTTTTGTACGGTGCGGGGAAAATAACTGCCTTCCGGGTCTACGCCGACCAGCCCGGTGATGTGTTCGTATTGATGAACGGTCAGGATGGTGGGGAAAGGTTCTTCGGGGCAGATGGCGGGATAGAGCCCAGGGATCGCTTCGATGAGGAGAATGGCGGCGGCGAAAACGGCCGTTATGCCTGACCAGCGAATTTGATGACTGGCTTGCTTGCGCCAGTTGCAGGCAAAGGGCATACCAGCCAGAAAGGCAACAGGAAGAGCAGCCCGCCCCACAAAACGCCAGGGGAATTGGGTGAAGTCAATCAGGGGCAGAGTTTCCCATAGTGGAAGAGTGACAGGCAGAGACATAAGCAGAAAAACGGCCGTGGCGGTTATCATCATGCCCACGTGCCAGGCCTGTTCTCGCTTCAGTTGTTTTTGCCACCTGGCAACAACAGCCAGCAAAACGCCCAAACCAGCCAGCACCGAAATGCCCCAGCCTAGCCGAAATGGAAGTGGTGGATTAATCAAGGTTGGGTCTTCGGGTGCAGGTGGGGCAAAAATTTCATCCAGGCTGGCAAAATTATAATGAAAGTCATTATTGCGGGTTGTGGTAGATTGTTGTAAGGTGACGGCGTTCATTTCCAGTAGCGCGCCACCTGTGTAGAAGATGGTTGTGCCTAATCCCAGCCCAAAAAGTAATAGCAGACGGCCTAGCAGAGTCCGCCAGGCTGTGTGGTGTATCCAGCCAATTAGGAGCAGATAGAGCAGAAGTGTGGGGGTGAAAAGAAGCAGGGAGATATTGTGTGTGAGAGAAAGGAAGATAAGGCCGAGGGAGCTGATGAGGAATGGAGAGAAACGGCCGTTGATTACCCAACGTCTTCCTGCCCATAACAACAAGGGAAACAAAGGCAAGGCCAGCGACTCTGGCAAATTGCCCCGCACCAGGGCATCTACCAGCACATAAGGGGCGCTCATATAAGCGACGGCCGAAACAAGAGCCGCTCGATTTCCAAGCACATCCCGTACCCACAGATACATGAACCAGCCACAACTGAGAATAGCCAACCCATACACCAGGTTGGATGCTGCCGAAAGAGGGAGTCCAACCATATGGGGAAACAGAACGGCATACAGGGGGGCAGGCTCGCGATAGATGAAAAAAGGGTAGCCATAACCGAAAGCCAGATCGGGCAGCCAGCGGGTAAAATAGAGGCCTTCTTGCCAGGCATGGCGCATGGCAGCTACCCGGTGGTAGTGCAGATGACCATCATGTGTGCAGGGAACGGCCGTTAGCCGCCACAAAGGCGTTGTCAGAGGCAAGCCACTCAGCGTAACCAAAACCAGATGCCAGAATGTTGCCGATAGCCGACGCATAGACCACCCTTGTTTGAATTGGTTATAGATAACCTAATCCTCGCAGGCGATCTTCTACCTGAGCGGCTTCACTTTCAGAATAGCCAGTTTCGACAGCCATATCAGCCCAATCATCTGACTCACTATAGGTAGGCGGAGTGGGGTGTGAAAAGATATCAGAGAGCACACGACCATCCATAACGCGGGGAACAGGCTGTTCCATTGTGTGCATAATTGTAGGTGCCAGGTCGAGAATATTTGCTTTGGGTAAAGCAACTCCCTGACGAATACCCTGACCATGAGCGATGAAAATACCTTCCCGGCGATGGCAGCCAGAATCGCCCCGAATTTGGTGCGTGATGATTTTGCCTTCGGTAGCAAATAGTGGATAGGCGATCATGTTGTAATCATCCAGCACCAGATGCAGGTCAGGGCCTTTTTGGGCATATGGGCCGTGATAGGTATCATGGCCACGAATCATTTTGGTAACAAGAGAACGGCCGTTTTCATCCCGTAATTCTTTCAGCACGTCCATTACTTCTTGCAACGTTTCATCATATCGAGAAGGCGACACAATACCCTGCGGTTCGCGGCCAGCCACATTCAAATAAATTTGCCCTACATGCCCCATGCTATAAGCCACTGTTCGTTGCCAATCCACACTGTCAAAGCTCAAAAACTTGCCGATGATACTATTCCGTGTGTTCTTGGAAACACGTGTCGCCAGATTTTGTAACCCCGCACGGGCAATCATGTTATACACCCCGGCTGGTGTCAGTCCTAGTCGGAAAGCAGTCGCTTTGAGTTGAGTCCATACATCCCGTTTCAAACGTAATAGTCCCTTTTGCATCAGGAACAAATTTAGGTTGACCATGTTTTTGAGTGGCCCAAAACCATGATCTGACATGACGATGGTGGTTGTGTTGGCTGGTAATTCGTTTAGCAAACGGCCGATATAGCTATCTACCAAAGCGTATCCATCACGGATTGCATGTTCATATGGGCTTGGCTCAAAACGAGGATGTGTGTGGTCCATAAACCGCCAGAGAGCATGTTTCATAATATCCATGGCAATAAAATGCACCATCAACACATCCCAGGATTCATGTTTCATCAAGTGTAATGCCCATTTCCCGCGTGTGTGGATCAGGTCATAAATATCTTCAATAAATTCAGTTTCAATGCCGGGTTTGTATTGAATGTTTGGTGCAACCCGATAATTCCCCAATACTGGTTCGTATTGTTTGATAAGGTCAGCAGGGTAACAAATTTGGGCAAATTTGGGGCTCAGAATACCGGTAATCATGAATCCGTTAATAGGTTGCGGCGGATAAGTTACCGGCACGTTCATAACACCTACCCGGTATCCGGCATGGGAAAGCCGTTGCCAGATGGTTGGTTGACGAATACGGGTAGAGTTGACCAGACTAAAGTTGGTTCCCTGAGGCTGGATGAAGTCAAATACGCCATGTTTGCCAGGATTACAGCCGGTCATAAAGGTAGGCCATGCTGGACTGGTGACTGGTGGAAGGGTGGAGTCTAGTTCGGCATGAACGCCCTCTTTCATTAGGGTGGCCAGGTTGGGTAGATAACCGGCTTCTGCCCAAGGGCGAATTAGATTGAAGGTAGCACCATCAAATCCGATAATTAATAGCTTCATGATTTGTTTTCACCTGTTGCCGATACAGTGGATGGTTGAATTTGGTCAGATGTGTGATTGCTGTATCCGATAGTTTCTTTTATGTAGTAAACGGTTTTGTTTTGGGATTCGTAATATGTGCGTACGATGAGCTCGGCGATGAGTCCCATGCTGAGAAACTGAATGCCGATGATGATGAGCAGGATGGCCAGCAAGAGTAACGGCCGTTCGCCAATGCGCATGCTACGAAAACCATCCCAACCACCCTGAATGCCTGCCCAGATTTTAAGCAACGCCAAATACAGCCCTATCAATCCACCACTTCCACTGGCCAGAATACCTAAACTGCCAAAGAAATGCATGGGGCGATCACTGTACTTTCGTAAAAACAAGACGGTTACCAGATCGAGCAGCACGCGGAATGTACGGGACAACCCGTATTTAGAACGGCCAGCAACGCGTGGCCGGTGGTTAACGGGTACTTCGGCCATACTAAATCCGGCAAAATTGACCATTTCTGGAATAAAGCGATGTAATTCGCCATATAGTTTCAGATCGCGAACAACTTCGGCGCGGAAAATGCGCAGTGAGCACCCCCGATCTCGAAGTGGAACGTGAGAAAGACGCGCAATCAGACGATTGGCAATGTAGGAGGGTACTTTGCGTAACAGAAATGCGTCCTGCCGGTTATGACGCCAGCCATTGACCACGTCGTATCCTTCCTGAATTTTGGTCAGTAATGTGGGAATATCTGCCGGATCGTTTTGGCGGTCAGCGTCCATAGTAAGAATATAACGACCGCGAGCGTGGTTGAACCCGGCAGCAAAAGCGGCCGTTTGTCCATGATTGCGCCGAAAGCGAATACCAACGACATGATGGTCTTCCTGATAAAGCTGGCGAATAATTTCAAAGCTTTCGTCTGTGCTGCCATCGTCGATGTAAATAATTTCATAGGCCAGATTTTGGTCTTGTAGGGCGGCTGTGATTTCGGCAGTTAACGGCCGTAAATTCTCCGCTTCGTTATAGCACGGTATGACAATGCTCAAATCTAAAGACGGCGCCAAAGCCATTGCATGGTTTCCCTGGTTCTCATTCATCGGTTTGTTCGATTCTCCTAACTGATACCAAAGCCGTTCGATTCTATCATGGACGATTGCTCCTGAAAAATCAGGCGGTGGGGCACGGTGGCGCGTTTTCAGAAAAAGAGAAAACGCAGGAGCAATTTTTGTTAATTCTGGTTTTGCTTTGCCGTGTTACAGCAGGTAGAACGCGCTAGCGGTTTTTATAGATAGTTATCGGTGTATTTAGGATGATATAGCCGTCAGGAATTGGGGTGTTATCTGGTCTGACTGCCGGGAGTCGTTCACCATTTTCTGGTTGGTACATGCCTGCTGCCAGGTGATATGTCCCTGCAGAAAGCCCCCAGAGTGGCAGAGTTATTTCTTCGGTAAGAACAGAGTTGGGTTGCCAGGTTGTGGTTGGACATTGCCAGTTGCAGGGCATGGCGTCGTACTGGCGTACGATTTGGTTTGTGTTGTCTAGCAAGTGGACGAACAGTTTGTAGTCTGTGGTGGGGATGGTGTTTGCCTGCCAGTGAAGAGTGAGTTGCAGGGTGTCAGTTTGTGTTTGCCAATGGTAGCCTAGCAGGGTGAGTTCATCGGCCAGGTTAATGTTTAGTTGCTCACGGAAGAGGAGGGAGGAGTGGGTGGGGCTGATGACTAGTGTGGTGGGTGTGGTGTAGGTGGTTTGAGGGCAGTGGAGTTGCCAGTTGTATTGGCCTGTGGTGACAGGTAGGGGCAAAGAGAGGCGGTAATCGGCCAGATCGCCTGTTTGCCATAGGATGTCAGTGGGGTATAGGGTAAGGGAGGTGGTGTTGTTGCCGAGTGCAAGCTGGCAGGTGAGGGATGGGGTGGGGGCTTGGGTAAGTTGGGTGATGAGGCGAATATGGAGGGTTTCGGCCGTTTTGTCCAGTGTGGTAATTGTGTTGAGTAAGTAGATTTGGTCGGTGAGTTTGATGGCTGGTTGGCCAAATTGCCAGGGGCGCGGTTGGGTGATGTCATACACGGTGAGGGCCTCATCCTGGTAGGTGGGAATCAGGGGCAGGGTGTCAGTAAACAGGCTGGCTTGGGGGGGAGTCAGGTAGGGGCGGTGGACGAGAATGTAGCGGAATCCGTTTGTTTGGAGGTGGCGCAGGGCCAGGC
>RFGV01000607.1 GCA_003696605.1 Chloroflexota bacterium | reverse complement strand
TTTGGTCAAGTTGGCTGAAATTGTATTTGGTGAAACGATTGAGGTGAACCGACCCCGCCCGGTAGCGATAAAGAAAGAACCAGCACAATCAGTAGTACGCACAAAAAGCCGTTACATTACAATCAAAAATTTACCGCCAATCAGTGCTGATATTTTGCACCAATACAAGCCCATTCCAGCAGATGCCATTAAAACGTTTCAATTAAAAATCGGAACGTTGCCAGAGTGGCAGTACAAATGCCGCCATGACAGGCTGATTGTCCCCATTGTCAGACCTGACGGGACGATCCACCACATACGCGGTCGGGCACTGGCTGACTGCAAGCCAGACTGCCCGAAATGGCTGGCATCAAAGGGTTGGACAACAGCCGATATGCCATTACCACCGGGCGGTATTCCCGTCCAGACAAATGATGTAGTGGTGATGGTGGAAAATGCCATAGATGCCATGATGGTAACGTATCACCCTGAATTTGTATTTGAGTTAATCAGATACAAGCTAACAACAAAGGTGCTGCATGGCCTGGTGAATGGTGGCAATATCAAAGGCGCGGCTGTGTTGGCTAGTACGTACTGGTCTGATTTGTGGATACCCGTACTGAAACCGGCCAGCCAGGTTGTGATTGTGCTGGACAACGATCCGGCGGGCATAAAAGCATCGGTCAGGTTGGCTAACAAACTGAACAAAAATGGAATTTTGGCCGTTGTCCACAAGTGGAACAACGGTAAAGAAAAATATGATATGGGTGATTACCTGAAAGATTGTTTACAAAAAGGAGAGTGAAAAATGTTTTTACCAAAGCATCACCAAATAGAAAATGAGTATTATGTAACAACAAAGGATATTATAAAAGTATTATCTCCTGTTACTGGCCGTAACGTCAGCCGACAATGGGTAAACCAAATGGCACAGGTTGACGGCTGGCGGCGTTACCAGTTCAACAAGCGTGTTGTTTACTGGTTGCGTGATGATGTAGTCAAGTCAATTCGCAAAAGATATAACTACCGTGTCGGTTGATACAAAGCGGAAAACATTACCGTACCCTGTTGGTGTACAGCCTGCCCGAAATGGTGTAGAAGCCTCATCCCTGGTTCTGGCCGCTACGCTCATGCTGGTTATCAAACATGGTTCGCTGACGGCGGCGGCGCGTGTTAATCGCCGTCTGGATGCGCCGCGATTGCATTACCGGCTGAAACAATTGACGGCCAGAACCGGCAGGTTGCCACTTTACACCGGCGACCGTCATGGTGTGCGGTTAACAGAACGCGGTCACCGTTTGTGTATGATATGGTACAAACA
>RFGV01000606.1 GCA_003696605.1 Chloroflexota bacterium | reverse complement strand
TGTCGGAGCCTTAATATGGTTACGATGAAATGTCAACAGAACCTAACAGTTCACTTTGTCGATGCACACTCAGTTCACCGTTATCCGGCTCCACCAGGCCCCGTATCAACTCAATCGAGGCCGGTAGCTTTTTTTCAACCACTCCAATTCCATTTTTAGGTGGCCAATCTGTTCGTATAACTCAGCTTCTTTGTTGCGCCTCCCGCGTCTGCCGATGGTTGGGCCGCTGAAAAAGGGTACTCCCATTGCGTAGCAGTTCTCGTTTCCAGTTTCCAATTTGGGCCGGATGGACGTTATATTTCGCTGGCCAATTGGCTGATACTCTTGATCCCCTTGACCGCTTCCAGGGCCACTTTGAATTTGAATTCACTGCTGTGTTACCGGCGTTGGGGTGCCATTTTTTGCCTCCACAGGCTGGGATGATAATATCACATTCCAGCTTAGCTTGTGGTCCAGTTTTTGGGGCATTATACTCTGTGTTTTTCGCGGTTATGATAGAAATTCGCCCCCAAACTGAAATGTACCCTGCTCAAAAAAGGGGTTGACCTTTGTATTTTTTTGTTATATACTGATAGTGTTCCGGTTGCTATCTCCGGAACAAAGATACTGCCACTAATAGCAATCTTTCCCCAAGAAATTTCTACCATCTGTTCCTTTCTTTTGTTCCTCCATCAGCATCAGAAAAGTACTAACCCCGAAAATCTTCAAACGGCCGCATTTTGGTTTTGGTGGTTTTTGCAAAGGTGACGGTATTATTCTCCAGAGATGACAATGACGCGGTTTGTCAGCCGTTGTTTACCGGGTTGTGTAATTTTTTTACTGCTCTTGCTGGCAATCAATCCTCCTCAGAACGCTGTTGCCAGCGCGCCGGTTCCCTCCGTTTCGTGCGATGAGCCCGCTCTGGTAGCCGCCGAAGAAAATTTCCGCGCCCTGATGACAAGACGCGAACAAGACCCCGCCCTGGTCAGAACTGAGGCCTACCGTCAGGCTGCCTCCTGGTACCTTGACCTGGCCGAAGCGTGTTATCAGGCCAGCCTGCCGGCCCAACAAACTGCCCCCAAAATTGACGATGGTGGGCTGATGCCGCCGGATGAACCGGACATCAGTCCCCTATTTGTGACTTATGGACGTAAGTGGGGGCTGGACAGTCCCTTTACCGGCGGTCAGGATGTATCCGGGCCGGGGAGTGGGGGTGGTGTGATTACGTACAGCTATATGCCTTCTGGCGTTAACCATTGGTCAGATGACTATGTAGGTCCAAATACCCCGGTCAGCGCGCTGACCGGTTTTAGCTCGTGCTTTTATTCAGACATCGATACGGCTTTTGCCGCCTGGTCAGCCGTGGCAAACATCCAATTTGTCCCGGTGACAGAAGTTGGCAGTACGAACGCCAATGAGTTTCCGGCCTCTGGAAATGTTATTGGGCAGATTCGGATTGGCGCTCATCCGATGGATGGGGTAAGCGGTACCCTGGCCCACGCCTACTATCCTCCCTACTATGGCTACGAAACCAGTTCGACAATTTCCGGCGACATCCATTTTGATACCGCGGAAAGCTGGTCCTGCACGCCGGGTAGCGGTGTACACGATATTGGGTTGGTGGCTCTTCACGAGATTGGGCATAGTCTGGGACTGAGGCACGAAGAAATCCAAACGGCCGTTATGAATCCCATCTACAATCCCTCGCTGACCGGCTTGCAGGCTGACGATATTAACGGCATTCAATCCATCTATGGGACTTCGACGGCCACTTACAGCGTCAGTGGTTATGTCCGAACTTCGGGGGGAAGTGGCATTGCCGGCGTGACGGTTGATTTTGGCGGGATGCGCCCACCCGTTACCACCGACAGCAGTGGTTATTATTTTCAAACCGGCTTCAGCGATGGCTATTACCCCATCAGTTTCCATCGGGCCGATTATACCTTTAGCCCGGTGCGTCATTTGCTGACAGTTCGGGGGGCGAACCTGACTCAGGACACCACCGGGTATGTACTCACGCCGGCCGCCTTACCCTTTAACGATGATTTTGAAAGCGGTAGTCTGGGTAACGCCTGGGGGATTGAAACCGATTACCAGGGTCGGGTTCGGGTTGGGAACGACAGCAGTTTCGCCAATGACGGCAGTTACAGCCTGTGGTTGGATGACAGTGCGGCTGATACAACCTGGTCTCATGCCGCGGCCGTGCTGGCCCTGGATTTGAGCGGTTATGCCCAGGTTGACCTGAGCTTTTGGTGGCGAGAGTTTGAAGATGACGATGACGCCGATGACGGGGTATTTATCAGCGATGACTATGGGGCAACATGGTATCAGGTTTATACCTTTACCGGCTCGCCAACAGGTTATACCCAGGTAAATATCGACCTGGATGC
>RFGV01000605.1 GCA_003696605.1 Chloroflexota bacterium | reverse complement strand
TTGCGGGTAGATTCGTCGGTCAAATCCAGGCTGTAAATCTGTAGATTCTCCAGTTTGGTCTGCCCCAGCCCGCGGGAGCGTTTGCCCCCCAGGTAGCCAAAACCACTCATAAACTCACTCAACCCCAAACAAGTCAACCCCAGGTCAACATCGGTAGGGTCTTCCAGCAGGATTTCCAGGCCAAATGACAGGGATGGAGCGACAACCTCATATTCAAATAATAGACCATCTGCCGCTCGTTCACTGTCCCGGTCAATGGCTACGCCATCCCGTATCTGGATGACGCCGTCAATATCTTTCTCAGTTGGGTACAGGTCAGCGAAGGTGATTTTTGAAGCGGCGTAGGGTGAGCCGAAGAGCCGGCAAGTGTGGCAGAGTTTGCCTTCCAGTTGTGTCAGCAGTTCATCATCGCTCCATTTGGGGTCGCGGGTTTCATTGAATTTTCTCTGCGCCTCTCCCTGCGGCCCGATACAGCCATTTTCATTGCCTTCATCAGTCAAGCCACAGCTCCAGATACCGGCGATATTGGGCGCCAGCTTCTCCACGGTGCTGCGAAAGGCCCCCTTGAAGCTGGAGCCGGGAATGAACGGTTGCCCGTCCGGGGTGCGAATCACCGGGTGTTCCGATGGGCTGAAAACGGTGTCCCGCCCGCCGATGTGCAAACCGGTTTGCAGGACCAGATTGCCTTTGAACACGTATCGTTTCTCGAATTTTTTGGTTAACATAGGTTGTTCCTCACTCAGTTTCCACTTTTGTAAAAGTTTTCGGCTTCCAGATGCTGCAAAAATTCACGGGCTACCAGGATGGTGAAATGGTTTACCCACGCTTTGCGCTCGTTCCTTGTTTTGTATTCCGGCGGGGGAGGAAACCACTCGTTTTCAACTTTTGTGCGAAGTTCCGCCAGTTGATTTTTCAGGTTTTTGAAAAATTGTTCGTACCCGGCGTATTTTTTCTGGCTTTTCCAATCGCGACCGGCCTGATGGTTGACATACCGGTCTAAATCATCCCAATCCTGGGTGTGCATCACCAGACTGACGGCCTGTTTATTTGACTCGATGGTGCGATTATCCGCAATAAATTGGCAGGCCATCCGGTACAGTTCACCATCGCTCAGCAGCCGAATTTTCTGCAACTGTTCAGGGGAAGGTTTTATTTCGGCCGGTTGGCTCATTTGCTCACCTCCCATTCATAGTGGGCGGCCAACTGGCGCACAAATTCGCGGATGAGCAGGAGATGGATGTGCTGTTTGTCCGCAGGGTCGGTTAGCCCCAGGCTGGTGCAGATAGTCTGGCTTTTTCGTTCCAGCATACCGCCAAATCCCACCACCTCAATAAGCCGGTTGCCCAGATTTTCCGCTTTCCAGCTTTCATTAGCTTTGGCTTTTCCGGTTTGCTTTTTGAGGTAATTGATAACATCGGTTATCTTCATCGCGTTATTAGCGATATTTTCCAGTTTGGTGATTTGGGAACGATGCTTGTCCTCC
>RFGV01000604.1 GCA_003696605.1 Chloroflexota bacterium | reverse complement strand
GCATCACAGTGAATGCCCAGGTTATGAATGTCAGCTGTAATGGATTGAATGACGGTTCCGTTACCTTAAACGTTGCCGGTGGCACACCTCCATATCAATATCAATGGTCAACGGGTCACACCACAGCCAGTCTGGTTGGAGTGGGAGAAGGTGCATACTGGGTGGTAGTATCCGATAATGCGGGATGCCTTGCTGATACGCTTTATTTCACAGTGGGTGCACCGTCTGCAATAAATGCGATTGCCCTTATCAATAATGTTACCTGCCCGGGCGCCAACGATGGTAGCATTGATATACAGCTAACTGGCGGAACTCCTCCATATCAGTATCAATGGTCTAATGCCGGGACTACCGAGGATATAACAGGCTTGTCCGGAGGTGTTTATCATTTGATCGTAACGGATTCGGCAGGTTGTGTCAGTGACACGTTCAGCTTTGGCGTTTTTGAACCTTCTCCAATTACGATTTCTATCGATTCGTTATCGCCTGTATCATGTCAGGGAAATAGTGATGGGGCTATTTATATTAGCGCATCCGGTGGTACCCCGCCTTACGGCTTCCACTGGTCAAACGGGGCAACTACCGAAGACATCACAGGCCTTGGGGCAGGTGTTTACAGCCTCGTTGTTACCGATGCTAACGGATGTGTTTCCGATACATTCATCGTAGCAACGTTGAATGCCCCAGCAGCCGTACAATTGTCTGGAACGGTCAATAATCCTGCATGTGATGGCGGTGATGATGGTTCAATCACCGTTGTGGCAACGGGTGGTGTGGCACCTTATAATTATTACTGGTCAACCGGTGATACCACCAATACCTTAGCCGGTTTAACGGCCGGAGCTTATACGGTTGTTGTTACCGATGCCAATGGTTGCAGCAGCACCGACACTTACAACGTTGTCGAAGGATCCAACATCGTTATTTCTACGGGAATAATCAATGCCACTTGCGGGAATGCCAATGGAGCTGTAACTGCCGCTGTGAGTGGCGGTGTACCGCCTTACAGTTTTATATGGTCAAACGGAAATACGAATGCCGTAAACTCCGGATTAAGTGCCGGTATTTATGAGTTAACAGTAGTAGATAGCAACGGCTGCAGTAAGGTGGCTTCCGTGGTGGTTGATAACATCAGCGATATCCAATTGGGTTTTGTTGTTAACAATGCGATCTGCGGAGGTGGCGCAAGTTCCGGAAGCATTGACCTTACGGTGTCTGGAGCGGTACCACCCATTACCTATC
>RFGV01000603.1 GCA_003696605.1 Chloroflexota bacterium | reverse complement strand
GTGTATTAAATAATGGCCTGAAGCGTGGATTTCATGCCTTTTATAACTATGGTGGTGCTATTCCCAGCTTGCCTCCGGGAACAACTCGTTTTCCCTGGCCAGTGGATCGGCTGACCAGCAAGTATATGCAACTGTTGCGGCGGCTTTCGTATCCCATCCAGAATTTTTTTGGCCGCTCTGATTTGGCGTTTCGGGTTTCTCTCAATGCCTGGTTGACGCCTCTCTGGTCGCGGTTTGCTAATTTTAAGGGACAAAATGAGCGTTCAGTACGGGATGTGACCCGATTTTTGCGCCAGCGGGAGCAGCAAGCAGCGCGAAAGCCATTGTTTTTGTTTCTGAATTTGATGGAAACACATTTGCCGTTTTGGCCGCCGGGTGAATTTGTGGATCGGACTGCGCCATATATGCGTAGTAGTCAGGAGGCGCGGGAGATTATGCGGCGGTGGAATCGAGAAGCATATCGGTGGGCAGCCCCGTTGGAGAAACCGTTGTCGCCACTGGAAGACCGTGTGTTGCATGATATGTATGATGCGGAAGTGGCTTACCAGGATAGTTATTTGGGTGAGTTGCTGCAGGCGTTAAACGGCCGTTCCCGACGGGATAACACCCTGACCATTATTGTGGCCGACCACGGAGATGGCTTGGGCGAACACAATTATTTTGGTCATGCATTTGTGGCTTATCAAGAGCTGGTTCATGTGCCCCTGATTGTTCATTGGCCGCGCCGTTTAGCCGCACACAGTGGCCGGGTTTCTGTTCCGGTGAGTACACGACGAGTTTTCCACACCATGTTGGATGCGGCGGGGATGCTCCCGGAACGGCCGTTTCTCGATCCAGAAGAAATCCACTCTCGTACCCTTATCCATACTATCCTGGGGCGCGATCCAGAAAAAGGCACAGCCTATACCGAAATTTACCCGCCCATGAACTTTGTTCGAGCTATCGAGAGCCGTCAGCCCCACCTGCTGGAAAAATTTCGATGCCTGTCCATGCGTCGGGCTGTGGTGCGAACAGATGAAACTGGTGTGTTTAAACTGATTGAGGTGGATGACTCGCCGGATGAATTGTTTGATTTGGTACTTGATCCATTAGAGCAACACAACGAATTACCAGCATATCCGCAACTGGTAGCAAAAATGGCGACTGACCTGGAACGATTTACGGCCGTTTCCCGCAGTGCCCAGGTAGAAAAAACGGCCGTAGCCGACACCAACATAGACGAAAGCCTGCGTCAGCGCCTGCGTGGGTTAGGCTATCTCGATTAAATTCCATAAACAAGTCAACAGGTAAGGAGAAGGAGAAACAAACAATGCTCGATTTTCTAAAAACAGACCCCATCGCATTCACCATCCCCATAGGCAATGGCTTCCCCATCTACTGGTACGCCATCCTCATCGTGATTGGCATCGCCATAGGTGCATGGTGGGCTGGCCGTGAAATAGAACGCCGTCACCAAAACGTAGACGAACTATACAACGGACTCATCATCGTTGTATTTGCCGGGTATTTCTTTGCCCGCATCACCTACGTTATCCTCGACGTTATTGATGGCAACGGCGCCCGCTACAATTCCCTCATTGACATCTTAAATATACGCTCCGGTGGGGTAAACATACTGGGCGGGTTCATTGGTGCTGCCCTCATTGGACTCCTCTACGTCCAATTTCGTCGGTTGCGCTTCTGGCACTATGCTGATGTGGCCGGCCCCGCACTGCTCATCGCCCAAGCCATTGGCCGCTGGGGAAATTTCATCAACCAGGAACTTTACGGCCCTCCCACTGATAAACCCTGGGGCATACTCATCGATCCGGCCAACCGCCTGCCTGAATATAGCAACCTGACCGAATTCCCCCCCTCTACCCGTTTTCACCCCACCTTCCTTTACGAATCTGTCGCATTGTTTATTGGTTTCGTGTTACTGGTATGGTTAAACAATCGGTATCGGAACAAATGGCGCCCAGGAACATTGTTTGCCATTTTCCTCATCTGGTGGGGTGGCAATCGAGCCTGGATTGAACTTTTCCGCCCCGATCAGCCAACTATTGGAAACACGTTTCTCACCTATTCAATGGTAGCAGCCGTTTTACTAGCCCTTGTGGGTGTCTGGTTGCTGTTACGCCTGTATGACAAATTGCCTGAATCGGCCAGAGCACGACGGCGACGACGACGGGCTGTAAAACCAAAACCACGGCGGCAAAATTAGGCGAGTTTTAAGGGACGAGGGGTAATCACCGCTCGTCCTTTTGTTTTGGATTGGTGTTTTTTAAACTTTGAATAGGAGGTTGTGGTGGAATTGGCAGCAAAGGTGACAAATCTTGCGCTGACATTTGATGACGTGCTTTTAGTTCCTGGCTATTCTGAAGTGTTGCCAGCAGAGGTGGATTTGCGTACACGCCTGGCTGGGGATTTGTATCTAAATATTCCGGTGCTGTCGGCGGCAATGGATACGGTAACAGAAGCACAAATGGCGATTGCCCTGGCTCGTCAGGGGGGGATTGGGGTGATTCATCGCAATTTGTCTCCGGAAGCACAGGCAGAAGAGGTGGATAAGGTGAAGCGGTCGGAGTCGGGGATGATTGTTGATCCTCTGACGTTGCGGCCAGATGATACATTGGCGCAGGCAGAAGCGTTGATGAGCCGGTATCGTATTTCTGGGGTGCCGGTGACGGATGAAAACGGCCGTTTGCTGGGCATCCTTACGAATCGGGATATTCGTTTTGTCAAACCAGCCAATCAGCCTATTTCAGAATTTATGACCAGTGATAACCTGATCACTGCACCCGTGGGTACAACACTGGAAGAAGCCAAAGCCATTCTCCATCGTCATCGCATTGAAAAACTGCCACTGGTAGATGAAAACGGCTATCTTAAAGGACTTATTACCGTTAAAGATATTCTCAAAAAACTGGATTTTCCCAATGCTGCTCAAGATGAACAAGGGCGCTTATTATGTGCCGCCGCCATTGGAGTTGGTGACAAAGGGCTGGCTCGGCTGGATTTGCTAGTGGAGGCTGGGGTAGATACGGCCGTTATAGATACCGCACATGGACACACTGCCATTGTTCTCGATACCATCCGCCACGCCAAAAAGCGGCACCCCCAACTGCCCCTCATTGCCGGAAACGCCGCCACAGCCGCTGGTGCCCGCGCCCTCATTGAGGCTGGTGCCGATGCCGTCAAAGTAGGTGTTGGTGCCGGTTCCATTTGTACCACTCGCGTTGTTGCTGGGGCTGGTGTTCCCCAACTTAGTGCCATTCTGGAAACGGCCGAAATATGTCGCCAGCACAACATCCCCTGTATCGCCGACGGCGGCATCAAATACAGCGGCGACATCGTCAAAGCACTGGCCGCCGGTGCCAACGCCGTTATGCTTGGCTCTATGCTTGCTGGCCTGGAAGAAAGTCCTGGCGACATCATTCTGTACGAAGGCCGCCGCTACAAAGTCTATCGAGGCATGGGAAGTTTGGGAGCCATGCAAGGACACGGTGCCGATAGATACAGCAGCGGCATCAAAACCAGCGGTGAACGTGATAAACTGGTTCCTGAAGGCGTAGAAGGACAAGTCCCCTACAAAGGTAAGCTGGCCGACGTTATCTTTCAGATGATGGGTGGATTACGATCTGGAATGGGATATGTGGGGGCAGCCAATCTGGCCGAGTTGCGCCAAAAAGCCCGATTTGTGCGCATAACCAATGCCGGTTTACTGGAAAGCCACCCCCATGGTGTGCTGATCACCAAAGAAGCACCCAACTATCAGGTGCGCCGGTAAGTTGGCCAGTGGATAATTGTATGAGATGTTGAGTTGGCCTGAAAAATTTTTCAGGAGGTTTTAGTTGTTTAGTGGCCATTCTTTGCCAATCCGACAAAGATGGCCGGGAGTGTCTCCCAATGGCGAAAAAGAAAGTAGAGTTGACAGAAGAGCAAAAGAAGCGAAATGCGGAAATTTTGGCCAGGCTGGCAGAAGAATCCAGAAAGCTGAAAGAGGAGACCCGTGCTTTGCAAGAAGAAGTGCGCCGTAATCGCCGCCGTAAAAAAGGTAAACAGCAGTAGAAACATGCTTTTGTGGCGTGCCATAGATTGGGAGGGTGATGATGCAATTTGATCATGAAACGTTTTTGTCTCCGTTTACCTGGCGATATGGTAGCAAGGAGATGCGCCAAATTTGGTCAGAACATCACAAACGGCGGTTGATGCGGCAGGTTTGGGTGGCGTTGGCGACAGCTCAGCACGAGGCCGGGTTGGTAACGGCCGTTCAACTGGCCGAGCTTCAGCAAGCCGCTGACCGTATTGACCTGGCACGAGCCCAACAGATTGAGCAGGAAACACGCCACGATGTTATGGCCGAAATTCGTGCATTTGCCGAGCAATGTCCAACGGCCGGTGGCATCATTCACCTGGGTGCAACCAGCGCCGACATTACCGATAATGTGGATGTGTTGCGAATACGGGAAGCGGCCGTTTTGCTGGCGGAACGGTTACATACGCTATTGCTGCAACTGGCAGAGCGGATAGAAGAAACGGCCGAACTGCCTGTTATGGCCTTTACCCACATCCAGCCTGCCGAACCAACAACACTTGGCTACCGTCTGGCTGTTTATGCCCAGGATTTGCTGGAAAATTGGCACGACCTGCAACATATTATTCACCATTTGCGCGGCAAAGGGTTTAAGGGGGCAGTGGGGACACAAGCCAGTTATGCCGAATTGTTGCGCGAAACGTCTCTGACTCCTCTGGAGATGGAAGCGATTGCTATGCGCCAGCTCAACCTGGAGCCATTTCCCATAGCCACCCAGACATATACCCGTCAGCAAGACCTGAAGGTTGTCCACTGTCTGGCAAGGGTAGCTGCCTCGTTGCACAAATTCGCGCTTGACTTTCGTTTGCTGCAATCACCGCTGGCTGGTGAATGGGCTGAGCCGTTTGGAAAAGGGCAGGTTGGTTCTTCCGCCATGCCATTCAAGCGTAATCCCATTCACACCGAAAATATCTGTTCACTGGCTCGTTATGTGGCTGCATTGCCAGATGTATTGTGGCAAAATGCAGCGCAGGCCGTGTTGGAACGAAGCCTGGATGATTCCGCTAACCGGCGTGTGGTGTTGGCAGAAGCGTTTTTGGCAACGGATGAGTTGTTACGGCGAGCAGAGCGGGTGATAAGGGGAATGTCGTTGGATGAGCGGGCGATGGCGCGAACGATGGCACGATATGGGCCGTTTGCGGCGACGGAGCGGTTGTTGATGGCATTGGTGAAGGCAGGGGCGGACAGGCAAGAGGCGCATGAATGGATTCGGGAGGCGAGTTTGGCGGCCTGGCGGGCGTTGCAGGTGGGGGATGAGAATCCGCTGGGTTCGTTGTTGGCAGAAGATGAGCGGATCGGCCGTTTTTTGTCACCCGCTGAGGTGCTGGCGTTGTTGGATGCAGATGGGTACACGGGTACGGCCGTTTTCCGGGCACGCTTTTTGGCCCAGGCTGTGCGCGAAGCTGTGGCGGGTGAGTTATGAGCGTGTTTTTAGTGTGGCTGCTGTCAGGGCGGCTACAATGGGCAAAACGGCCGTTACCTGCAAAACCTCTGCCAGCCCGAACTGGTCTGCTGCCAGCCCAACCACATAACTGCCAATTGAGCCGCTAAAGAACATAAACCCCAGAGCAATACCAGAAGCCAGGGCACGTCGGCGGGGCAAGAGGGATTGTACCATGATGACAATAATGCTGTGAGGCATGCCCATGAAAAAGCCTGCCAGGAAGAGCAGTGGCAAACGGCCGAGTCCATCAACACCAATGTACAGGTACACCGGCAAAACGGCCGTAAGCATCCCCAGCACAATTACCCATTTCCCATGAATTCGGTCAGCCAGTGTGCCGCCAACAACACCACCAATGGCCGACCCCATCATGAATAACCCCGACAACAATCCCACGTATCCCGGCTCAAAACCCATTTCGGTAAACAGTTTGGGTGCAAAGCTGATAGCGGCAATGCTGACAGTGCTGGATGTCAGGATAATGATTGCCAGCATGATGGCCTGTGTCAGACGAGAACCGGCGAGTTGTTCCTTGTTGTCTTCTGCGGTGGTTTTTGCTTGTTCAATTGGTGTGGGGTGTGGGTGTTGTGTGTGTGTCAGCCATTGCCAGCCGCTGATGAAGGCGACTAATGATAGGGCAGGCAGGATAAGGTAGCCGGGGCGACCAAATGTTTGCAGCAAGGCACCGGCAAAAATGGGGCCGGAAAATAGCCCTAGTTGTCCCATCATGAAAAAGACGGCCGTTGCCCGGTTGCGATGTGTTTGGCTAATTTGGCTGGCGACCATTGTGCCCGTGGGGTGAAATGCGCCAGAGCCAACACCGGCTACGGTAATGGCGATAAGGGCCAGCCAGTTGCCGGAAACGGCCGTTACCCCAAAAAAGAAAATCATCCATCCCATACCCCCTACTACCAGCCAACGCGGACCAATTCGATCCGCCAGCCAGCCAAACAGGGGTTGAGCCAGTGCACTGCCCACGTTGTACAGCAACAACGCGATTCCCACTTGAGCATTCGTTAGCCCAATCTCCACTGCCAGAATAGCTACCACCAGATTCCGGCTACTATTCAGCACATCTACAAAAAAATGGGTAATAATAACTGCCAGATAGCTCCGATCCCGCCAAAAATTCGCTTTTATTCCGGTTACCGCCATTATTCCAATCCTTTTGTTATGTCAAATAAATACAAGAGCTATCATTCGTTAGCTGGTTGTACGGCTACCACACCACCCAACTGGTTCACCTCTAAATGCCAGCGGCTGCCAGGGGTGAAACGAACAAATTCATCGGCCGTATTGGGATGATAAGTAAATTGTTCACCATCCACATCAAAAACAACGGTATAGCTTTCTGTACGTTCGCCAGCACGTTCTTCTGGCTGCAATTGGAGTGCCGGCCATTGGGGAGACAAATCATGGCCGCTGGCTTGTACACTGGTTACAGCTTGCCATATGTTTACCGTGTACTCACACCAGTCGGCATACACCTGATATTGGCAGTCCTGTACCACTTCGCCAAAGCCGGTACCTTCATCAACGATGTAGGGTGTGCCACAAATTTCTTCGGCGTTAGGGGCGGGTTCATCTTGCACGTGGTGTATTCTTTCTGTGCAGGCTCCGATGCTGGCATCAGCCGGGATTTCGTCGCGCCAGGTTTCGAATGTGGCTGGTCCCAGTGCCTCGATGACGATGGTGCGTTCCCACATGATATCAGTAACACGGCCGTTTATTTCTTCGGTTCGAAATAGTAATAATGCGAATATGCCACACAACACCAACAAGCCAATGAGTATCAACGCCCCGGCTACGCCGCTTCGGCTGCTTTTGGTTTTGGGTTGGGGGTGTGCCGCTTCTTCAGCTTTGTCTGCCAGGCTACCGCTACAGTTTTGGCAGCGCAAGGCAGTTGCCGGGTTAGGTGTGCCACAGTAGGGGCAGGTAACATCTGGCGCCGGGGCGTCGCTGTATGCCCCGATGACTTGCCCGGTTTTCCGTTTTGTACCTTCTGTCAGATCGCCGCCGCATTGGGAGCAAACAGTGGCTTTGGCTGGATTGCGTGTGCCGCAGTAAGGACAGTGGATATCGGGACCGGAATCGGTCACGGCCGTTTCCTCTTCTATTATCTTGGCCCCTTCTGCTCGTTCAAAGGCCACGTCTTCTGGTTGTGGCGCGTTACAACTGCCGCATATTTTTACGTGTCCCGGATTTTTATGCCCACAAAATGGACAAGTCCATTCCAGTTCTACATGACCCAGCGATTTTCGAGACATAGTCAATTCTCCTTTTCAGGCAGATGCGCCAGAATAATACTTGATGCCATACAGCCAAAAACGGCGACTGACAACAAGCATCGTGATAGCCAACCCAATTGCCAACCAGAGCGTGTCAGTGGTTAGGCGGCCGGTTAATCCTTCGGCGGGAACGGTGACAGCAAAGGCAATGGGGACGATGAAGGTGAGGACAAACCGCAACCATGAGGGATAAATGCCTACAGGCCAGCGCCCGGCAGTGTACATTGCCTGAAAGATGACGAGGATGTTATCTATGCGGACGAACCAGAATGAGCAAGTGGCTAAAATAAGCCAGAAGCTGTACACGATGGCTGCACCACAGAGAAGGGCAATGAGAAAAACGGCCGTTTCTCGCCATCCAATAACATTTTCCAGCCGCATCAACGCCACTCCCAGTACAGCCAGTCCCAATCCCACATCAATCAGCTTCCACATCTGCACCCGTTGCACACTCACCAAGAGCTGGGCATCCTCCGGTTTCGTTAACGTAAAATCCAGTGTTCCCAGTCGCACATCTTCCATAAATCGTTGCATACTGGGATTAATTACCAGATTGATAATTCCGCCAATAAAAATGTGAATTCCCACCAACGCCAGCAACTGTTCTGGCAGCCAGCCCCCCAGTGTATCCGTATGGTTGAATACCACTGCCAGCCCGCCCACGGCGACAATCAGCCCGACAAAGGACTCAAACAATTGCACAAAGAAATTGGCACGATATTCCAACTCACTCAAGATACCCAGACGAAAATATGTCCAGACAATGCGAAGTACATGCATAGTTAGCCTCTTTTACGCGCCAAAAGCAGCATAGCGACGAATGCCTAACCGCCATACAGTTCGTGCCAGAATTGCCCCGCCTATGACCCATAACACCTGTATGAGCAGGCCACGCCCAGCAGCAGCAGGTGAGAGCTGGCCTGTTAGTAGTTCAATGGGAAAGGCCAGCATCCACCGGTAGGGGAGAATGGCTGCTAATGTTTGCAAGGCAGGGGGGAGTAATGATAGCGGGGCGATTTGCCCGGCCAGGAACAGTTTGCCCAGAAAGTAAACGCGGTTAATTGCTTCAACGCGGGTAGTCCAGAAAGCAGTCATGGCAACTGCCCAGCCTATCATGAACTGAACAAAGAAGGCCATGGCCAGAGCGGGAAAGAAGGCGAGCAGAGACCAGAGAGGTGGGTTGAGGGTGGGGCGAAAGATCAGAATAAGGGCAATGGTGGTGGGGATGATGACGATGAGGGTAATTGTTTTGTAAGCAAGGTTTTCGGCCAGGTCGGAGTGGATGGGGTGTAACGGCCGTAATAACCGGGGTGATAGTAGCCCTTGCCGAATAATGTAGTCATATTCCCACATATGCCAGGTGAAGGTGAGGTGATTGACTACCATGCTGGCAATGAACCAGGCTGCCAGATCGCCTGCACTATAACCGCCTACTGTTCCACCACCGTTACGCGCTACAGTTGTCCACACTACCAGGTAGGTGACTGGTTCGATGACCAGGCCGATGAGCCAGATGATCATGGCTACCCGGTATTGGAGTTGAACGGCCGTCCATGTTTTGAAGTGTGCCTTATAGATGCCTGCCAGTTCAAACATCGGCCGTTTCCTGTTTTGTTTTTGTAAATACTTGCTCAATTACTTCTTCGATGGGCGGGTCTTGTACAGTCAGGTCATGAATGGGAAAGGTAGCCAGCAAGCGACTGGTGACAACGGCCGTTTCTCCCTTAGGCACCCTTAATTCAGCCTGCCCATCCATGTACGAAATCACTTCCCCAAACGGCCGTAATGCCTCGGCCCCACGCCCGTTCGTTGCCCCCGGTGCCAGCTTCACCAATATCGTCTTATGCGGCGAAAATCGTTGCACCAAATCCGCCAGCGCCCCATCAAACAACAGCCGCCCATGATGAATCACAATCACCCGCCGACACAACGCCTCCACATCTGCCATATAATGACTCGTCAGCAGCACCGCTGCCCCATGCCGACGATTATACTCAGCCACAAACTCCCGAATACGCCGTTGCGCCGTCACATCCAACCCAATCGTAGGCTCATCCAAAAACAACACCCGCGGCCGATGCAACAACGCCCCCGCAATCTCACACTTCATCCGCTCCCCCAGCGACAAATTCCGCACCGGCTTGTGAATCAACGCCTCCAATTCCAACAATTCCACCAATTCCTTCAACGTCTCTCGATACTGCGCTTCCGGAATATGGTAAATGACCCGATTCAACTCAAACGAATCAATCGCCGGAATATCCCACACCAACTGATTCCGTTGCCCCATCACCAGCGTGATTTGCCGCAAAAACGCCTTTTCCCGTTGCCACGGCGTAAAACCCAACACATCTACCTCTCCCCCTGTCGGGTGCAGCAACCCCGACAACATTTTCAGCGTCGTTGTCTTGCCTGCCCCATTCGGCCCCAAAAAGCCTACAATCTCACCAGCGTGTACATCAAAACTGATACCATCCACTGCCCGAATATCCCGCGTTTGACGCCGAAACAAACTCCGCACCGCCGCTCCCAACCCGGCCTCCCGCTCATGGATGGTATATACCTTCTGCAAATTACAAATTTGAATGAATTTCTGATTTTGAATCATGCGGTAATTATGCCGTTCCCTTCACCAAATTGCCAACCATTTTCTTCCCCTGCTCAAACCACCATTGGACAAAACACCCCCTTCCCTTATAAGATGACAATATGATCACATGGGGAATTCTTCGTTCCCTGGCTATCTATTATGGCGTACCTGGCAAGGGAAAGCGACTGCGTCAGTTTTATGCTCCGCTTGTACCACCAAATAGCCTCTGTTTTGATATAGGGGCACATGTAGGTGATCGAACACGGGCATGGGTAGCTCTGGGTGCGCGAGTAATCGCTGTAGAACCACAACCAGCATTTGTTTGGTTGTTACGGCTACTATACGGCCGTTTTTCTCAGGTAACCATTCTCCAGGCAGCATTGGGAAGTCAGCCAGGAGAAGCATATCTATACATTAGCCAGCGCACTCCTACCCTCAGCACGCTATCGGCCGAGTGGCAGACATGCATACGTACCAACCAACGATTTCGGAAAGCCCGTTGGAACCAACACATCACTGTACCCGTTCTCACACTTGACACACTTATTACCCGCTACGGCCTACCTGCCTTTTGCAAAATTGATGTAGAAGGATACGAACTCGAAGTATTGCGCGGATTATCCACGCCAATACCAGCACTTTCATTTGAATATGTGCCTGCAGTTATAGAGATAGCTCTGGCATGCATACACCGCCTAGCCTCATTAGGACCATACCAGTTTAACTGGTCAGAAGGAGAACAACTGACATGGCGTTCTGCCCACTGGCTGACAGCCGCAGAAATGAGCGCCTGTCTGCAGCAACTCTCTCCTTTAGATAATTCTGGTGATGTGTATGCCTGCCTGCCTACCGTCGCACCGGAACTGGTGCCGGAATAAGTTGTGCCAATTGGTAGCGGCGATAAAAATGAGTGAGACTAATAGCAGTCAGCGTACCCACAAGCGCAAAGACCAGCCAGGGCAATGCCGGCAAATTAAGCGATACGGCCTTATCTACCAGCAAGCCGCCTACAACATGCCCCAGACCGCCCCCGCAAGCCAGTGCCAGAGAATTCACGCCAAAATATGCGCCACGTGCTGCCGGGTTGGCCAGGGAGGCAGCGACTGTTTGGGCATTGGGCATGACTAGCACAGTCCCCAGGGCAAAGAAGAAAACAGCCAGGTAAAGTTGGGTGATGGTATGTACCCAGGCTACCAGCCCCAAACCAATTGCCATACAGGCAATGCCGAGAATCAGAATGGGGAATGGCTTGAGGAATCGTTGTGCCAGACGCAGAGCAGGTACCTGGAGGACGATGGCTAACACCGCATTGACCGAAAACAGCAACCCCACGCTACTGTTATTGCCGGTCAGGTTCTTAACTTCGAGGGGCATGGCAATTGAGATTTGTACCCACATGAACCAAAAACCCATCATCAATGCGGTGTAGATAACAAATGTGCGATCGGTGAGTGCCATGTGTAAGCCAGTCGTGACTTTTGGTCGGTCGGTTGAGATGGCCACAGCAGGAAGCCCGAATAAGGCAACGAAAAATGCAAGCAGGAAGAATCCGGCAGCTGTTAGCCCTACGATGAGGAAGTCTAGAGAGATAAGCAGGGCACCCAGTGAAGGGCCGACAGTGCGGGCAACATTCTGCAAAATACCGATGCGGGCATACAGTTCGGCATGTTCTTCGGGTGGGGCAAGGGCCGCAATGGTGGCTTTGAGGGGGGCATCGAATAGTGCGCCACCCAGTGCAGCTAGTGCGCCTGCGAGGAACAGGGTGAGTGGTGTGCGGGCGAAGCCCATTAGTACGAAGCTGATGCTGCGGATGAGAAGTCCTGACAGAATGAGCCCTTTGGCACCGAAGCGATCGGCCAGTGCGCCCCCGAACATGGTGAGCCCTTGTTGCATGAACTGGCGCAAGGCAAGTACACCACCGATAATGACGGCAGCCCAGCCGAGATCATCTACAAAATGGACGGAGAGTAGGGGGATGATGAGGAAAAATCCGGCGTGCATGAGGAACCAGGTGAGCATGACTGTCCAGATGCTGTGTTGACGGGAAATGGTTTGGGTTGTTTGTTGTTTTGTTTGCATATGTGTCCTCTCTCAAACACAAAAACCTCCCGCCACCATTTGACGGCGGGAGGGGAATTTTTGCCTTTTACGATAGCACAAGGGGAAAGGAGATTCAAGTGTTGTGATGTTGATTGAGACTATGGGTTGGATTGATTTTTTCTATGGGTGATGGGTGTCTGGGGGGGATTGATGTTTTGCTTTGTTTGGTGGTCAGGGTGGGGTATAGTTGGGGCTGGCGTTGGTTTGGCGCCGATGGAGATGAAAGGATTGATTTTTTTTTTGGTGTTATGATTGACCCGGATGTGTTGAGCAAGATTTTTGAGCGGAATTATTGGGTGATTTGTCGTCAGGTGGATGGACTGACGCATGAGGATAGTGTGTTGCAGTTGCCGTTTCGCGGGAATTGTATGAATTGGGTGGTGGGGCATATTGTGCAGTCGCGGGATTGGGTGTTGACGACGTTGGGGTTGGAGGCGCAGTTGAGTGAGGCGGAGGCAGCGTTGTATAAGCCGGGGTCTGAACCGATTACGGATGGGAAAACGGCCGTTTCTTTTGAACGTTTGCTTGCCTTGCTACAGGCTTCTCAGGAGAAAATTTTGGCTACTCTTGAGGATTGCACGAAAGAAGAGATGGATGTGGTGGTGAATGAGGAGCGGGGGACGACGATGGGGGAGCGGTTGGAATTTTCTGCCTGGCACGAAGCATATCATACCGGCCAATTGGAAATTTTGCGTCAGCTGGCTGGTACAAATGATGCGGTGATCTAGAGCGACCTCAAAAGAGAAATCCCGGCTGGTATATTGACCGGCCGGGAATATTTATGTGGTGGACCTGGTGACGGTGTTGGCGGCCTGATTCCGTCCCTGGAACCACATTATCTGCATGGTAGTACAAATGTTCCAGCCTGTCAATACCAGATTTGTGGAATATCGGGCTGTGTTTGGTGATTATGGTGTTGGGGAAGGGGTGGGGGCGTTGTCGTCAACGGCCGTTTCGCCACCTCTTTCTTCTGCATCTCCCCTTTCTTCCTCTGTCTCACCTGTCTCACCTGTCTCACCGTTTTGCTCCACTGGTTCGGAAATGGCCTCATCTTCCAGCGTGTTTTCTTCTGTGTCAGATGTTGCCTGTCCGAAAATTGGCGCAAATTTGAGAATACGGTTGTTGACTGCATCGGCAATGTAGATGTTGTCCTGCTTGTCAATGGCGATACCGTTGGGCAGGCCAAAGCTATTGGTGTCGTTGCCAAATTGACCAAATCGGGCCAGGTAGTTGCCAGTGGGGGAGAAGATAATGACGCGATAGTTTTCGGGATCGGTGATGTAGATACGGCCGTTACTATCTACTGCCAGATACGGTTTGTTATTGACAGATTGACTGCGCCAGCCCTCCACCCGCCAGGTATTGACCGGAACCAGGTCTGGGGTGATTTCCTGAACACGGCCGTTCCATGTATCGGCCACCAGAATATCCCCATTAGCGGCCAAACCCAATCCAACTGGCTCAAAGAATTGTCCTGGTAAACTTCCCTGTCCACCCAGCTCTAGCAGAAAATTCCCATCCCGGTCCAGAATTTGCAAGCGATGATTGCCTGTGTCGGTAACCAGCAGGCGGTTATCTGATAGCAATAACACATCACGTGGCCCATAGAAAAGCCCCAATGTGCCTTCGCCATTTCCCACACCACTGGTACCAAATTCGGCAACGTAATCACCATCCAGCGTAAATTTCTGGATACGATTGTTCCATGTATCGGCGACATAGACAAACTGGTCATCAACGGCCAGTCCCCAGGGTTCGTTAAATTCTCCTGGGCCAACGCCAAACTGTCCCCACATGGTGACAAAGTTGCCATTGGCATCGAAAACCTGGATACGATGATTACCTGAGTCAGCGACATAGATACGGCCGTCTGGCCCCACAGCGACATTACGCGGCGCCGAAAATTGTCCGGCATCTGTACCGGGCAAGCCAGATTCGTTCAGTACCATCACAGGGGAAAGCGTGAGAACATTTTCAGCATAAGGGTCAGTCAACCCCTCAGCCTGAACAGCGCCTACACCGTAATCCCACAAGTTGGCCAGCACGTCTTTGCGGATGTAGAGGCGTAGTTCATGGCGCAGCGGCCATTGGCCAATGCTGTAATTGCCGCCAAATACCTC
>RFGV01000052.1 GCA_003696605.1 Chloroflexota bacterium | reverse complement strand
CTCCAGTTCGACCCGCAGGTGGCGGTAGTTGTAAATTTCGCCGTTGTAGACCAGCCAGAGGGCGCGGTCGGGGGTGGACATTGGCTGGTGACCGGCAGGTGAGAGGTCGAGGATGGAAAGGCGACGGTGTCCGAGGGCGATAGGGCCGTCGGAGAAGACGCCGACGTCATCAGGGCCGCGGTGGGTGAGGGTGCCGGTCATCCGGCGGACGGGGTCGGTGTCCGCGGGGGTTTTGAAGTTGAGAATGCCGGTAATGCCGCACATGTTAGCTGACCTGCCGGGACACGGGAGTTGGGATGAGGTTGCGATAGATTTTTAGCAGTACTGCTTCGGCGGCGGCCCAATTGTAGGTAGTTTCCGCGGCCCGGCGAGCGTTAGTCGCCATCGTTTCACGCCGGAACCTGTCTCGCAACTGGTCAATGGCATTGGCAATAGCCTGCGGCGTAGGCGACTCCAGTACCAGACCACACTGCCCGGTCTGTACAATCCGGGCTACCTCCCCGATATTGGTAGTAATCAACGGTCGTCCGGCCATCAGGGCATTAAACAGAGCATTGGGTGAGCTGTAGTGATTGTTGAGGTCGTCTCCAAGCAGGCCGTAATAGATAACATCGGCCAGGCGGGTGTAATCTGGAACCTGTGCCTGCGGTACCCAGCCCAGGTAGCGCACGCGAGGATATTGAGGCAACCGGGCCTCAATATCGGGTCGCTGGGGGCCGTCACCCACCAGCAGAACCGTCACATCGTGGGCATATGTTGTGGCTTCCATCAGCGGCACAATAGCCCGGGCGCGGTTGAACCCACCGATGTAGGCCACCACGTAAGCATCTGCGGGCAGTCCCAGGTCGGCACGGGTAACAACGAGGTGCCGGTCAACAGGCTGTAATGGCTGGTAGTTGCCGACTACCGACACCCGTCCGCCCATCGCCTGAAAGCGTTGGGCAATAAGATTGCCCACTGTAATCACGTGGGACGCCCGGCGGGTCATAAACCGTTCCAGCCATACCAGCAGGTGGTAAATGAGGCGATTAACACGCAGTTCCACGGTGGCTTCAGGGTAGGCCTCGTGTGCATCAAAGAGCCAGGGGAGGCGGTGAGTGCGGGCGTACCAATAGCCTGCGGGCGTAGTGTCGAGGTCGTGGCAGTGGATGATGTCGGGCCTGAGCCGGTACAGTTCTTTCAAAGCGAGCAACCAAAAACGAGGCAAGTACAGCGCCTGGCGAGAGCCGACGCCATAACCGGAGGGCACTACGAGCCGGCGTACCTCGAAGCCGTCAATCTGTTCGAGGGGCGGGAATTCTCCCTGCCGGTCCCAGCAGATGACGGTGACGCGGTAGCCGGCGCGGGTCAGACTGCGGGCCTCTTTGTGAACCCGCGGGTCGGGCCGGAATGGGTTGGTGAGGAGCATGGTGATGTGCATATCTGTCATTAACTCGACTATTGTCCCATGGTTCGCTCATTTTTTCTCGGCCAAGCGTTCAAAAATCTCATCGCTGTATTAATTCCAGATACATTGATTCTATCTGCCTCATCCAGACTGTGTGGTCGGCTCGCTCGCGAACAACCTGCAACCCACGCTGACGGATTTGATTGTACAGGCGATCATCGGTGAGCAACCGAATAATCGCCTGGGCCACTGCTTCTGGGCTATTGCCATCGACAAGCAAACCGTTATCTCCATCGGTAATCCACTCCCGCAATGAGGGGAGGTTCTTGTCGGTAATTACCGGCACTGCGCAAGCAAATGCCTCCAGCACCGACATCGGGGTACCATCCGAAATCGGAATAGAAACGGTTACGTCAGCCAGCCGGTGAAGGTTGACTATATCTTCATATCTGGAAATACGCCCCACAAAATGCACTGCATCAGCAACACCCAGATTCTGAGCAAGTGTTTTGAGCTGATCTACATAATCCGGCGGGTCGACGATATAAGTTCTAAAAACAAACTGCGCCTCCGGAAAACGGTGACGCACAATAGGGATTGCTTTTATAAGTACATCGTGGCGATAAAATGGCATCAACGCGCGAGGGCTAAAAATTACCGGGCCGCAGTTAATACCAAACCGTTTGCGCAGTTCAGTGGCGTTATCAAGAGGAAAAAACGTCTGCAAGTCCACACCAAACTGTACCACATGACTACGGGCGGGGTCAGCCCCAAATTTTACAGCCAGATTCACCAGGTTCTGAGAGTCGGCCATTACCAGGTCGGCAGCGCGCAATACCCGTGTAGCCAGAAAACGGGCAATACGGGAGCGCTGAGGATACTGGTACAGATCTGACCCCCAAGGCATCACCACAAAAGGGTGGTAGTTAGCCACCCAGCCCAACCAACCGGCAAGGGCAACCTGATGGGCATGCAGAATATCAGGTTGTAAACGACGCACTAAACGACACACGGCCAAACTCCAGATAACATAGCGCGCTTTGGGGATGTTTGTGATTGCGGCCAGATTATGCACCGTGAGATTGGGGATGTTAACAAATTCGCGTTGTGGGTGACGGTCCGCAATTAAATGAACTTCGTGCCCACGGTTAACAAAATACCGCAGCCAGCGATAGGTGTGATATGAATTCGGATAAGCAATTACGCACAGTTTCACGCCCGCTTACTCCTCTGGTAAGAACAAATGCCGTAATTTACCAAATTCTTCAGAGGCCTGGGCGTAGTCGTCAGTACGGCCAATATCCAACCAGTATCCATCATAGGGATATCCTATCACTGTTTCTCCTGCCTGAAGTAAACGCAATACCAACTCCGGAAAATCTAATCGTTCGCCGCCGGGAATATAGGTCAGTACATGGGGATCAAATACGTAAATCCCCATACTCACCTGGTAGTGATAAGTGGGTTTTTCAATATAATCAACTATTCGATTTGAGACATCATGTTTTATCACACCCAGGTCAATATTGACAGAGCGCCTATGCATTGCTATAGTTGCGATTCCGCCTCGTTGCCGATGGTAGCGGTAAAGTTCGGCAAAGTTTAAGGTTGTCAATACATCGCCATTCATTACAATGAAAGGCTCGTTCAGGTCAGGAATCAATGATAGCGGCCCGGCGGTTCCCAACGGGACGTCTTCTCTGGAATACTGAATTTTCACCCCAAACTGACTGCCATCGCTGAAATAGGCCATAATCAATTCAGCCAGATGTCCAACAGCCATCGTAATATCTTTAAATCCGTAATGACTGAGTTGCCGGATTACAACTTCTAGAATGGGCATATCGTCCAGAGGCATCAATGGTTTAGGGAAGACAATCGTGTATGGAGCTAATCGGGTTCCTTTGCCACCAGCCAGAATTACAGCCTTCATTTGAGTATTCCTCACACAGCATATTTATCCGGTTGGTACAGGTCTAAATGATCGGCAATCCAGGCAACGGTACGTTGCAGGCCTTCATCAAGAGAAACTTGCGGATGCCAGTTTAGTAGATTTTGAGCTTTCAAATTAGAAGCGTGAAGTTTAAATACTTCACTTTTCTCAGGGCGGACACGTTGAACATCGGTAATAATTTTAGGTGTCTTACCAATAATGGAAAAAATTTTCTGGGCCAGTTCACCAATAGTTATTGACGCGCCCACCCCCAGATTAATTTCCTGGCCTACTGCAGTCTCCACTTCTGCGGCTTTCAGAAAGCCATTAGCGGTGTCTGTTACGAACGTAAAATCACGCGCGGGGGAAAGACTCCCCAGACGGATTTCATTCCTGGTCAACGTTTGGATAATAATCGTCGGAATAACTGCTCTGGCCGACTGGCGCGGCCCATACGTATTGAACGGGCGCAAAGTAACTACCGGCACACCAAAAGAACGATAAAAACTTTCGACAATTTTATCGGCCCCAATCTTACTGGCTGAATACGGCGATTGCCCTTGTAAGGGATGTTTCTCATCAATGGGTATGTATTGAGCAGTGCCATATACTTCACTGGTGGAGGTATGAATAACTCGCCGTACGCCAAATTCACGCGCAGCCATAAGTATATTGAGCGTGCCCAAAATATTGGTCTCGACCACTTCGCGTGGGTGCAAATAAGAGTACGGGATGGCGATGAGCGCACCCAGGTGAAAGACCATATCAACACCTTGCACTGCCTCTCGTATGGCTTCAGCATCTCGCAAATCACCGGCAATGATTTCTAATTGTGAATAAATATCCGGTGGTAGTAACCGCAATAAGCCTATATCCCCCCGTGAATTGTACCGTACAAAAGCGCGCACTCTGGCACCCTGACTAACTAATAACTCAACCAGATGACTTGCAATAAAGCCTCCGGCTCCTGTTACCAACACCGATAAATTTTCCCAATTTTTTATAACCATCTGGATAAAAGCTCTCTTAAAGTATTACAGACAAAGTCAATCTGTTCTATTTCCATCGTCGGGTAGAGGGGTAAGGTAAGTTCCCTATCGGCAACACTCTCCGTGACTGGGAGATCGCCACGGTTATATCCAAACTTACGGTTGTAAACACTAAATAGATGGGCCGGGGGATAGTGAACGCTAGTCTGGATACCGGCGGATTTCATCTGTTTCATTAGCCAGTAACGATCAATGGGTTTATTCAACAAAACCGGGAATATATGGTATGCTGATCGGTGTTCAAAATTCGCAAATGGAATCTGAATAAACGGAACATTCTGCAGACGTTCTATGTATTGAGCCACGATCTCTGATCTACGCCGGTTATTTTGCTCTAATTTAGCAAGTTGGACCAGCCCTAATGCGGAACGTAATTCATCAATACGGTAGTTATAACCCAACTCTATTACATCATAACTATGGGCGCGGCCTCGATGACGGTCCAGGGTAAGGGTTGTCATCCCGTGGGAGCGCATCAACCGGATTCGGTCGGCCAGAGCATCATCGTTAGTGGTAACCATTCCTCCTTCGCCTGTAGTCATATTTTTATTGGAAAAAAAGCTAAAACAGCCAATCGTACCGATAGTTCCCAAGAGTTTGTCTTTATATACTGCACCAGGTGCGTGGGCTACATCTTCAATAATAGCCAGATTGTGTGCCTGGGCAATGCCCACTATTTGATCCATGTCGCAAGGATACCCACCATAATGCATAACCTGAATAGCTTTTGTACGCGGAGTTATTTTGCGCTCGATGTCGGTAGGGGAAATAGTCAGGGCATTCGGACCGGTAATTTCGGCAAAAACCGGTTTGGCGCCGGTATACATTATTGAGTTCGGTCCAGCCACAAAAGTAAGCGCCGGACAAATGACCTCGTCACCAGGCCCAATGCCTAATGCAACTGCGGCCAGATGGAGCGCTGCGGTACAACTAGATACGGCAATCGCATGTTTGACACCCAAAAAATCGGCAAAAGCCCCCTCAAATTCCTGGGTAACTGGCCCCATTGTCAGCCAGCCAGATTGAAGAACTTTTTGGACCGCTTCTAATTCCTGATGACTAAAGGCAATATCAAATAAGGGTACTTGCCACAAAATGTTTCCTCCAGTTGCGCTTGCAAAATCTGTACACGCGATTACGGTTTTTGCAACAGAGCCAACATATTGGTGTGAGGTACACCGGGAATCCGCTCTATTAATTCACACAGCAACCACGAGCGGTGTGCCAGACGGTAAATTAAACGATGATGTAGTAATCTACTGGCGATAATTTTATATCCTGCAAACAGGATTTGCAGTTCTGTTTTGTTGATTCCCTGAAGATGAGTATCAGGTTTATAATGCTCCTTCATATCGTACCACAGAATAAAGCCTCCCGGCTTTAGCACACGATCCATTTCAGTCGCCACATTGATCCGAACCGCCTCATCGAGGATAGAAGAAAAAACGGTAAATTGACTGATCAGATCAAAAGAGTTTGAGTAAAATGAGAGAAATTGGGCATCTTCAACTGCAAGATGAACCGCCGGAGGACAAAGGGTACGTGCACAGTCAATCCGATACTCCATCAAATCAACGCCATATAAATTATGAGGTGCCGCCCCTAATGTAGCCAGAAATTGCAAAAAAACACCGCTACCACATCCCACATCGAGAATACGCGCTTCTTCCAATCGCACATTATGTTGATTCAACAAATTGATCACGGCACGCTCTTGAGCCTGACGAAACGTATACGATACCGGATTACGGGCATGCCAGACGTAGGAATAATCTCCGTCCTGTTTTCGATACCTGGTAGTGTATATGTGGCGAATACGTGAGATCTCTTCTGTCATTGTTGCGACTCACTTATATCATCTAATATTTTCGCCAGTTGCCCCGCCAGCCGCCTGCGGTCGTAGCGAGCTACGACCGCCTGATCTGGAGAAACGGTGAGTCGGCCGTGCTGCCAGGCTGAATACAAGTCTGCAATTGCTTTTGCAATTGCATCAGGATCATCAGGGGGCACAATATAGCCGACACCAACTTCATTCAACAGATCGGCAGCAGCACCCGGCGGCACAAGTGCCAAAATCGGCTTTCCAGCAGCCAGATATTCAAATATTTTTCCGGTCAATACAACATTACTACCGGCTGCCACACCGATGACCAGTAACAACACATCGGCCGATAACAGGTAGCCAATACTACGTTGGTGCGGTATATGCCCCGTAACTTTAACTGTATTGGTTAGATTCAACACTTTTAACTGACGATGAATCGACTGGCTGATGCTACCGACAAAATAAACCTGCACCGCCTGTTTTGGCAAATACCCCCTATCAAAGGCTATACACAAGCCCTGTAAAAAATAGTGGGGCGTTTGTACCCGCCCGTAAAAAGAGCCGGTGTATACAATCGTCATTTTGGTCGGGTCCGGATTAATTGGTTCGGCTATTTCAAAATCGGATGGGTCATATCCATTGGGGATAACCACCACCCGATTGGCATCAAGCCGGGTATAACGTCCAAGAAATGCTTGACGCATCGGCTCACTCACCACAACCACCCGGTCTGCTGTTTCAAGTATCTTTTGTTCCAGTCGCTGGGCAAGTTGCCTGTGCAGGAAGGTTGGAAACGTTAAGGAAAAATTTCCAACCCAGGGGTCGCGAAAATCAGCTATCCAGGGCAGATTGGTCTGTTGCTTTAACTTCAATCCAACCAGATGGGCTGTGTACGGAGCCGAGGTCGTAAAAATGACATCAATCCCCTCTTTTTGAAAGATTTTTATCCCTTCCCGGGTGGCAAAAGGTAGCCAACCAAGTTGCTGATCCACAACTAACAGCCAGCGAGCAATATAATTCTTCAACCGCCAGGGGAACCAATGCGGTAGCCATAGCCCCGAAGTTCTGTGCACCACAATATCGGGTGGAATATCGGTCTCTAATGAACCATCTCTTAAATCTGCAACAGGTTGCTGTACGGTTAAAATCTCAGGTTGCCAGCCAAATTCAGGTAAATATTTAACAAATTTTACGGTTCGCTGTACACCTCCACCCCCAAAGGGGGGGAAGTAGTAGGCGACAATAAGCACTTTAGGCATATGGTATTCACTGGCTCATCAAAGTTCTATACTTTTGAATTGAGATCTTAATATAACATAAGATAGTCAGGAAGTTAGGCTTTTATGCATTTATTTACAACATACCAGTCTCAAAAAATTCCTCCAACCATAATTCAAGAGATACCAATAACCAAACTCGCGCATAATTTATTCTGTTATTATTGAATTTTATCTTAATCTGGTCAATGACATCCGGATTAAACATATCCCGTTTTTGTAAACGTTTCAGTTTTTCATCAACCAAATGTTGAAGAGTAGATCGCATCCAGTGATCCATTGGCAGGCCAAACCCCTTTTTAGGCATCTGCAAACAAGAAGGATGAATTAAATCTTTAGCCATCTGTCTTAAAATATACTTTCTCACCCCATTCCTGACTTTAAGGTCGCTTGGCATCCGACAGACTAATTCAATCAACTCGTGATCCAAAAACGGAAAACGTCCTTCAATTGAGTAAAACATTGTAAATTGATCAATTCGATAAACGTGATGATTACCGATATAATTGACGATATCCATATAACCAAGCGCTTCGAAAGGATCACTAAAATTCAGCTTGTCCAGATGATAGATTTCTTTAAATCTATCAAAGCTATTCCAGGTATTGGTTGTATTAAACAATGCCTGCTTCTCGATTTCAGAAAATACTGAAAAGTCATAAACATAAACTTCGTAGATGTCTTTCAACTGCGCTCTTCTCTTTGCTCGACCTAATCCACCATAACTGAACGGTAATAAAGCAAGAAGGTGATGCCAGGGTCGCAATTGTTGCCAGCGCTTAACGCCCATTTCTCGACCATAACCACAAAACAGTTCATCGCCTCCCAGCCCATTGAGAATAACCGTTACGTTATTTTCAGCAACCAACTTTGAGATAACTAAATTAGGTGATAGCGAATGAAAAGGCTCTTCGTAGCCACGTACCATCACTCTTAAATCTTGCAAGATGTTTTCTGCAAGCACTTTTTTTACAATATGCTGAACATTAATCATTCGAGCCGTAGCGGTAGCTTGTGCCAATTCATCCAACTCTACAACCTCATTGTCAAAAGCCAAGGTAAAGGCTTTTATGCCTGGATGTTCTATAGCCGCCAGAGCGGTTATGGTTGTGGAGTCGATACCACCACTCATAAAAGTACCAACCGGCACGTCTGCCACTAAACGACGTTTGACTGCTACGCTCAATACATAGCGAAGCTCCTGAATCCATTGTTGTTCAGACTTAGCGTAATCAATCATGCCCACCGGCATCTGCCAGTAGCGTTGTTTATGGACTGTACCCTGACTATCTATCATCATCCAGTGTGCCTGTTCCAAGGCTCTGACCCCTTTGAAGCATGTCATAGGGCGGGGAGCACAGTAAAAAGACATCGCATGGTACACCCCTTCCCAATCCGGCTCAGGAGTATATAATCTGGAGGCAATCAAAGTTTTAATATCAGAAGCAAACAAAAAAATTTCATCGGTCAGGTAATAGTAAAATGGCTTAATCCCTATCCGGTCACGAGCACAAAAAAGCTCTTTTTCTTGATTATCCCAAATAGCCAATGCCCACATCCCATTGAATCGAACCAGTGCTTCTGGACCCCAACGACGATACGCTTTAAGAACAACCTCTGTATCAGACTCGCTAAAAAACTGTTCCCCACATTCTATTAAGGTTTGACGGATTTCCTTAAAATTGTAAATTTCACCGTTGTATACTATCCAAAAACGACCGTCTTCCGTACACATTGGTTGATGACCGGCTGGAGAGAGATCAAGAATCGAAAGGCGACGGTGTCCTAAACTGGCAATTACACCAGAAGGCACCCTTCCATCAAAAATCTGAATTGGGGTAAAAGGTAATTGAGCGGTATAAACTTTTTCCGGCGTAGCACGTCCACCAAAATTCCATGCAACAGGCTGACTCCGATGAAAGAATACGTACCCTTCGTCGTCCGGGCCACGATGAGCCATTGCCTCCGTCATTACTTTTATGTACTCAAAAGGCACTTGAGCCCCATTGATAGCTAAAATACCAGCAATGCCACACATTTTTTACGTTGTTCTTTCTCCCAGCCGATTAATCAGATTAAGTGTGTAGGCTGCAAATAAGCAAACAAATCTGTCAGCTTTGCATCACGCATTAAAAAATCAAGATACCATTTACGAAAAAGCTGACGTTGTGATTGGCGATCAGGCCATTGAGGTCGGATTTGATTCTCTTTCAGAGTATCACCAAATTCATAACCATGGAGATGAACAATTTCAGAAAATGATACTGAACGCAGGCCAAATACTTTTGCGTAACCATCGTTTATTCTAGATTGAACCATATAACCAAGTGCTATCAGGTCCTCATTCGTAATTTGTTTTTGGTTGGCGTTTTCTACTCTACCGTACTCATTAACGGTCCACGAACTAATTTTTTTAGAGAACAATGCTCGGTATTTGTTCTCCTTATAAAGTTTAGCCAGCACAGATTCAGATATATCATAGCCAAGCCATCTAGAAAATTTTGTCACCGTTTGATATGGCTCCGCAACTAAGTCTTCATAATAGATGGTGTAAAAGCGGGGATGAGATTGCAATTCATAAGCCGGTATTTCATCTATAAGCCATGTTGAAGCAGCAATATATGGTGGAAAATTTCGTTTTCGTAAAGAACTATAAATATAGAGCGGATTCCGTACAATATGTAAAAATACTGAATCGGGGAATGTCTCCAAGAATAATTTCGCGTTATGTATATTTTGAGGTGTCTTTTCAAAAAAAAGTGAGGCTTCTTTTCCGCGTAATGCAGCAAAATGCTCAAAAAATTTTTGGCAAAATTCTTGAAAGCTTTTTGATTCACCCAGGAAACGTTTTAGCAGGGCCTCATTCAGCCCATAGCTATGCAGTTCAGATAATATCAATCCCATTCTAAATGAATAACAACTTGGACACTTAGCGCTAATGTATTTTTTATGGCGAACCGTTTCGTACCTGGTAAAATAATCT
>RFGV01000602.1 GCA_003696605.1 Chloroflexota bacterium | reverse complement strand
TTGACGGTAACGGTTCGGTAATTTCATGTCAAACCTTAGTTACCAGAATGACACAATACCAACGGCCGTTTCCTCCCTGGCAACTAAGGCGTTACGATCGTAAATAGCTGCCCATCAGAACGGCCGAATACATCCGGGAAGAATTCCTCAAATGCCACAGCTGGCATCACCTGATACGATCCCGGAATCCGGGCTTGCAAGTAATACGTGTACTGGTACGTGCCAGCCGGTAACGAATTTGCCAAAATGCGTACCTTTTCATCCCGAAACTCAATCCGATCGAAGAACCACCAACCCCAATAACCATACTGATAAGTTCGTTCAGGCGAACTCATGTTGGGATTAAACCCGTATGTTGTGATGTCAAGGGTTGGATCAATCCCTTCCGTACCAGCCGGAATTGGGTCTTCGATAACCACAAAGGTACGATTGTGCGGCACGATAATGGTCAACTGAACCCGTACCTGTTCACCAGCAGCAATCTGGTCAATGGGCATACAGGTCTCAACTTCAGGGTCGCAGTCAGCATCATAATAAACTCGCTCAATGCTAATGCCGCGACTGACAGTGGAGACTCGCTCGGCAGGAATGAAGCTGTTCAGGTGCATGGTGTAGTACAAACGGCCGTTTCCATCCCCTCGTTGCAAATCAAACAGATTAAGATCATTGGCCATAAGCTCTCGAATGGGTACAGTGATTACTTCCGTATCAGTCACATTTGCTGCCGAGAATCGCCCCTGTGCCCACTCACGTGTATTCACAAACAGTCGGTAGTCAAACTCGCCTTCCAGTTCCTTCGTTACAGTCATCCAGTCAGTCAAAGCCAGCAACACCCAGGTTGTATCGTGGACAGTCTGCCAGTGAACGGCCGTTCTGGCAGCAACCAACCAGCGCGCCGCTCCCACTGCCAAAGGGTTATCCGGGTCAGTCAACAGCAACGCATCCAGAATAACGGCCGTTCCCCGAATATCCGTATTCAAATGGCGCACATCCAGAGTCACATCCTCCCAATGCACCCCCCCAGCACTTACTACCGCACTCCCATTCAGATTGGCCAGCAACGTATCAACCCCACCTCCAGACACCCCCATCAAACCATAAGCCAGCAACAAAAATCCTTTACCATCCGAACTCAAGATATCCTGCCGAACAGTCAACAAAGTATCCACCTGCGGCCGCACGTCCTCTCCAGCCAAAGCCAGCACATACAAGATAAACGCCTGCTGATTCACCACATACGGCGCAAAAATCCGCTCCGGGTCTCGCAAACGCCCCCGCACATACCGCGCCCCTCTCTCCAACACAGCCGGATCAACCCCATAACCAGCCTCTTTTGCCTTTAGCAACGCCAGCAAGGCATAAGCCGACATATACTCATTACTCTGGTTGCTATAACACCAGCCCCATCCCCCATCTGCCAATTGCAACATCTGCAAATCATCAATCTGCTGAGGAATTACCTCATCCAAAGCTGCCAGCAAGTCCGGTCGGTCAAGAGCAAGCTGCCGAATTGCGCGGGCGGTAACGGCATTGCTGAGTAACCTGCCGGATATTGCAGATGAACAAGAGGGTTCATAAGGCAGGGTATCAAGATAATCAACCGCATCTAACACTGTTCCAGCCAGAGAAGCATTTAGCCAAATCTCTACCTCTCCCTGGGAGCGATCAATGTGCTCTGGTAACAGAACAGCTTCTACTCGTCGCCTGTCGTCGGCTGTCAGGACACCGGCCGAGCCAACGAAATCCCGGGCGTTGTATCGGTAAACCGGTATAAGCTGATCGGGACCGACGCCAAAAGTTGGTTTGGTGGCGTCACGGAATCCGCCACCAGCAACCCGGAATGTCAAATCGGCAAAATCAACATTATTGACAGCCACATCCCACTGCACCAATGTTCGGCCGTTTGCGGGTACAGGCACTGTTTGCGTGGCCGGGCTGGCTAATGTCAAACCGTCCACTTCCAGCGTAACGGCCGCTTCGATGTCGCTGCTGGTGTTATTGTGAACAAATGCACCAATCTGCACCAAATCCCCCACAGTGAAGAAGCGGGGAGTTACTGGTCGTAACAACAGGGGCAGGCCAACTATTACATCCACTTCAGATTCGCCCACCAGTGTATCCAATGTAATTGCTTTGGCTCGCAACCGCCATGTGGTGAGGCTATCGGGCAAGGGGATTTCTACGGTAGCTCGTCCTTGCCTGTCGGTCTGTATATGGGCATTCCAGTAGGCCGTATCGGGGAAGTCACGGCGAATTTCGGCTTCTTCTTCATCGTCGTTCCGCAGGGCAACGGCCGTTTCTGGGGCGAAATCTCCGCCACCTCCACCACCCAATCCCAATACCTGGGATGGCTCTTCTGGTATGATCCCTTTACCACTGACCAGCAAGCCGCTGCCAATCTGGCTAACGTACGGCTGACGGCCATAGAAGTAATCCAGCAGGGAAGGCGTCGTATCTTCCTTGAGGGTCAACACAGCCAGATCAACCAATGCCAGAGAAAGTTCAGCCTGAACAGGGGCGCCACGGCTGTTGGTAACGCGAATATCGTAAACGGCCGTTTCTCCTGGCCTGAACTGGTCAGCCCGTGGCACCAGACTCACATTCAGTTCAAACCGATCCGGCGGTACAACCAACTCGACAACACCTATACGAATATCTGCAAACGGAAATTGTGAGTCGTTGCGGTCAACTGGCTTGATGGCTGTTATCGTCACATAAACATTGGGCGCATAAGCATCCCGAATGGGGATTTCCAGCACTTCGCTCCCTCCTTGCAACCGTACCAGCCAGCTTTCAATCACATTCCCACGTTCAATCGTAACCCAGGCATTGGTGGCCGTGGCAAATGGAGACTGAACCAGCACACGCGCGGTTTCGCCTACGGCATAACTGGTTTTGTCGGTAGTTAGTTCCATTTTGTGAATTTTAGGATCGGAACGCCAGTCGAAGAAACCGGGCTGAATCACCCAAATGTATGTACTGCTGGTTTGCGTACGGCCGTTTCCATCGGTGAGCGTGGCCACAGCAATATAAGAGCCTCCCTCTTCTGGCACAAAACTGGCTGTGGCTTTCCCTTCAGCATCCGTCGTTACAGATTGGCGCGCAACTTCTGTATCCTCCGATTCCCACACAGTCACATATTGGCCAAATTGAAGTTCCCGACTGTATCGCCATTCCCGGCGGTAAAAAACCAGATCAACTGATTGATTGGGCAGAGAACGGCCGTTCCAGTCCACCGTGTATAAAGCAACAGAAGCCGTCTCACCAGCAGACACCAGATAGCTTTCTGGTCGAATGCCGACATATCCATCAGCCGCATGGAAGATAATTTCCGTACGGCCAGCAACCGGTGTTTCGGCCAAATCAGTCACCGTTGCTTCAACTGTCACCACCTGGCTACCCGGAGCAACATCCGCCAGTAAATCAGCCGGCAAGGTAATCAACAAACGGCCGTTTTCATCCGTCACACCCGAACCATCAATAAGATACGTCTCCCCACCCGCGCCAAATCCGGGAAAACCAAAGGAAAATTCATCCTCAAAAAAGCCGGCAAAATCACCAAACGCATAAAATTCACCGGGGACATCTGGCGAATAGCTACGCCGATAAACAGACCACGTTACCTGCATGTCGGCGGCAGGCGCACCAAAGAAGAAACTGGCATCCAGTTCTACCTGTACAGATTCACCCCGCAACGCCTCCAGTTTGTCAGGAGTCAGCGTCACCAAAAACTCCGGCTTGCGATATTCGGCCACACTAATTGTCCGCTGGCTGGCAAAGGACTGCCCTTCCACAGCTAATGCGTAAGAACCGGTCGGCATGTCTTCCGGAAGCGTTATCTCCCCACTGAACACACCATCCTCATTTGTCATGACGGTGAAAGTCTGGGGCTGGTTGTCTGCACCCACGAAAAACCTCGGGGAAAGCCTTAAAGTCAATTGTTGCGGCGCTGGCAGAGAATAACGGCCGTAATCTGCGTCGCGCACAATCCCCTTGTAGTAAATTGTATCCCCCGGCCGGTAAATGGGTCGGTCTGTATAAAGGTAAACACTCAAATCCAGTTCGGGCGCATAAACGTAATTCTCCAATCCAAACGCCCACATCTCCAGACCACCTGTCCAGTTACTACCAGCCACACCAAATCCGGGCTGTCCGGGCTGACCTGTAACAGCCAAAACACCATCCAGATAATCCCCTGGCTGATAATCAAAGCGGGCAATACCATTAACATCGGTAACGGCCGTTCCCAACGGCTGCCCATTCTGACCATACAACGTTACTATACGGCCCAAAACAGGAGCGGCCGTTTCCAGGTCGGTGACCCACACCCACACCGCTTCCGGCATCTCCCGCACCACCAGGTTCGTATCCGCCACTACCAGCAAATGCCGCTGATTCTGCCAAAATCGGCTATCCGGATCCAGGTCACCCGAACGCAACCGCAAGAAATAAACACCCGTTGGCAACGTCCCCCCATTTGCCAGCGACAGCGTATCCGTCCCTAACTCATCCTGCGCTGTATCAAATTGTAGTGACCATGTTCTAATTGGTTCACTGCCCGGCGAAAAATTGAACAAATCCCGGTTAAACAGCAAATTTGTTTGCAACCCTACATCATAAAGAGACACATCCACAACCGAAACATTGCGATGAATAATCTCCACGTTCGACGGGAAAGCCGTACTGATTTGGCTAACACCAAACGGCAAATTAAATGAGGCGACCGGCATAAACCCAGCAGACTGGAATGACCAGACAAAATCCTCACCTAACGTATTGCCATAAGGGTCGGCGGCATCTCCCGGAATGGTAATGGTATATTCTGTATTCCGCTTGTGGGTAAATTCCAGCCGTAAAAACCGGTTGTCATCACCAAAGAAGTAGCTGACTCGCTTGGGCGGCGGGTCTATACGAATTCGATCTTGCAAGGTATCCGGGTCCATTGGTGAAGCAAAGGTAATGCTAACACCACTATCCCAAAATTCGGCCTGGCTGTTGGCACGTGGGTACACCTCTGCAACCGCAGGCAGGGGAACTGTGGTGAATTCCAGAGATACTGGCTGGGCTAGTGTGGCGTTGCCACCAGCAGCACGCGCACTGGCACTTACTTCCAGTCGGTACTGCGTATTGAGTTGCAGGCGAGGTTGCGGTACAAGGGTTAATTGGCGGCTATCGTCTGACCACTGGTAGGTGACGTTTTCTGGTGTACCATCGGCACGAATGAGACGAACGGCCGTTTCTGTAGTCCCCCGCTCCATTGGCATATTAAAGGTTATCGTGATTGGTCGGCTGGGAATCACATCCCTCAACCCGGAAGACGGCTCAAAACGAACCACGCGCGGGCTGTCTGTGGTAAATTGCCAGACAAAAGATTCCGCCAGTTCACCGCCGGTCATATCCGTAAGTCCAGCCGGAATTTCCACCCGGTAGGTTGCGCCCCCGGCCAATGGTTCATCTGGCACAAAACGATAAATACTGCTGGACACCCAACGTCCTTGCCCACTAACTGGGGGGGTAAACTGGAGTGGCTGGGGCAAATCCATTTGCTGGCTGGTGGTTACCAGAGGCACAACAGGGCGATTGAAGAAAACGGTGATGGCTGAGTCGGGCTGGACATTGGTTGTGTTGTCGGCGGGGATCACTTGACTGACTTGCAAAAAGCCGACAGTTTGCAGTTTGACATCGAGTGTATCGCTTAGTCGTTGTCCCTTTTGGCTAACGGCCGTTTCTGTCAGGCGTACCCGGTAGGTCTGTTCCCGTTTGAGCTGAGACTGGGGCACAAAAACCAATGTATCCGGGCGCGGCCAGGTAAATGTGCCGGTTACGGCCGTTCCCCCTTCCACCGGTTCTATCCGTAACGCCCGCTCCACCGATGCCTGATCCATCGGCTGATCAAAGCGGATGGTAATTGCGCCGTCCAGTGTTACTTCTTCGCCGGGTGCAGGGCTGACATATACCACTTGCGGCGGCCAGTCAATTGCTTCTGGTGCAATAACGGGTTCGGTCGGTGCAGGCACGGCCGTTGGGGCCAGTGTGGGGGTAGGCCGTACAGGGGTTGTTGATTCAGTCGTTGGTGAAACGGCCGTTGGCGTTGCCTCCTCCCCTTGTCGCCGACACCCAACTAATATGACCCCTATCAAAACAACCAAAATAAACCATTGCCACCACCATTTTTCTGTTCTCATTTGCTTCATTACCCTCCGGCACAAACTACCAATCTTTAACATACACACGAATGGGGAAAACTTCCTGACTGACTACCTCATTTCACAGCATACCACACGATTTGCCGCATTTGCTCTACGTATTTAAGGCGATCATAACACAAAACCTCTACTGACGAACATTTCGTTCGTTCACCTTTTTGACACAACTCTCTTATTTGGCGAAAATCAACAAGCAACCAAAAACCAGGTACTGAAAACCAAATTCTGATTCTTTGATGAGGTGATATGAATACAAACGTGGTTTTGCCACCTGAAGTTCCCGATTGCCCGGCAATCTTGTCTGATCGGTTTAAGACACTCCGCTACGAAGCGGAAACGGCCGAAGTGGTCATTCTAAACCGCCGCCTGTACCCTTTTGAGACTGTGTATGAGCGGTATCGCACAGTCGAAGAAGTAGCCATAGCCATCGAAGAGATGATTGTACAGGGAGGGCCACCATTGGCTTATGCCGCCGGTTTGGGAATGGTACTGGCAGCCCGCGAAGCAGAAACGGCCGATGCCACCAGCGAAACCAAATTGCGCCAGGCTGCCGAACGATTGCTGGACACACGCCCCACCGCCGACGATCTGCACCACATCATCCCCAAAGCCCTGGTTACCGGCCTCAAAGCACAACCAGGTCAACGGGCAGAAGCTATTTTGAGCTACGTCAACGGCGAAATTCAACGAGGCAATGATGTTTCTCGCTTGTGTGGCTGGCACGCTTCCCACCTGTTGCAAGATGGCGATCGTATTCTGACACACTGCATCGCAGGTGCAGCCCTATGCTGGATGTTATGGTATGCCTTGCAGGATGGGAAACGGGTCCAGGTCATTGCCAGTGAAACACGGCCGTATTTTCAGGGAGCCCGACTCACTGCCCAATCCTGCGTAGAAATGGGCATAGACTGCACCCTCATCACCGATGGTATGAGTGCCCACCTGATGAGTTTGGGGCGGATAGATAAATTTATCTGTGCGGCTGACCGAATCACTATGGATGGTCATATCACCAATAAGGTAGGAACTCTGCAACACGCCATTGCTGCCCACCATTTCGGCTTACCATTTTACGTGCTGGGGTACGATGGCCCCGATCCGGATAGCGCCACCGCCGCCGACATTGTGATCGAAGAACGAGATCCGCGCGAGGTGTTTTTTGCACGGGGCAAAGAAGGACGTGTACAAACGGCCGTTTCGGGCATCAACGCCTTGTACCCCGCCTTCGACATCACCCCCCCACACCTCATTGAAGCCATCATCACCGACAAAGGCATCTTCCCCCCCACACTTATTCATACCTACCACGCCACCCAACAACCATGAACGAATTTATCTACACATTCGGGTATTTCGGCCTATTCATCATCTCCTTCCTGGCCTCTACCCTGCTCCCCCTCTCCTCAGAAGTCGTTGTCATCAGCATGGCAGCACTTGGGTACGACCTGTGGCTCATCACCCTGTTTGCTACCGCCGGCAATTTTTTGGGCTCACTGGTCAACTACTACGTTGGTCGCAAAGGCAGCCAATTTATCTTTTCCCGATACATCCAAATAGACCCAACCACCTGGGCCAAAGCAGAACGATTTTACAAACGCTGGGGTGTTATCGCCTTATTTTTTTCCTGGGTCCCCATCATCGGTGATCCATTAACGGCCGTAGCCGGCGCCTTCCACATTAACCTGCGCGTCTTCACCTTTTGGGTTATCCTCGGCAAAGCCCTCCGTTACCTCCTCCTCCTCGGCCTCGCCCAACACCTCTTCTCCTGACCACCCAAACTCATGACAACCCTCACCCCAAACACATGACAAACAACCTTGTCTCCCCTCCCTCCCACCGCCTACACTACCATTAGGTGAAAGTCGTTCAATATCGGCTCCTCCAAAAAGGAGGACTGGTTTCGTCTCCGTACAACCAACCACCTTAACAACCAATACTCACCTCCTTTTGCCGGGGCCATACGCGCTGTGAGGTGAAAAATGAAAGTCATAATTGATCGCGGCCTGTGTAACGCCAGCCTGCCATTCTGCCAGCGATGTTCTGCAGCCCTCATCCGATTTCCAGAAGGGACCGACCGCCCCTGCATTCGAGACATTATAGACGACGGCGAAGACATCCTCACACTCATCATGTACACCGACAATCGGATTCTCAAGCTCCGTCTCACCGATGAAGAACGTGAACTCGCCGCCATCGAAGGATGGGAAGCCCTGGCAAACTTCGATCCAGCCCTCTTCCGAACAGGGGCGATGGAGCGCTGGCGCAAAATTCGTGATCTGCCTGCCACCCACTAAGTCAGGACATAAAACTGCATCATCATCCTCCCACAAAAGACAAGACACCGGAAAAACGCAATCCGGTGTCTTGTCTTTTATGTACTCATATTGATCTCAGGCAACTAAATAAAGAGCACCTGAGCATTTTCACTCATCTCCATAAACTCCATTGCCCCCACAACACCAGCAACCCCTTCAAACAAATCATCTTGGGTCAATTTCATCATGTCCATGGACATCTTGCATCCATACATCTCACCACCAGCATCTGCAATCATCTGCAAAAATTCATCTACCGGTGGGAAATCCAGCTTCTCTATCTCCTTTTCCATCATTTTTGTCACCAAATGGGTAGCCCCAGGCATCACCGCCAGCAAATTAGGCATTCCCATCGCTGGGTTACCCAATGGTGTGCATTTCAAATGCTTCATCTTTTTCTTGTTGATAATATCCAGCCCCCAAAAAGTGAAAAACATGGTCACGTCAATTCCTTCCATCAGGGCGGCATTGGCCAAAATCAACCCGGGGTACGCCATATCTAGTGTGCCTTTGGAGCAAATAATGCAGAGTTTTCGCTCACCATTGTCACCATTTTGTGCAAACATTGTTACACCCTCCTAGATGCAACCAGTAGGCTTCTTTAATCCCGCAATACGCGCCACTTTCTTGGCTGGCCCTTTGGGAAATAGCTTATACAACTCTTTGGTGGTTACACCACTTTCTTTGGTAATACGCCGCAAAGTAGGCGATTCACCTGTTCTTTGAAAATCTTGCCGGCAGAATTCAATAACCTGCCAATGCTTTGGTGTGAGAGTAATTCCCATTTCTGCGGCCAGGGCTTCAGCCAGTTCTCTGGTCCAGTCATCCGGATTCTTCAAGAATCCTTCTTCATCAAATTCAACTTGCTTACCAACAATCTCTAACGTTGTCATGGCTCAACTCTCCATTTTAGATGCGTTTGTAAAATCAAATGTTGCCTTATCACTAATCCGATTGTTTACCAGCCAGGGACATTTGATTGGAAATAAAAGGTATTTCTCGTCCCGGCAGCAACATATTCCAATACAGCCATCGGAACATCATTTTGCCCCAATGGTTAATACGTGATTCCTGCAAAAGGGTAAATGGTCCGATGCCAGGTAACGGGAATTTACCCGGCAATGGTTCAACATCGTAATTGAAATCAATCAGAATACCTTTGCCATAACCAGTTTCAATAAAACAATTAGCATGCCCATCGAAATTTGGTTCCATATTTCGGCCATTAACATAACGAATGAAATTTTCAGCAAAGGCTTCAACTGCAAAATGAGCCACCGAACCTGCTTTTGAAGTTGGCAGGCTGGCCGCATCGCCTAAAGCAAAGATGTTATCGTATTTAGTAGAGAGAAATGTGTGCTTGTCAACAGGTACATGATTGAGTTCGTCCCCTAACCCGGAGCGCCCAATCACATCAGCCCCCATATTCACCGGAATTGTTACGAGCAAGTCATATGGTACTTCTTCTTCGTCGTAGGAAATCAATAACTTCTGTGCTGGCTCTACACGCTCTGTATAGAATTCTGGCACCACCTCAATGCCTCGTTCTGTAAACATCTGGCTTAATAGTTGAGTTGCCTTGGGCTTGGTAAATGCACCCGGCAGTGGTGTAACCAAAGTCAGCTTCACTCGGTCTCGCATTTGCCGTTGCGTAAAGTACCAATCTGCCAAAAATAGAAATTCCAGGGGGGCAACAGGGCATTTAATGGGCATTTCCATAATATTGACTACCAGATGCCCTCCTTGCCAATTTTTCAATTTGTTTCGTAAGGCAATAGCGCCTTCGTAAGTGTAAAAATCGTGAATGCTTTTGCGCCACTCCTCTTCAGTTAAACCGGGGGTCTGATCAGGGCGGGGATGAGTACCTGTGGCAATTATCAGATAGTCGTATTCCAGAATTTGATTTTCCTTTTCTAAGATGACCCGGTTTTTTTCTGGTTCGATTAGCTGAATGGGCGAGATAATTAGCTGCACATTTGCTGGCAGAAATCGTTTTTTGGGTTTGACGACTTCTTGTTCGCCGTAGATGCCAAAAGGAATAAAGAGAAATCCAGGCTGGTAATAGTGAGTTTCATCCTGATCAACGACTGTGATTTGCCATTCCTGCTTGTTTAACAGGTGGTTGAGTTTATTAGCGGCCATTGTTCCGGCAGTTCCTGCACCTAAAATCAAGATTTTTTTCATGGTAGTACTCCTGTTTATCATCATAGTACGGCCAGTTGGGCAATGGTGTTCAAGCGTTCAACCAGTTCTTTGCGCTCGTTGACTATGTGAGCCATAATGTTGGCGATACGCTGCAAGTAGGTAAGTACCTGTTGCCTTTGTTCGGCCGTGAGAAAATAAACTTCTGATAAATGGGGTTGTAACTGGTCGGGACTAATCTCTAATTCGCGTGCAATCGCTTCAATTTGTTCTTGGTCAGGGGGCCATTGATCTGGTGCAATGCACCCGGCAATGACCATCCCTTTTAGCTCATTACCTATGCGAATCAGGCTTCGGGCATAAAGTAAATTCAGGTGGGTCTGGTGAAACTGGGGGTCAAGCTCAATCTCTTCTCCCAGTTTTTGCCAACTCTGGAGGCAGTTTTGCCAACCTTGGGGATGTTGTTGTAAGAAGCGGAAGAGGCCAGATGGATGACTGATTTCGGTGACGGGGTTGCCTTTCAGATCGGTGATGACAAGCATTACACCAAGTAATTCGGCAAAAGTGTCAAGTATGATTTTGACGCAGGCATGGGGAAGAAGGTTGGCGAGTTCGGTTGTGGGAGTGAGGGAAGGTGTTGGGAAAACGGCCGTTTCCGTTCCTCGTTCTCGCTGCCTCAACCACGCTTCAATTTTTTCCGCTGGAAACCGCCATTGCTTCCCCACCTTTATCGCTGGCAATCGCCCTTGTTCTGCCATCCGATAAATTGTCGTCCGATCCACCTTGAGTATTTTCTGCACTTCACCCGATGTCAATAATCGCTCCATCTTGCCCTCGCTTTGTGAAATAATTCACTTAAAGTATAAGGCAAGATGCTTCTCTCTATATAGTGACAAACTTCCTTCTGGATTGCGATAAATGTCACAAACGATATATGATGCATAATTACCTTTTTGTGCAGATGATGCAGGATATGCAGATGATGCACG
>RFGV01000601.1 GCA_003696605.1 Chloroflexota bacterium | reverse complement strand
GGGTTTCAGATAGTTGCTCGAATTGTTGTTTTACCCGTGCCCGGTCGCCCAGGGCATAGTAAAGGTGCATCAGGCGCAGGTGGGCAGTTTCGAGTAAGGGTTCGGCGGCGAGGTATTTTTCGGCATAGGTGATGGCAGCCGTGTAATCATGCTGTTTTTCTTTTTGGTCTATGAGGCGGAGCAGGCTTTGCCGGTACAGGCGGGCAAGTCGTTCCCGTTCGGGTATGACCCAGTCATCGTAGATGTCTTCGAGCAGGTCGCCGGTGTAAAGCTGGATGGCGAGTTCGAGATTTTCGTGGGGGGGAGAAACGGCCGTTTCAAAAGCAGCTACGTCCAGATACCACGTTTCTGGCGGCTGGAAACACACCTGATGCCCTTCTGCCAGTAACAATGTCCCCTCAGGGTCAACCGGTTCCAGCGTGCGCCGTAGCCGATGGAGATATTGGCGCAAATTACGACGTGCCGCCTGTTCGCTGCTGCGCGGCCAAAAAATAAACGCCAGCCGCCGCCGATCAATTGGCTGGTGTCGGTTCAGTACCAGCCACGCAAAAAGAGAACGGGCAGTTGGTGAGCCGATGTCTATGGGTGTCCCGTCTGGGGCAAAAACGGCCAATGTTTGAAATAGTTGAATTCGTAATCGTCCCATTTTTGTATCGGGTAGGTGCCTGAACCATTGCCGAATACTGCTGACATTATAGCGGGGGATTGGTAATTAACAATTGGGGATTGACGATTGACAGTTCGCGAAGCGGGCGCGTTAGCGCCATTGGCGATTGGGTGATGGGGGAAGCAAAGGCGCATCCTGCCAGGTGGTCATGTCCAGCCGTAATTTGCCTTGCCGGATGGCAGCAACGGCCGTTTCTCCATCCCAGGGCGTATGTATCCAGATGATGCCGGTTTCAGGAAAATGGGTTTCCACAACGGCCAGTGCAATAGTCAGACCATGTTTGTTTTCCAGGGCAATGAGCTGGCCGGGCTGAAAATGGGTATGGGGAAAGCTGGCCAGTTTGTGGTAGGCAAGGGGACGGCGTTGAGCATGTTGGAAGTATTGCTGGTAGGCATGGGCACGAAGCTGGCGTCGCTCGGCTGGGGAACGGCGGCGAACGGCCGTTGCCACCGGCAAATCAATCACTGTCACCCCCGGCCACCGACGCAAAGGCGTCAATATTGGCGCCAGTTCTGTGTCCCGTTGCAGCCCAATCACCACACACGGGCGCAACAATTCTACCTTGGC
>RFGV01000051.1 GCA_003696605.1 Chloroflexota bacterium | reverse complement strand
GCAATTTTTCTCATTGTCTTTGTTCTTTCGGTGGTGCAGAGTGTGGCCCAGGACGTCACTGCCGTAATGAATAAGGACGAAGTGGCAACGCGGGCGCTCGACATTCTGGGTCTCGGGGCAGACGACACCGTTGGCATCGCAACAACCCACAGCTCAATCACCATTCAGGCATTCAGCGATTCAACTATTCCTTTTCTGCACGACCGACTGACAAACAGACCGGCCTGGCATGTACACCTGGAGGGGGTGAAGTTATCATTGCCTCGCCTTGGCGCTGATTCGCTGCGTGCGCCGGCTCGCGACTATGATGTCTACCTTGATGACAGCACCGGAAAACTGCTGGAGATCGTATCGGTGCTGGGAGGCTATGACAGCTCGACCGTACGCGTACCCACTGCGACCGAGGCCGAACAGCAGCTCTTGAATCATGGAGAACATTACTTTGCTTTGTATGAAGAACCTGTTGTAACATTTCCGGAGGCTCTGAAACGAGCCGTAGGGAGCCCTCATGAAACGGTGTTGCTTTTCGCGCGGTGTCTACTGTGGGGAACTGATAGCCTCAGTGCCCGGCCCGTATGGATTATGGATGTTTATGGGGGTGACTATTCTTTGCATGCGCCGAAAACGGTTCCGCTATACCAACGCAATCATATGCGAACGATAATTGACGCTACCACGGGCGAGTTTATTGTTGCCACCAACATGCCACTTGCGCGTTGACGGCTAGTTAGAATGTAGTATAGAGATGTTCAGGAACAAGCTCATGAAAACAGGAATTGTTCTACTGTCAGCCATTATACTGATGCCATGCCTGAGCCTCACGGCTCTGGCACAAACGACAAAACTGTCAAGACATCAACAGGTAGCGCTTAGCGCCGACGAAGCTGTTGCCTACGCGCGTTCAATTCTTGGCATCACTGGTGACGCAGAATCAGCTACAGATGCTGATAGCTCCGTGACATTCGTTATGTTTCGCGATACGACAACACCGTTTGTTAAACAGTTGCTGGACAAACGGCCGGCCTGGCATGTAACCCTGAGTATTGATACGCATGCCAAGCGTTCACCTCGGCAACAGTCTAAT